>CP016269.1:1693069-2038354 GCA_001880285.1 Flavobacteriaceae bacterium UJ101 | reverse complement strand
TCCTTTATCTACTTTTTCATCTAAAGAGAAAGGTCTTTTTTGGGACTTTATTTCTTTATTTTCTATTCTTTTTTCTATTTCTTGATCATCTTTTGAATAAATAAAAAGATCTTCTTCTGTTTGATTCATTGTAATTCGAAACTTTGAATCTACATAGTTTTCCATTTTATATTCATATCGATCTAAATGATCGGGTGTGATATTTAAAAGTATCGCGATATCAGGCCTAAAACTTACAATTCCGTCTAACTGAAAACTTGATAATTCCAATACATAGAAATCAAATTCATTTTCAGCTACCTGCCATGCAAAACTCTTCCCTATATTACCTCCTAAACCTACATTAAAACCATCTTGCTTTAGAATATAATACAACAGCGATGTTGTCGTTGTTTTACCATTACTTCCTGTTATAGCTATAATTTTTGCACTTGTATAACGACCAGCAAATTCAATTTCAGAAATCACAGGTATCTCTTTTGACTTTAATTCTTGAATCATTTTAACTGAATCAGGAATACCTGGACTTTTAATCACTTCATCCGCTTCAAAGATCTTCTCTAAGGAATGCTTCTTTTCTTCAAAATCAATTCCTCTATCTAATAATGTATTTTTATATTTTTCTTGAATCTCACCTCTATCAGAAAGAAAGACTTCAAAACCTTCTTTTTGTGCTAAAATAGCAGCTCCAACACCACTTTCCCCTCCTCCTAAAACAACAATCTTTTGCATTATCTTAGTTTTAATGTAATAATGGTTACGGAAGCTAAAATGATTCCTATAATTAAAAATCGTGTTACAATTTTGCTTTCATGATAACCTTCTTTTTGAAAATGGTGATGAATAGGTGACATTTTAAATATTCGTCTACCCTCTCCATATTTTTTCTTTGTATACTTGAAATAGGAAACTTGCATCATTACAGACAAGGTTTCTATAAAAAATATTCCACATAAAATTGGAATCAATAATTCTTTACGTTCAGCAATTGCCAATACTGCTATAATCCCTCCTATAGTTAAACTACCTGTATCTCCCATAAAAACTTGTGCAGGAAAGGTATTATACCATAGAAACCCGATTAAACCACCTAAAAGAGCAGCACAAAAAATAGTTAACTCTCCTAAATTAGGTATGTACATGATATTTAAATAATCAGCAAAAATCACGTTACTTGATAGCCATGCAAACAAAGCTAGCGTAGCTACAATTATGGAAGATGAACCCGCAGCCAAACCATCTATTCCATCCGTTAGATTTGCACCATTTGAAACAGCTGTTATAATAAAAATGACTACTGGGATAAAAATTAACCAAGCATAGTCTTTTAAATCTTCATCAATCCAAGTTAAAAAATCAGCATAATCAAATTCATTGTTCTTCAAGAAAGGCATATTCGTTTTGGTCGATTTCACCTCTTCTGTAAAATAATGTCTATCTATTTGACCATCTTTTGTAATTTCAATTTTTCTCTGTTCAAAAGGCAAATTTTCTTTAACAATTACATTTTGATTAAAATACAACGTTGTACCTACTATTATCCCTAGTCCAATTTGACCTAACACTTTAAATTTACCAGCTAATCCTTCTTTATCTTTCTTAAAAACTTTTATGTAGTCATCTAAAAAACCTATTCCTCCCATCCAAAGTGTAGAAACAATTAACAAAACAGTATAAACATTAGTTAATCGAGCAAATAGAAACACAGGAATTAATGTAGCCAAAATAATGATAACGCCTCCCATTGTTGGCGTCCCTTCTTTTTCTTTTTGACCATCTAATCCTAAATCCCGAACCAATTCTCCCATTTGTTTTTGGCGTAAAAAATTGATTATTTTTTTTCCAAAAATCAATCCTATAAACAATGAGAGCATAAAGGCCATCGCCGCACGGAATGTTATAAATTGAAACAATCCTGCTCCTGGCATTTGGAATTCTTGTTCTAAATATTCAAATAAGTGATATAACATTCTTTGTTTTTATTTATTTAATTGTTTTAGTAAATTTTTTGAAATCTGAAAATCATCAAACTCTGTTCTCACTCCATTAATTTCTTGATAAGTTTCATGTCCTTTCCCGGCAATCAAAATAATATCTTCCGGTTTTGCTATTTTAATAGCAGCCTTAATGGCTTCTTTCCTATTGGAAATAGACATCGTTTTATTAAAAAACTGAGGCTGAACACCTGCTTCCATTTCTTCTATAATAATTTCAGGATCTTCTGTACGTGGGTTATCTGATGTGAAAATCACCTGATTTGACAATTCACATGCTACAGAAGCCATAATAGGGCGTTTTGTTTTATCTCGATCACCTCCACAGCCTACCACTGTAATAACTTGCTCATTTCCAGTTCGGATATCATTTATTGTATTCAAAACATTTTTCAAAGCATCGGGCGTATGTGCATAGTCCACAATTGTTACGATATCTTTTTCTGATAAATTGTATTGAAAACGTCCTCGAACACTTTCTAGTTTTGAAATAGCAGTTAAGATTTCCAATTCATCTTGTTCTAATAATTTTGCTACTCCAAAGGCTACTAAAAGATTATATGCATTAAACTTTCCTACTAATCGTGCCCAAACTTCTTGTTCATTAATTGTCATTAACATTCCATCAAAACGATTTTCTAATAGTTTCCCTTTAAAATCAGCATCTGTTTTTAAAGCATACGAAAACTTCTTTGCAGATGAATTCTGTAGCATTACATAACCGTTTTTGTCATCAATATTAGTTAAAGCAAAAGCTGACTCAGGTAAATCATCAAAAAATAATTTTTTAGCATTCAAGTATTCTTTAAATGTTTTATGATAATCTAAATGATCGTGTGTCAAATTGGTAAAAACACCTCCAACAAATTCCAAACCAGCAATTCGTTTTTGATGAATACCATGTGAACTCACCTCCATAAAGGCGTAATCACAACCAATTTCAACTGCTTGAGCTAAATATTTATTAATCGTAATCACATCAGGAGTCGTATGTGTTGCCGGAATTTCTTCTTTTCCAAAACGCACTGATATAGTTGACAATAAAGCAGTTTGATACCCTAAGTTTTGAAATAAATGATACAACAAAGTAGCTGTTGTCGTTTTCCCATTCGTACCTGTAATTCCAACTAATTGTATTTTCTGAGATGGATTTCCATAAAAATTTCCCGCAATGACACCTAAGGCATCTGCGCTATCTTTTACTATAACATAGGTTACTCCATTCACAATCTTTTCAGGAGCTATTTCACACAAAACGGCTTTTGCACCTTGCTGAATGGCTTTATCAATAAATTGATGTCCGTCTACAAAAACACCTTTTAAAGCAATAAAAAAAGTATCCAATTCTACTTTACGAGAATCACTTTCTAAATTATTGATAAAAACATCTGTTGAACCAATGATCTGTTCTACAGAAACTTTATATAATATGTCCTTTAATTTTTTCATTAATTTAAAATTAAGGTTACATGTTGTCCTTTTTTAATTCTAACACCTGGTTTTAAAGATTGTTTCACAACACTTCCAACACCTTTATAATCTACTTTTAAACCTGCATTTTCTAATAAAGCGATAGCGTCTCCACCTTTTTCATTTACAAGATTAGGCATAGAGCTAATCTTCTTTGTAAAATCAAAATCTTTTTCTTTTAAAATTTCCTTTTCAACATCTACTAATTGAGGTGCTCCATCTAAATTTCTTTCAGGTGTATTCACATATACTCTACGCGCAATTCCTTTAAAAACAGGCCCTGCGATTAACCCTCCATAATATCCTTTACTTTTATCTGGCTCTGTAACAGTTACAATAGCAGAATAACGAGGATTATCAGCTGGAAAATAACCACAAAAAGAAGCGATGTATTGTACATTACCCGATCCATAACCCGTTTGACAAGTCCCTGTTTTTCCTGCAATAGAATATCCCGCTGTATTCAACGCTCTTCCTGTTCCATGCTCCACTACACCACGTAACATAGCTTGCGCTTTTTTAATTGTTGCTTCTGATGCTATAGAAGGATTAATGATCTCTGGCTCGTAACTTTCTACTATTTTTCCTCCAGATCGTGTTTCTTTTAAAAACAAAGGTTTTACCATTTTTCCATTGTTTGCCACAGCATTATAAAAAGTTAAAATTTGGATCGGCGTTAATTCTACTCCATAACCATAAGCCATCCACGGCAAAGAAAGACCGCTCCACGATTCTTTATTGTCAGGATGAGGAATTAACGGTTCTCTTTCTCCTTGTATATCTAAACCTAATTTTTGGTGTAATTTCCATTTGTACAATCGATTTACGAAATCCTCAGGATGTTCTTTATAATTATCGTATACAAATCGCACTGTACCAACATTAGATGATTTTTCAAAAATTTTCATCATAGAAACTTCTCCATAACCTCTACCACCATTAGAATCTCGCACTTTTGCATTATGAATTGACATTGTTCCTGTTGGCTTTACCGTTGCCGTATCTGCTACACCATCATCTAAACAAGCCATTAAAGACATCAATTTAAATGTAGAACCTGTTTCTGTTCTTTCAGCAATAGCATAATTTCGAATATCACGATAGTTTCCTTTTTTATCTCTAGACAAATTCACTAAAGCTTTCACCTCTCCCGTCTCTACTTCCATCACAACAACGGATCCATGATCTGCACTATAATGTTCTAATTCTTTTAGTAAACCATTATATGCCACATCTTGAATTGCTGGATCTATGGTTGTAATTACATCGTATCCATCTTGTGGCTCCACTCTACTTTCATCATTTAATGGACGGGACTTTCCTCTAACATTAATTCTTAATTCTTTTCCATTTTTTCCTTGCAAAAACTCGGTATAGGCACCTTCCAGACCTATTTTACGTCCATTTTCCACACGCCCAATGGTTCGACTCCATTTATTATTAATTACTACTCGTTCATTTCTTTCAGAAACAATTAAACCACTTTTTGTACTTTTTCGGCCTTTGAACATTGGAAAATTTCGTAAACGTTTAATTTCACCATAGTTCAAATCTTTAAACAAGGGTATATATTGTGATTTTTTTGTTTTTTGTTTAGCAAAAAGACGTAAATATTCTTGTTTACTCTTCTTCTTAAAAACTTTTGCTAACGAATCAGCCAAAGCATTTTTATAAAAATCAATCGTATCAGAATTTGTACGATTATAAAATGTTTTAAAATCAATTGCTACATTATATTTTGTAACTGTTGTCGCTAATAATGTACCATCTGAAGCATATAAATTTCCTCTTTTGGCTGGAATCGTATATTCAGCAATATTATCTTTATAGTTATCTTTTTCATTAATTTGAATAGAAAGTAATTTCACACCAACACCTATAAAAAGAACTAACAATAAAGCTCCTATTAAGTAAGCACGGTTTAATATGGTTTTTCTACTCTTAATCATTTTTTTTCAACACCAATTTATATGGTTGAACTTGTGAAACTTTCAAACTATCTTTTTGAGCCATTTTAATCACTTCCGATTCTGTTTTTAAACGCATCAATTGTTTATGCAAATCGGTGTATTCTGATTTCAGCTCTGTTATTTCTTTATTTAATTGTACTCCCGAAACAACTTTCTTTTCAATTAAATGAATACTATAAATCATAATAATCGCTATACTGGCTAGAAAAAGAACAAAATACCAATTTTTAGAAGCCCCTTCTTCTACTAAGAACTTCCCTTTTAAGATATCGGTAATGGATATTTTCTTTTTAGCCATTTTTTTCTGCTACTCTTAATTTTGCACTTCGGGCACGATTATTTTGTACTATCTCTTCTTCTGTTGGAAGGATTACTTTTCTATTCACTTGCTTTAAAGGAATATCTGCTCTTCCATACATATCTACTTCTGGCTGACCTTTAAACAATCCTTTTTTAATAAATCGTTTTACCAAACGATCTTCTAAAGAATGATATGATATTACAACCAACTTTCCTCCTGGACTTAAAACATCAGCTGCTTGAACTAACATCTCTTTTAAAGCATCCATTTCATCGTTCACTTCAATTCGAAGTGCTTGAAAAACTTGAGCTAAGTATTTATTTTGTTTAAACTTTGGAATTTCGTCCAGCACAATCTCCTTTAAATCATTTGTTGTATTTATTTTAGAATGTACCCTATAATCCATTATTTTTTTTGCAATTCGATATGAGTCTTTTAATTCACCATAGTAATAGAAAACCTCAGCTAATTCTTTTTCTGAATAATCATTTAAAATGGTTTTTGCATTTTTTGTTGCCATTTGATTCATACGCATATCCAATTCTCCATCAAAACGAGTTGAAAAACCACGTTCAGCTGTATCAAACTGATGAGAAGAAACACCTAAATCTGCCAAAACACCTTCTACTTCATTTACCCCATACATTCGAAGTGAATTTTTAAGAAAACGAAAATTTTGATTAATTAAGGTAAAACGATCATCTTCAATACGATTATCCAAAGCATCTTGATCTTGATCAAAAGAAAAAAGCTTTCCTTTTTCATTAAGACGTGTTAGGATCTCTCTAGAGTGACCTCCTCCTCCGAAGGTTACATCAACATAAGTTCCTTGCTCCTTATGAACCAGAAAATCAACACTCTCTTTTAACAAAACCGAAACATGATACTTACTCATCTTCTAAACCTCCCATTACTTCTTCAGCTAAATCTGCAAATGAATCTTCTGACTCCACCAAAGCTTGTTCGTATTTTTCTTTATCCCAAATCTCAATTATATTTACAGCAGAAGAAACAACTACTTCTTTTTTAATTCCAGCAAACCCTATCAAATCTTTCGGCACTAATAAACGACCATTAGCATCGATTTCAATAGGCTTAACACCTGCTGTAAATTTTCGAATAAAATCATTATTTTTCTTTACAAATCGATTTAGCTTGTTCACCTTACCCATTACATCATCCCACTCACTTTTAGGATACAATTCTAAACAAGGTTGAAATACCGAACGCTTCAATACAAAACCATCTGACAACACGCCCAGCATTTGTTTTTTTAATGCTGAAGGTATAGCCAGACGCCCTTTTGCATCTACTTTACATTCGTATACTCCTATCAAACTAAACATGTTATAAAACCGTAATTTTTATTCAAAAATACAAATTTTATTCCACTTTTTTCCACTTTTACCCACATTGTTGATAACTTTTCCCATTTTGTACTTAAAACACATTCTTATAATTTATTCATGCATAGTCTAAAAAAATGTATATTTTTGTACAAACGAATGCATCCGTATGCTATTTAAAATAAAAAGAAAGAAAAAATACACCTATATAGAAGAAGGCGAAGGACATCCAATTGTATTATTACACGGATTAATGGGAGGGCTTAGTAATTTTGATGATGTTTTAAATTATTTTAGTAAAAATGGTTATAGAATCATCATCCCTGAACTTCCTTTATACACTTCCACCATTTTAACAAATAAACTAAGTGTTTTTGCAAAGTTTGTTAATAATTTCCTTAATGATTTAGGCATAGAGAAAGCTACATTAATTGGAAATTCATTAGGAGGACATATCACTTTAATCACAGCATTAAAATACCCTGAAAAAGTTCATTCATTTGTTTTAACTGGTAGTTCAGGATTGTACGAAAAATCTTTTGGAGAATCTTTCCCTAAGATTAGTGATTATGAATATGTAAAAAATGGATGTCAAAGTATTTTTTATGATCCTGCTATCGCAACTAAAGAAGTTGTCGATGGTGTATATGCTACGTTAAATGATAGAGCTAAAGCATTGAAAATTATATATATAGCTCGTGCAGCAATGCGTCACAACATGGCAAATGATTTAAAAGATATGAATCAACCTTCGTTAATCCTTTGGGGGAAACAAGATCCCGTTACTCCACCAGAAGTAGCTGAAGAATTTCACCAAAAATTACCTAATAGTGAATTAGTTTGGATTGACCAATGTGGGCATGCTCCTATGATGGAACACCCTGATTTATTTAATCAACATTTACAAGAATGGCTTGGCAAAATAGTCACAAAATAATAGTTCAATAATGTAATATATAAAGTTTACTAAAGATTTCTATTTTTAGTAAATTTTATTTTTTAAACCTGTTCTCATGGAAATTAAAAAAGCTGAATTCGTTATCAGTAATACCGATTATAAAAAATCACCTGAACCTACTAAACCCGAATATGCTTTTATAGGAAGATCGAATGTTGGAAAATCTTCTTTAATTAACATGTTAACTAACCAAAAAGGACTGGCAAAGACTTCAGGAACTCCCGGAAAAACACAACTAATCAACCATTTTCTTATTAATGACCAATGGTATTTAGTGGATCTACCTGGTTATGGCTATGCTAAAGTATCTAAAAAAACCCGTCAACAATTTAACTCTATTAACACTCAATATATTTTAAATCGTTCCAATCTTATCAATTTATTTGTGTTGGTCGATTCTCGTCATGATCCTCAGAAAATAGATTTAGAGTTTATGGAATGGCTTGGTAAAAATGGAATTCCTTTTTCAATTATTTTTACCAAAATTGACAAATTAGGTAGTTCTTCTTTACAAAAAAACATAGCAAAGTATAAAAAAACGCTTTTACAACAATGGGAAGAGATTCCTCAATATTTTATTTCTTCTGCCACTTCAAAAACAGGCAAAACAGAAATTTTACACTATATTGAAACCATAAATGAACAAGTTTCAGAGCATTTTAATTAATACCTTTTAAGCACCAAAAAGGATTAACAAATGCTAAAATTGAATTTCAACATTCATTAATCCTTATTCTATATCCTCTTTTATATCTCTCTAATTATTTTATAATTCCTGATTTTTTAGCAAAATGATTTGTAAAATCCTCAAATTCTTTTACAGTTTCCTGATCATCTGTCGCACGAGAATAAGTTTGAGCCATGCTTCCTAAAATTTGATGAAAGAATTTTTTCATACTATCTACAGGCATTTCTTTTGTCCATAAATCTAATTTCAGTGTTTCTTTTAATGGTTCATTCCAAGCATATAAAAACATTGCTTTTGCCTCTTCATCTTCAATCCCTCCATCTTGTGCTGCCCAATGAATCGTTTCTGGAACATTATTCTCGTCTAATTCTATTTGAATTTTAATTTCTGTTTCTTTTTTACTCATATCTATTTGGTATATTTTTTATGTTTTAGGTTATAAGTTATAAATGTCATTCTATATTCTGATTTCTTTACACCTTTCATTTCTAACTTATTATTTTTTAGGCTTATATTTTGAATCGTAATACAATTTTTCAGCATCCGTTTCATTTATAACATCTTGCAATTTCTTATCTGGATTTTTTTCCAAATAATGGCGCATCATTTGCCACCCTTGCCAAACACCTACTCGTGCTGGAATTTCCAAATCATTATCTGTATAGAACTTAGAAAAAGGTGCTTCATCAATAAAACGCCTCTTGAATTCAGTATTGGATTTAAAAAGCATTTCTTTATCTAAATAATAATTCCACATTCGAAATTCATTTGCTTTTACCCAATCTAGTTCTTTTTGTGTATATCCTATTTTAATCGAATCAGATGTTTCTGGTAAAAAAGCATCTTTTAACAACATCTTCTTCCCTTCATAAGCTAATAAATTAATATAACGTCCATCTAAATGATCCGATGGCACAATATAATTGGCTATACTTTCTGCAACATCGCTTAATATTTGCTCTTTATTTTTATTCTTTTTCAAATAACGGTCTAATCGATTATAATACTCACTATCCGAACCTAAATATCCTTCTAAAGGAATTAAAATTAAAGAATCTGTATAAATGGCTTTATTGTTTTGATTTGGATTATTTACTAAAGTAATCACTTCTTTCACATCAAAATTTGGATAATAATATTTAACTCTTTTAATTAATTTTTTCAGTTCTAAATCTAAATTAGAAATATCTGAATATTGCTTTTCTACATCATGTACAAGCTTTTGCAAAACAGAATCATTACGATCTTCTTTAAAAATAGAATCTGAAACCTGTACAGGTAATAAACGTGGATATTGTTTTCTTAAAGAATCTAAAGATTGTTCTGAAAAAAAATCATTTTCAAAGCGTTTTAATTTGTAATTTACTTCTATAGCATCTGTATCCACCTCAAATTTTGCTTCTTTTTTACATGAAAAAACAATTAACAAACTTAAAAACAACCCTATTCGACTCACTTTTCTTATCTTTGATTTCTAATATAACGGCAAAAATACATAAACATTATGAGAACCAAAGAAGTTACTCAATATATTACCCAATGGCTACATGATTACATTGAAAATGCTAACTTAAATGGCTTTATTATAGGTGTTTCTGGTGGAATTGACTCTGCCGTCACCTCCACAATGGCTGCCATGACCGGGAAGTCTCTTTTGTGCTTAGAAATGCCTATTCATCAAAAGAAAGACCAAGTGACGCGCGCACAAGATCATATCAAATGGTTAGAACAGAAATTTCCTAATGTAAAAGGTTTATCAATCGATTTAACTCAAACTTTTGATGCTTTTGTACAAGAAGTCTCTCCAAAAGAAGATCACACACACCATTTAGCTTTAGCTAATACACGTTCTCGTCTACGTATGGCTACTCTGTATTATTATGCTACACTACACCGTTCCATTGTTGTGGGAACTGGAAATAAAGTAGAAGATTTTGGAGTTGGTTTTTATACAAAATATGGTGATGGAGGTGTGGACATCTCTCCAATAGCAGATTTAATGAAAAGTGAAGTATTTGCTATCGCAAAAGAATTAAACATTATCGAATCCATACAAAAAGCCAAACCCACTGATGGACTTTGGGAAGATGATCGTTCAGACGAAGATCAAATTGGTGCTACCTATGATGAATTGGAATGGGCTATGGGTGTGTATAAAAATCACACCGCAGATGACTTTGAAGGACGTAAACGTGAAGTTTTTGAAATCTATCATAAATTTAATCGTGCAGCACAACACAAAATAAATCCTATTCCAATTTGCAAAATTCCAGAGAATTTAAAATAAGTAGAAATTAAAGCAAAACATAAAATCACATACATGAGAAAAATAATTTTTGTTTTATTAATATCAACTATTATAAGTTGTAAATCTGAAAATTTCAAAACTCTTGATGGATCTGAAATAAAAACTTCTTCTTTAACAGGAAAAAATGTATTTGACGTAGGAAATAAATTTAGTAAAGTTTTACCACAAACATTAAAAGGAACAAATAATCAAATATGGGTTACCTATTATTCAGACATAGATATTACTCTTGAATCAGATAAATCAACTGAAATCATTTTAAAAGCTATAAAAGGGAAAAAACCTAGATAAATAAAATATAAAACGTAAATTTAATAATAAAGTGGTTAAAGATAGAGACACAAATTTTAGAGAGCATTCAATTTTACTTTCTGAAATAGCTTATAAGTTATTGAATGAAGAGAATAATATACTTTCAACACCTGGTATTAGAGAAATAATAGCTATGTATTTATTAATACCATATATAACCACTGATCAATTAGATATGGGAATGCCTTCTAAAATACCTAAACTTGATTTATCTAAAGAATTTACTAATGGAATTACTTTAGAAAATTTAAGAAATACTATTTCTCATTCTTTTGTTTCAGTAGAAGAAAGTACTAAAGAAAAACTTGGAAGGATTATATTAGATGATAGAGCCCAAATGAATAGAAAATCTCATGATAATCTAGATATTAAAACAAAGACTGCATATATAAATATAAAAGAAGCACATCAAAAATTAAAAGAACTTCATTTCGAAGTAATTAAATCAATCTACATAAATTACTAAAAAATCCTCCCTTTCCATGATAAAAAGTTTTACATTGATTGTCCTTTGTTGCTTTGTTTTGAGTTGTCAACAAAAACCCATAACACAAGAAAACAATACAAAACCATCAAAAGAAACTGTTTCTAATTCTAAAGAATCGTTTCAATCTCCAAAAATTCCTGATTCTTTAAATTTTTGTGGAAACTCTTTTCCTATGAAACGACAAGATATTCAAGAACAGTTTGACTTAGAATTTATTAAAAACACTTATTGGCATTCTAACATGATTCTGATGCTCAAACGTGCTCATCGTTATTTTCCTATTATTGAACCTATTCTAAAGAAAGAAGGAATTCCAGATGATTTCAAGTATCTAGCTTTAGCTGAAAGTGGTTTAAACCCTACTATTTCTTCACCTGCACGTGCAAAAGGAATTTGGCAATTCTTAGCAGGAACCGCTCAGCATTACGGATTGGAAGTTTCAAAAGATGTTGATGAGCGTCTATATGTTGAAAAAGCAACCTATGCTGCTTGTCAATATTTAAAAGAAGCTTACAATAAATTTGGAGACTGGACTCTGGCTGCGGCTTCGTATAACATGGGAATGGGCGGTTTACAAAAAACAATTGAAGCACAACATTCTAAGGATTATTTCTTTATGAATTTAAACCCTGAAACCAATCGTTATTTATTTCGAATAGCCACTTTAAAATACCTCATTCATCACCCAAAAGAATATGGATTTGATTTAAGAATTTCTGATTTATATCCTCCATTCCAAACAAAAAAAGTTAACATAACTCAAACTATTGAAAACTTACCATTATGGGCTAAAAAACACCATATCACTTATCGAGAATTGAAATATTATAATCCTTGGCTCATTTCAACCCAATTAGAGGTTAAGGACGGAAAATCATATGAAATTGCCTTACCTAAATAATATTTTCCTCATCTTTGTATTATGAGATTTTTATACACCATTGGAATTTATTTTTATCGTTTTTTTATAGGAATTGCTTCTCTATTTAATAAAAAAGCACAACTTTTTATTAAAGGTCGTCAAGACCTATTCTCAAAAGCTCAAAAACAAATCAACCCTGACGATCAACTTATTTGGTTCCATGCTGCTTCATTAGGTGAATTTGAGCAAGGTAAACCTATTATTGAACAATGCAAAAAAAATTTCCCTACTTATAAAATTCTCGTCACTTTTTTTTCACCTTCAGGTTACGAATTACGTAAGAATGATGAAACGGCTGATTATGTATTCTATTTACCACTCGACACACCTTCCAACATGAAAAAGTGGTTGGATATTGTAAATCCTAACCTTGTGATCTTGATTAAATATGAATTTTGGTTTAACCTACTTCATATGCTACATAAACGATCTATTCCTACCTTAGTTGTGTCAGCAGTTTTTCGATCTGACCAAAGCTTTTTTAAGCCTTATGGATCTTTTATGCTCAATGCTTTGAAAACCATTCAGCATTTTTTTGTACAAGACGAACGTTCTCTACATCTTTTAAAAAATCATCATATCCATCAAGTAACACTATCAGGCGACACACGTTTTGACCGTGTCACAGAATTAGTGCAGACAGCTAAACCATTGCCTTTTTTAGAAAAATTCAAGAACAATACTTTTACCATCGTAGCAGGAAGCACTTGGTCTAAAGGGGAAGATTTTTTCGTACGCTATATTAACGAAACAAAATACACTTTAAAATTTGTTTTAGTTCCACATGAAATTCATGCCACTAAAATCCAACAACTTCAAAAAAACATTCAAAAGAAATCTATTTTATACTCTGAAATTAACAATCAAGACTTGGCTAATTATGATGTTTTAATTATAGATGCTGTCGGTTTTCTCACTTCCGTTTATCCATATGCTGATATTGCTTATGTAGGAGGCGCATATGGATCAACAGGTATACACAATATTTTAGAACCTGCAACTTATGGGAAACCTGTTTTTTATGGACCACGTTTTAAAAAAAACCAAGAAGCTAAAGATCTAATCACAGCAAAAGGAGCTAAAGTTGCTCACAATTATGAAGACTTTGAAAATATTATAAACCTTTTTTATGGAGATCCAGAAGGCTTGCGTATTTACAGTCATAATGCACAACAATTCATCCAAAAAAATAGAGGTGCGACTGAAAAAGTAATGCATTATTTACAAAAACATCTTTAAAAATCTTTTATACTTACAGCGTAAAAACTTTCTAGATTCCTTGCAAAAGTGTATCTTTAACACATCATTTGAATAAAAAACAATACAATGAGAAAGAAAATCGTTGCTGGTAATTGGAAAATGAATCTAAATACCAAAGAAGCTAAAAAATTAATTAAAGGAATTGCTAAATATACAGAAAAACACAAAAAAGATTTAGGTTGCAAAGTCATCATTGCTCCTTCTTTTACTAACCTAACCGTTGCTAAAAAACAAGCATCTGGAACAGGAATTAAAGTTGCAGCACAAAACATGCATCAAGAAGACAATGGTGCTTATACAGGTGAAATTTCTGCCGATATGTTGAAATCGATAAAAGTCCGTAAAGTAATCTTAGGACATTCTGAACGACGTCAATATTTTGGTGAAACAGATGAATTATTAGCTCAAAAAGTACGTAAAGCTGTTGACGCAGGATTTCAAGTGATTTTCTGTAACGGTGAAACACTGGAACAACGTAAAGACGGGTCTTATTTTAATGTAGTAACAGAACAAACTCAAAAAGCTCTATTCGGACTATCTGCTGAAGAAATGAAAAAAGTGGTTATTGCTTATGAGCCTGTTTGGGCAATTGGAACGGGTGAAACTGCAACAGCCGATCAAGCACAAGAAATTCATGCTCATTTACGTAAAATATTGGCTGACCAGTACGGACAAGAAGTAGCTGACTCTGTTTCTATTTTATATGGTGGAAGTGTAAAACCAGCCAATGCACAAGAGATTTTCTCAAAACCAGATGTTGATGGAGGCCTTATTGGTGGTGCAGCTTTAAAAGCAGAAGATTTTATTGAAATCATTAAAGCATGTAATTAAGAAAAACTATTTCTATCTTACAAATAATTAAAAGCACTAATGTTTAGTGCTTTTCTTTTTTATTATATTATTCATATTCACTGTTAATGTATACACATTCGTTGAAAAACCTAAGTCAAAACCATCATCAATTCCACCTCCATAGTTTTTACGATTATAATAAAATTCATAACCTAATTCTACCGTTGTTTTAGGGTTTAATTTTGTTCCTAAACCAATATGATTTCGTAATTCATAAGGATTCAAGAATAAACCTGTAGCATCATCATCCACATTCACTATAATCTCTGAAAAACCTTGTGCAAAGAATTTTGGACCAAAAGGCCGCTTTAAAATAACACGTTCTCTAAAACGTAAATCAAAATCATAATCTTCTGTAAAAATAAAGCGTTCTTCTAACCTTGTTAGTGTTGAAACTTTTGTTTTTCCTATCTTAAAATGATCTAAAAACACTCCTTGCCATGGTCGAAATTCAAAATGATCTTTTGTTTTGGAAACGGGAACACCTTCAGCATTATTTTTCACATCAAAAATATTAAAAATACCTGTTTGTAATATTGTTTTTTTTCCTGATTTATATTTTACAACAGGATTCAAAAAAAACATATCACGCTGATAATCTTTACCATACCAATGCCTATCCCAAGCTTGTATGCCTACTGTCGTTTTATCTGAAAATTTAAAATTACTATTTATAAAAACCCAACTTTGTTGATTTGTATCCTGCGCCTTCATTATAAAAAAAGAAGCTATTAAACCCCACAAAATAATTTTTTTCATCTAATTAATTTTGATACAAAGTTATTGTATAGAACTTTCTTATTTAAATGATAAAATTCAGGCTTATTTTGAACGATTTTTCAATATATTAACCACATCTTTTAATTTGAAATTTTTTGCTTGTAAAAGAATCAAATAATGATATAATAAATCAGCAGATTCATTTAAAAACAAGGTATCATTATCATCTTTTGCTTCAATAACCACCTCAACTGCCTCTTCTCCTACTTTTTGAGCTACTTTATTAATTCCTTTTTTAAATAGGGAAGCGGTGTATGATTCATCTACTGGATTATTTTTTCGATCTTCAATCACTTCTTCTAATTTTGAAAGAAACGCTAAATCATGTTGGTTTTTTTCTCCCCAGCAAGTATCTGTTCCAGTATGACAGGTAGGTCCATTAGGCTTCACTTGAATCAGTAATGTATCTTGATCACAATCTACCTTAACATCAATAAACTCTAACGTATTTCCACTTTCTTCACCTTTCATCCACAATCGATTTTTAGAACGACTGAAAAAAGTTACTTTTTTAGTTTCCATTGTCTTTTGAAAGGCGTCTTCATTCATATACCCTAACATCAGTACTTTTTGTGTATTCACATCTTGAATAATTGCAGGAATTAAACCATTATTCTTACTATAATTTATTTTCATTTTTTATTATTCGTTTTTACTCTAATCTAACTTCTTACTTCTATATTGTATCCTTTTAATTCTTCTTTTAATAAGGGAATTTCAATTTCTTTAAAATGAAAAACACTGGCTGCCAAAGCTGCATCAGCTTTCCCTTCTTTGAAAACTTCTATAAAATGTTGCTTTGATCCAGCTCCACCAGAAGCAATTACGGGAATTTTCAATATCCTGGTCATTTCAGCTAGGGCTTTATTCGCAAAGCCATTTTTTGTTCCATCATGATTCATTGATGTAAATAAAATTTCACCTGCCCCACGGTTTTCAGCTTCTATAACCCAATCAAATAAGTCTAATTCAGTTGGAATTCTACCACCTGCTAAATGAACTTTCCAATCACCATTTATTTCTTTAGCATCTACAGCTACTACAACACATTGTTTCCCAAATTTATCTGCTAATTCATTAATCAATTCAGGTCTCTTAACAGCTGCCGAATTTATAGCTATCTTATCGGCTCCTGCCTGCAATAAAACATATGCGTCTTCAATAGATGTTATTCCTCCTCCAACTGTAAAAGGTATATTAATTTTTTTTGCAACTTTAGTTACAAGCTCCCGTAAAGTTTTTCTCTTATCAACGGTTGCCGTAATATCTAAAAAAACCAATTCATCAGCACTTGATTTTGAATAGAGTTCTGCTAGCTCTACAGGATCACCTGCATCACGTAATCCTACAAAATTAACTCCTTTGACCGTTCGTCCTTCTTTAATATCCAAACAAGGAATAATTCGTTTTGTCAACATATTTTTTTAGTTGTGAGTTATGGGTTAAATGCCACCCTAAACTCGATTCATCATATAGTTTAGTCATTTTTATAAAAAAAATAATAAGATTCCAAATCAAGTTTGGAATGACATTTTATTCTTCATACTTTTCACTTATTTGGCTGACTTAAAACATACATTTCTAATTGCTTTAATGTAATTCTATTTTCATAAATTGCTTTTCCTATAATCGTCCCTTCACAACCTAATTCAGCTAATTTTGGTAGTTCTTCAAACTTGGAGATCCCTCCACTTGCAATCAATTGGACTCCTTTACATTCTTGCACTAACTTTTCATATAAAGAAAAAGAAGGTCCTTCCAACATTCCATCTTTGGCAATGTCTGTACAAATAACATACTGAACGCCCTTTTCTTGGTATTGTTGAACAAAAGGAATTAATTCTTCTTCAGAACTTTCCAACCAACCATTCACAGCTATTTTTTCATTTTTAGCATCAGCACCTAGTATTATTTTTTCCGAACCATATTTTTGAATCCAACTTTGAAATCGATTAGGTTCTTTAACCGCAATACTTCCTCCTGTAATTTGATTAGCACCACTTTCAAAAGCAATATGTAAATCTTCATCCGACTTTAAACCTCCTCCAAAATCAATTTTCAATTTTGTCTTTGAGGCTATTATATCTAATACTTTATAGTTCACAATATGATTCGATTTGGCTCCATCTAAATCCACCAAATGTAAATATTCAATTCCATGATCTTCAAATTGTTTTGCAATTTCTAATGGATTTTCATTGTATATCTTTTTTGTGTTATAATCTCCTTTGGATAACCGAACACATTTTCCTTCTATAATATCAATGGCAGGTATAATTCGCATATCTTTTTGGTATATTAAATTGTGTAATTTTTATCTTTATTCACTTTTAATTTTTAAAAAATTCTTTAAAATTTGCTCTCCTACGCTTCCACTTTTTTCTGGATGAAATTGACAAGCATAAAAATTATCTTTTTGAATTGCTCCAGAAAAAGATTCTCCATAAGAGGTTTTAGCCAAGGTATATTGACTCAATGGTACGTAGTAACTATGAACATAATATACATAATCATCATTTTTTATATGATCAAATAAATTCCCCTTCAATTCATTCATTGTATTCCAACCCATATGAGGAATCTTGGGGCTTTGTTTAAATTCTTTAACTGTTAACGGAATAACACCCAGTCCTTTTGTGTTTCCTTCTTCGGAAAAATCACATAACAACTGCATTCCCAAACAAATTCCTAAAACAGGTTGTTCTAAACTAGAAATCACGTCAATTAAATCATATTTTTCTAATTGCATCATAGCTGCCTTAGCATGTCCTACTCCTGGAAAAATCACTTTATCAGCTTCCTTAATTGTTTTTTTATTATTAGAAACTATAGCCTCTACTCCCATTCGTTCCATAGCAAATAAAACAGATTGTAAATTTCCTGCTCCATAATCTATAATCACAATTTTGGATTGTTGATGTATTGGTATTTTAATTTTTTGCATATCCATAATTCTGAATTCTAATTATTGAATTCTTTCACTATTCATTTATAATTTTTCATCTTCTATATTTAGAGCATCCCTTTCGTCGAAGGTAAAATCATTTTTTCTGGATCTTGTTTAACGGCCATTTTGATTGCTTTAGCAAAAGCTTTAAATATTGCTTCAATTTTATGGTGCTCGTTTTTCCCTTCTGCTTTAATATTGAGATTGGCTTTGGCACCATCAGAAAATGATTTAAAAAAATGTTCAAACATTTCAGTTGGCATTTTCCCAATCATTTCTCGATTAAAATCAGCCTCCCAAACTAGCCAATTTCGACCACCAAAATCAATAGCTACTTGAGCTAAACTATCATCCATAGGCAAACAAAATCCGTAACGTTCTATTCCTAATTTATTTGATAATGCTTTTGAGAAAACTTCTCCTAAGGCAATCGCTGTATCTTCAATTGTATGATGTTCATCTACTTCTAAATCTCCTTTAACTTCGATATTTAAATCCATTTGCCCATGACGTGCTAACTGATCTAACATATGATCAAAGAAAGCAATTCCTGTGTTTATATTCGATTGTCCAATGCCATCTAAATTAAGCTCGATTTTGATATCTGTTTCATTGGTCTTTCGCTCTATTGAAGCAGTACGATCTTTCAATTTTATGAATTGGTATATTTTTCCCCAATCATTGGTTTCTAATACTATATAGGCATCCAGATCACTTCTTTTTACTGTAATTTCATGATCTCCAAGATGTGTTTCATCATTAATATAGATTCCTTTTGCTCCTAAATTCTTTGCTAACTCAATATCTGTTAAACGATCTCCTATTACAAAAGAATTTTTTAAGTCATATTCTTCTGAAAAATATTCGGTTACTAAACCGGTATTAGGCTTTCGTGTTGGAGCATTATCTTTAGCATATGTTTTATCGATTACCACTTTATCAAAACGTACACCTTCGTTTTCAAAAGTTTGAATAATAAAATCATGAACGGGCCAAAAAGTTACTTCTGGAAAAGTTTCTGTTCCCAAACCATCTTGATTCGTTATCATAACTAATTCATAATCTAACTCCTGGGCTATTTTCCTCATAAAAGATAATGCCTTTGGGTAAAATGTTAGTTTTTCAAATGAATCTATTTGTTCATCTACTGTTTCTTTTATTAGAGTTCCATCTCGATCGATGAAGAGTACTTTTTTCATTTCTATACTATTTTGGTATGTTGAATATTAGTAATTAGTATTTTAGATTCTTGTATATCCATAACTCTGCATTCTGATTACTGAATTCTGGATCCTTCATACTTTTCATTATTCTCTTTTAACTTTTAACTCAATTAACGCTTCCAATAATTGATTATTTTCTTCTGGCATTCCTACCGTTATTCTCAAACAATTTTGACAATGGACTTGAGTGGTTCTATTTCGTATCACTATTCCTTTTTCAATTAACTGATTATAACGTTGCGTTGCATCGTCTACTTCTATTAAAATAAAATTAGTATCAGATGAGTGAATTTTATTTACAAAAGTGATTTTTCCTAATTCATTTTTTAGTCGTTCACGTTCTTGTATAATCAATCGCAATTGTTTTTGATACCCTTTTTGATCTTTTAATAATTCTAGTGCTTTCTGCTGTGTTAATTGATTTACATTATAAGGAGGTTTTATTTTTTTTAAAACTGTAATAATTTCTTTAGAAGCAAAACACATTCCTAAACGAATTCCAGCCATTCCATATGCTTTTGAAAGTGTTTGACAAACAATTAAATTAGGGAATTCTTCCAAACGACTGCTCCAAGATTCTTGGTTAGAAAAATCCCCATATGCTTCATCAATCACAACCAAACCTTTAAAATTTTTAATGATTATTTCTATAATCCTTTTATCAAAACTATTAGCGGTTGGATTATTAGGTGAACATAAAAATAACACTTTAGTTTGCACATCAGTCTTATCTATAATATGTTGTTCATTTAGAGAAAAATCTTGATTCAAAATAGCTTCTCTACAATCTACATCATTAATTTCAGCTAATACTTTATACATTCCATAAGTTGGTGGTGTAATTATAATATTATCTTTCTTAGATTCACAAAAAGCTCTAAAAATCAAATCTAATATTTCATCACTTCCATTACCTAACAATATATTTTCCATTGAAATCTTTTTTAGATTTTCAATTTCTTTCTTCAATTCTATTTGATGAGGGTCTGGATAACGATTCACTCCATTATTGAAAGGATTCTCGTTAGCATCTAAAAAAATCATATTTTGATTAAAATCTTTAAATTCATCTCGAGCTGAGGAATAAGGTTTCAATCGTTTAACTGATTCTCTTGTTATATTTTCTATATTAAAATTCACTTTGCTTTGGTATTTTAGATTTTGTAATAATCATACTAAATGTTGCATTCCTATTACTTTATACTTTTCCCTATTCACTTTCAACTTTATTTAAACGAAGTGTCACTGCATTTTTATGTGCTTGCAAACCTTCATTTTCTGCCATTACTTCTATCGATTGACCTATTTTTTGAATTCCCTTTTTGGTTATTTCTTGAAAGGTTATTTTCTTTACAAAAGTATCCAAGTTTACTCCACTATAATTTTTTGCAAAACCATTTGTAGGTAAGGTATGGTTAGTTCCAGAGGCGTAATCACCTGCACTTTCTGGCGTATAATTCCCTATAAAAACAGAGCCTGCATTTTGGATATTTTGAATATAAAAATCATCATTCTTTGTTACTACAATTAAATGTTCTGGCGCATATTCATTTACAAAACTCAAAGTATCTTTTTCATCTTCTATCATAATCAACTTTGATTTTGCAATAGCTTCTTTGGCTATTTCTTTGCGTGGTAACTCCTCTAATTGTTTATTTACTTCTTTCTCTATTTTCAATAACGTTTCCTCATTGTTAATCACTGCAATCACTTGTGAATCTATACCATGCTCTGCTTGTGACAATAAATCGGCAGCTACATAAGCAGGAATACAAGTTTCATCAGCAATTACTAATAATTCAGATGGCCCCGCAGGCATATCAATTGCAACCCCATAATGAGTGGCTACTTGTTTAGCTGCTGTTACATATTGATTCCCTGGACCTAAAATTTTATATACTTTAGGAAGAGTCTCTGTTCCAAAGGTCATAGCTCCTATGGCTTGAATTCCTCCAACTTTAAAAACAGTCTCTATTCCTATTAATTGTGCCGTATATAAAATGGCGGGATCAATTGCTCCATTTTCATCTGGAGGTGTACATAAAATAATGTTTTGACATCCTGCAATTTTTGCAGGAATTCCCAACATTAAAACAGTAGAAAATAAAGGAGCTGTCCCTCCTGGGATATAAATCCCAACCGATTCAATTGGACGACTCTCTTGCCAACATATAACCCCTTCAGTTATTTCTATTTTCTTTACCTGTAGTTCTTGACTTTTATGAAATTTAAAAATATTAGTATACGCTACTTCAATAGCTCTTTTTAATTCTTCTGAAACTTTTTGGGAATCTTTTTCAATTTCTCCCTTTGAAACTTGTATCTCTTCTAAAGAAATCTGATCAAATCTTTGCGTATATTCTTTTATAGCTTGATCTCCTTTCTCTTTAATATCATCAAAAATAGTTCTCACCAAAGAATTTAAATCTTCTGATTTTTGAACTGGACGCTTTATTAATTCTTTCCAATCTTCTTTACTTGGATTATATGTTTTGTTCATTTTTCTAGTATATTGATAGATAAACTAAAGTTACCTTTATAATTCATACTTACTACTTTATACTTTTCATTATTCACTTTTCCCTTCTCACTTATCAGGTGATCATTTTTTCAATCGGTACAATTAAAATATCTTTAGCTCCAGCTTCTTTTAATTCATCAATAACTTCCCAAAATTGATTCTTTTTAATAACTGAATGAACAGAACTCCAACCTTGTTTAGCTAAAGGCAAAACTGTTGGGCTCTCCAAAACCGGTAATTTAGCTGTAATCAGATCAATTTTTTCATTAGGAACATTCATCAAAATATAACGTGATTGACGTCCTTTTAAAACCGCTTGAATTCTAAATATTAATTTATCTAACAATAAAGTACGATCTTCCGTTAATTGAGCACTTTTTGTTAAGCATGCTTCCGATTTCATTAACACCTGTACTTCCTTTAAATTATTTTTAAACAATGTACTTCCTGAACTCACTAAATCACAAATTCCTTCAGTCAAACCAATGTTTGGTGCTATTTCTACCGAACCTGAAATTTGGTGTATTGCAGCTTGTACATTTTCTTCTTTTAAAAACTGTGAAAGTGTATTTACATAAGAAGTGGCAATATTTTTTCCTTCAAAATAGGATACTCCTTCATACTCTACATCTTTAGGAACAGCCAAAGACAAACGACATCGTGAAAACCCTAATTTTTGAACTACGATAGTCTTTTTTTGTTTTTCAACTAACGTATTTTCACCAATAATAGCAATATCAACTACTCCATCTTCTAAATATTGTGGGATATCTGAATTACGGAGATAAAAAATTTCTAATGGGAAATTTTTTGCATTGGCTTTTAATTGATTTTTTTCATTATCAATTGAAATACCACAATCTTTTAATAATCGAATCGATCCATCTAATAATCGACCTGATTTCTGAACGGCTAATCTTAACTTTTGCATTTTAATTTTTTAAATGCCTAAGTGTTTGCTCAAAATTTTATTTAAAAATAAAAATCCTGCCAAAACACTTCGGCAGGATTTTTATATTCTTTTAATCAATACAATATCATTCGCTGACCTCAGTGAAGTTTTTATAATGCGGATGATGATGTAAACGATTTATATTCATAATTCTTTCTAATGGTACAAGTATACGAACTTTTACTTATATAAGTATATATATTCTTTAAACAAATTATTATTATTTCTTTATTTTTATTCTTTTCATAAATAATCCTTATCAGTTTTAAATAGTTTTCATTAAAACCACAAATTAGCAATATGAATAATAATTTCAACTTCAAAAAATTCATCGAAAAACGTGTAGAATACTAATTATTTTTTTTATATTTGAGATCAAATGATTCGAATAAACTACACATATTATTTTAGTTGTTGCTGTTGTTAGAGACAGTATTCTTTTTTATTTTAAGAGTTTTCAATACTCTTATAACTATTATAATCAATCATTTAATCTTTATAACATGAATTCTAAAATCACTGAAATTATTCAACAATTTCATACAAAACATATTCTCCCTATTAATAAGATAGCATTAGAGAAAAGTATCGACAATCTTTATAACATTTTATTTCCTATATGTATTAATGTAGAGGGGAATCGATGTGATGACACTTTAAAAGAAATCTATCAAACGCTTTTGATTAATTTTCAAAATATCGAAACACTTGAAAATCCATCAGAAAAAGTAGATTCTTTTTTTGAACAATTACCTCTAATACAAGAAACTTTGTATGAAGATGCAAAAGCATTTTATAAAAATGACCCTGCTTCTTATTCTATTGAAGAAGTAATCTTAAGCTACCCTGGGTTTTATGCTTTGGCTGTTCATCGTTTGGCAAATGTTCTATATAAAATGAATATTCCTATTATTCCACGACTTTGGGCAGAATATGCACATACAAAAGGAGGAATAGATATTCATCCAGGAGCTACTATTGGTAAGCGTTTCTTTTTAGATCATGGAACAGGTGTTGTAATTGGTGAAACTTGCATTATTGGTAATGATGTTAAAATATATCAGAATGTTACATTAGGTGCACTTCATGTAACCAAAGATATGCAAAGTAAAAAAAGACATCCTACTGTTGAAGATAATGTTATTATCTATTCAGGAGCTACTATCCTAGGTGGAGAAACAGTCATCGGACATGACTCAACTATTGGAGGGAATGTATGGCTTACAAAAAGTGTTGAACCATTTTCTCTTATCTATTATACAAGTCAATTAAAACATAAAACTATCAAAGATTATATAGAACCTATTAACTTTGTCATATAAATTATTAAAAAATGAAAGTAAATACAATAACTGAAATTATTGGGAATACCCCTCATGTTCGCTTAAGTCGATTATTTCCTAATCATGAAGTATGGATGAAATTAGAGCGTCAAAACCCTGGAGCTAGTATAAAAGACCGTATTGCTTTAGCAATGATTGAAGCAGCTGAAAAAGATGGTTCTTTACAACCAGGTGGAACTATTATTGAACCAACTTCAGGAAATACTGGAATTGGGATTTCATTAGTAGGAGCAGCTAAAGGGTATCGTGTCATCTTAACAATGCCTGAATCTATGTCCATTGAAAGAAGAAAGATTATGGAAGCATACGGAGCTGAATTTGTTTTAACTCCTAAAGAAAAAGGAATGAAAGGCGCTATTGAACGAGCACATGAATTAGTAAAAGAAATTAAAGGATCTATTGTTTTACAACAATTTGATAATCCTGCAAACCCTGAGATTCACCGTCAAACTACTGCAAAAGAAATCTTAGCTGATTTTGATCAAATTAATTATTTGATTACAGGTGTTGGAACAGGTGGGCATATCACTGGGGTATCAGAAGTTTTAAAAAAGCATTATTCTAATCTCAAAACATTTGCTGTAGAGCCTGAAACTTCTCCTGTAATTGCTGGTGGAGCTCCAGGACCTCATCCAATTCAAGGTATAGGAGCTGGATTTATTCCTAAAAACTTAAATACAGCTACTTTAGATGGAGCTATTCAAATTAATAAAGATGAAGCTTTTGAAATGGCTCAAAAAATTGCTAAAACAGAAGGGATTTTTGTTGGAATATCGACAGGAGC
Organism: Flavobacteriaceae bacterium UJ101; assembly: GCA_001880285.1. Taxonomy (NCBI): domain Bacteria; kingdom Pseudomonadati; phylum Bacteroidota; class Flavobacteriia; order Flavobacteriales; family Flavobacteriaceae; species Flavobacteriaceae bacterium UJ101. The sequence goes on along the minus strand of CP016269.1, from coordinate 2,012,936 downwards.
ATCTTTAGCTGCTGTTTCAAAAAAACTAGACGAAATTAAAGCTGATGAAATTGTTTTAACCTTCAATTACGATACTGGAGAACGTTATTTATCCATTGAAGGATTATATTAAAACAGTAAACAAAAAAAGCAGATTCAAAAGAATCTGCTTTTTAATAATGTATTAAATTTCTTTTCTCTTTATTCTTATTTCTCAACTACATTCTTCCTCTATTTCGCATCATAGGGTTTTGCATATTGCGTCCTACATTAACACGTTTCATTTGCTCTCGCATTAACTTTATTTGATCTGTTAACATATTAGATGTATCGTATCTTTTAGCTTCCTGCAACAACGTTTCTGCTTCTCTTTTTCTTCCTTTTGCCATTGCAGCCATTGCTAAATTCAATTTTGCTGCCGCTATATCATGATTTTGTTTTAAACCTAAATTTAGAGCTTTCTTTAATAAAGTTTCTGATTCTTTCAATGTTCCTCTTTCTTGTTTCTGAGCCATCAAAAGACCTCTCATATAATAAAAATAAGCTTCTTGCCCCTTAACTAACTGAGATGATGGATTCTTTATATAACCTAACCATTTTTCAGCAGAATCCATATTTTGTTTTTGTAAATGATAGAATGTTAGCAATAAAAATTCATTTTTGAAAAATAAAAAAACAGGTATAATGGCTAAAAATATCAAAAAGATTCCCCAACCTATTTCTTTTTCAACTAAACAATATATTCCTCCTGCCAAAATTAAAACTGCTAATACAATCTTTATATACTTATTCATCTTTTTAAAAAATTTGTACAAAGGTAATCATTTTAACTTTCTTGTATAAAAAAAGCAGCCTTTTAAACTGCTTTCTATTTTTATTATTTAGGTAGATATTGTGTTTCAATATATTCTACTAATTCATATAGCTCAGGTGGCCCTTTTTTCTTAACTAATTTAATGGTTTTATTCGGTGTAGTAATAATTGTATAAGAAATATCCGTATATGTTCCACCATATGAAGAACTATAGTTTTCAAAAGAAAAACCATTTAATTTGTCTTTTAAATTTTTAAATTGTTGATCCGTTAATGTTACTTCTTTTTCACCAATAATTGGCACATTATTGATACCGTTATAATGTACCACCTTATTTTCATCAATACTTAATGTATATGTTGGACATTCCCCCCTACAAGGTGTTTTTTCAATATCAATTAAATGTTTAGCATCTTTTTTAGGACTTACAGAACATGATAAAATCCCTAAAAAAATCCCAATTGAACAAATCCACTTTATCATATCTTAATGTTTATGTAGTCTAGTTCCACAACTAAATTCACCTCTTTTTGACCCATCAAATGAAACCGATCTAAGGCTACTATTCGGAATATTTGTTGTGGCAAATGTTCTAACCGTCTGAAAATCTGTATAATTATTCATACTGTTTACTTTTTGATCAGCAACTGTAGTTCCTGTAAAATTCACTGAATTTAATACATACATCATAAAAGTTTCTGCAATATCTTCTGTTGGTTGGCTCGCCGCATATTCTGATACAAATTGTGTTGGATTAGCAGCGTAATATCTTCTATAATTAATACTATTATTATAATCTGTTAAAATAGGCACCCAATAATTTTGATAAAATACATTTAAATAGGAGTCTGAATAGAAACAAGTACCAAAGAAAAAGTTATCACAATTATTTTCATCAAAAATAGTAGTTGATGCTTGAGTATCATCAAGTGTTAATACATGTCCAAATTCATGTGCTATTGTATAATTCAATCCTAGTTCGTTATTAAATGGAACGGCATAGGCATTATCAATAGCTATTTCAAAATCAAAAACATTACGCTGATTTATTGAATAAAAAACACGTCCTAGTGTATTCTGCTCACCTAATTCTCCTAAATACAAAGTGAAATTATTAATACGATCAAAAAACGCTTCTGGAACTATTTTCTTAAACTGAGCAATTATTTCTTGATGTTTTGCAGTATCTTGTTGAAGTGATAAATATTCTGCATCAACAGGATGGTCATACGTTTTTATAAATTCTCCATTTACTATTTCATAAGTTGTCACAGATTCTCCATCCCAAGTTGCTACAAAATTTACTGCTAAAGGAGAATAACCTGAAGACACTGCTTTTCCTGAAACTCCGTCTGACTGCACAGGTGTTACCTCAACGGAAAGATATTTATCGGCATCTGCACTAGTAATGGTATAGGTAGCTTCTGTAGCATTGCTAACCAATTCTTTATTTGCTCCATTAGTATCATCTGAACGATACCAATTAAATGTGGTATTACCTTCTGTATCACTTTCTACATCCGAATAGGTATATTCAGCCGTTAACACACTTCCCGAAACTAACACTATTTCCCCTCCTTGAGTTGCTGAACTATCATAAACTAAATTTAAGTTTTGTACTTCAGGTGCTGTATTTACTCCTCCATCATCACTTGAACAATTTGATAGTAATACAGCTATCATTATTATTCCAAATACTTTAATTTTTCCCATATCTCTTTTACAATCAAATACTATACCTTTTTATAATTCATAGATCCACTTCATCATATCTTGATAGTTTTGTGGATTAATTCCATGACCGGCAGGGTATTCTTTATAAACGTAATTTATCTTTAATTGTTGCATGATGGGTTCTATATTTCTCGCCCATTCAACAGGAATCACAGCGTCTTCGTTTCCATGAGAGATAAAAAACTTTAAAGAGGAAACTTCTTCATTATTTTCTTTAGGTAATATATGAGGCTCTGGATAACCACTCAATGCTACCACATTTTGAATCAAACTAGGATTATACAATGCTAATGAATAACTTAAAATACAGCCTTGACTAAAGCCACATAGTGTCACCCCTTCTTTTGAAAGGTTTTGTTCTTCTATAAATTGTTCTATAAAAAATTTAATTTGATTACGTGACTCTAAAGCTTGTTCAAAATTAGAGTGTTTTTCCATATTGATAAAGTCAATATCGTACCAACTAAATCCTCCAAAAGGAACATTACGAAGGCCTTGTAAACTCACTATATGATATTTTGAAGGAAGTTCTTCTGCAAAACTGAATAAATCAGCTTCATTACTTCCATAACCATGAATTAAGACCAATAATGGTGCTTTCTCAATTTCAACCTGTGGTTTTCGTTCTAAATATTTAATTCCAAATTTTTCTTGTAGCATATTTTTAAAATAAAAAAGTGCTCAAAATAGAGCACTCAAATTTATGAAAATAAAATGATTTCTTAATTTGCATTGGTAACCACAACTTCTCTTTGAGGAAATGGTATTTTAATATTTTCCTTATCTAAAGCTAATTTAACAGCTTCAGATACATTAAAAAACACATCCCAATAATATTCAGAATCTGTAAAGCAACGAACAAACAAATCTACAGAACTAGCTCCTAATGAGGAAACATGAACTGTAATATCCATATCTGTTTTTACTGAGGGAACATTTTTCACCGTATCAATAATAATATCTCGTGCTTTTCCGATGTTTTCTCCATAACCTATTCCTACAAGCACTTCAACACGTAAAAATCCGTTTTCTGTAAAATTTACTATAGGATTATTATAAACAGGTCCATTTGGCAATATAATACGTTTATTATCTCCTGTTCTTAAGATCGTATTAAACACTTCTATTTTTTCTACAAAACCAGTATATGTTTGTGATTCAATTAAATCACCTACTTTAAATGGTTTAAAAAATAAAATAAGAATACCTCCTGCGAAATTGGAAAGACTTCCTTGTAACGCCATTCCAATGGCTAATGCGGCACCTCCTAAAACAGCAATAAAAGAAGTTGTTTTAAATCCTACCGTTTCTGCTGCTGCAAAAATTACTAAGATTTTTAATAAAATGGCAACTAAGGGTACTAAAAATTCTCTTAAAGAGTCATCTACCCCACGTTTTTTCAATCTTTTCTCAATTAGTTTAGCTATTTTAGCTGCGAACCAAAATCCTACAATAAGTATTACAATCCCTCCTAAAACCTTCATTCCATACTCTGAAACAAGGCTCATAAGTGTTTCTGGTGATAATTTTTCTAGCATCTTTTAATTTTTTGGGAGGCAAAAATAAGCTTTTCTAATAAATCTTTGGACGTTATAATTAAAAAATAGGAAAATTTTAACTACACACATAAAAAAATCCCGATAAAAACTTATCGGGATTTATGACATTTATTATATAAAGAATTATAATCCTAATTTCTTTTTAGCATCGTCTGCAGCAGCGTCAATTTTATTTCCTGCATCTTTTTTAGCAGCATCTACTTTCTCTTGTCCAGCAGCTTTTGCATCTTCAACAGCTTTATTTCCTGCATCAACTGTATTGTTTACAGCATCTTTTCCAGCATCAACAGCTCCGTTTGCAGCGTCCTTAACACCATCAACTGTACTATTTACAGCATCTTTTCCAGCATCAACAGCTCCGTTTGCAGCATCTGTAACACCGTCAACTGTACTATTTACAGCGTCTTTCCCTGCATCAACAGCTCCGTTTGCAGCATCTGTAACACCGTCAACAGCGTCATTTCCTGCTTCTACAACTGAGTTTTTTGCTTTTTCTAATTCAGATTTTGCAGCATCTAATTCAGCTTGAATAGCCGCTTTTTGCTCTTCCGTAGCACTTGCTAACTTTGTAGTTAATTCATCTACTTTAGTTTGTGCAGCGTTTACTGTTTCTTTTAATGCATCTTTTGTAGCATCAACAGCATCTGTTGCAGCATCACCTACTGTTTCAACAGCATTTGCAGCATCTGCAGCAGCTCCTTCAGCAGTTTTCTTACAAGATGTAAATGCTACCGCAGATACAACTAATAATCCTAATAATTTTACACTTAATTTCATTTTTCTAAATTTTTGCTAATAACTAATCGCAAATTTATACATTTACATGAATTAAAAAACTTTTTTTATGAAAGAATATCTAAAATGGATTATTCTTATTGTTTTAACATTAACTTGGGGAAGTTCTTTCTTTTTAATAAAAAAGGGATTAGTTGCCTTTTCTCCTTATCAAGTTGGTGCTTTGCGAATTGTAATGGCTGCCATTTCCTTATTAATAATTGGAGGAAAACAATTACCTAAAATTCCAACTCATTCTTATAAATGGGTCTTTTTAGCAGGTTTACTAGGAAGTTTCTTTCCTCTTTTTTTATTTCCTTTAGCAGAAGAAGAAGTTGACAGTGGAATTGCGGGGGTACTCAATGCGTTAGTCCCTTTATTTACATTAATTCTAGGTGTTATCTTTTTTAAAAACAAAAGTTCAAAACGACAATTTCTAGGTGTTTTTTTAGGTTTAATTGGTACAATATTATTAATCTTCTTACCTACTCTTTTTAATGATCAAGCATCTTTCTTAGGAAAAGAAGTAAGTATTCCTCATGCTTTATTAATTGTATTAGCAACCTTTATGTATGCCATCAATGCTTTGGTGATCAAACATAAATTATCGCATATAAATCCTATAACTTTAACAACAGGATTGTTTTCTTCAATAGCAATCTTAGGATTAATAGTTTTAATCTATACAGGTTTCTTTTCAACCTTTGATTTTTCTCCAAAACAAGTCACATCTTTAGGATATATTTCCATTCTTGCTATAGCTGGAACTGCCATTGCAATGTTATTATTCAATAAATTAATGCAACATTCATCTGCTGTTTTTGTATCTTCAGTGACCTATTTAATGCCTATCGTAGCACTCCTTTGGGGTATTCTTGATGGGGAGCAGATAACCTTATTCCATATAGGTTGCTTTGGAATTATAATTATCGGTGTTTTAATGATTAATCGAAGTAAGTAATTATACTGTTAGCTCTATAACATACCCTTCATTGGAACGTACGTTAAATACAGTCTGATCTTCAAATAACAAATATTGTCCTTTAATTCCTTTTAATACTTTCTCAAACTCAGGTAGTTTAGCTAGATTAATTGACGTTACTTTTTCTGAATAATGATTAAGCGGAAAGTCAAAATTATATTCTTTAAAATCATCTACATAGAATTCTTGAACTTCACTTGGGAGGTATTGTTTCAATTCTTCTTTTTTAGCAAATAAATCAATTTCAGGTGCTTTAGAGGTTAGCATTTTTCTCCAATTGGTTTTATCAGCTACATAATTTTTTAATGCGACTTCTGTAATTCCTGCTAAATAACGATTCGGAGTAATCACTAGAGGAACCGCATGTTCAGCTCCTTGATCAATCCAACGCGTTGGAACTTGTGATTCACGTGTTACTCCTACTTTTATATTACTTGAACTAGCTAAATACACCACATGAGGTTGTAATTGCATCTTTTTTTCATATTCTAAATCTCGATCTTCAATTCCAAGATGCGCCTGACTCAATTCTGGTTTCATAATCCAATCTCCGGCAGTTGGTATTTCAAAAAAGCATTTTTTACAAAATCCTTGACGAAAGATCGGTTTATCTTCATGACAATTTAAACATTCAAATCCTATATGCTTAAAACGTAAAGTCTTCCCAATAAATTGATTCATATGAATCGTATGGGTTTTTAAATCAAGAAAATAATGAATTGGACTTCTATTCTCTGTAATCATTTTTTTAAGTACTCCTTCTACTGTCATAGATTATTTTTTGAATCTAGGCTAAATTACAAAAAAACAAACGGCTTTCTTTTATTTTAAATTTGAAAAATTTAGTATTTTTGTTTTCACATTAATTAATGCATGATTGTAGGCTCACTCATAACTTGGTACTTAAAAACACGTATTCAGAATATTGAATCATTTATTGAAAAACCTATTGAAACACAACAACGGGTTTTTGATTATTTGATTTCTATGGGGAAAAACACGGAATTAGGGAAACAATATGATTTTGCTTCTATGCGTTCCTATCAAGATTTTTCTCGAGATGTACCTTTAGTCACATATGAAGATTTTGAACCACTTATAGAACGAACGCGTTTGGGTGAAACCAATGTCATTTGGCCTACCAAAATTAAATGGTTTGCAAAATCTTCAGGAACAACCAATGCTAAAAGCAAATTTATTCCTATTAGTAACGAATCTTTAGAAGATTGTCATTTTAAAGCGGGGAAAGATATGCTTTCACTCTATGTAAGAAACAACCCTGACACACAAGTTTTTCAGGGGAAGGCTATGCGTTTAGGTGGAAGTCAGGAATTACACGAAGCTGGAACCTCTAGTTTTGGAGATTTATCGGCTATTATTATTCAAAATACACCTTTTTGGGCTGATATGAAGAGTGTCCCTAATCAGGAAGTATCTTTAATGAGTGATTGGGAACCAAAATTAAAAGCAATTGTTAATCGTGTTATTAAAGAAGATGTTCGCAGTATGGGCGGTGTACCCTCTTGGATGATGGTTTTATTAAATCGAATTTTACTAGAGACTAATAAAACAACCATTGCAGAAGTTTTCCCCAATTTAGAAGTATTTTTTCACGGAGGGATCAGTTTCAAACCTTATGTTGAAAGTTATCAACAAATATTAGGTAAAACCATTAATTATTGTGAAGTATACAATGCTTCGGAAGGTTTTTTTGGTTTGCAAGATACCCATGAGAAGAAAGAAATGTTACTCATGTTAGATTATGGAATTTTCTATGAATTTATCCCTATGGAAACCTTTCATTCTGACAATCCTACCATTATCCCATTACAAGAAGTAGAAATCGGAAAAAATTATGCCTTAGTTATTACAACTAATGGAGGTTTATGGCGTTATGTAATTGGCGATACTGTCAAATTCACTTCTATAGCACCTTATCGTATTATTGTTTCAGGTAGAACTAAGCATTATATCAATGCCTTTGGCGAAGAACTTATTATTGAGAATGCAGAAGAGGCTCTCCATTTTGCAAGTAATGCTACACAGGCAAAAATTAAAGATTATACAGCAGGTCCAGTTTATATGAAAGGAAAGCAGTCAGGTGCTCATGAATGGATTATTGAATTCGAACAAGAACCAAACAATTTTGAAAAATTCACCTTTCTTTTAGATCAACATTTACAAGATCTTAACTCAGATTACGAAGCCAAACGTTATAATAATATGACGTTGAATTTTCCTATTATTCATAAAGGACGTGAAAATCTATTCTTTGATTGGATGAAAAAAAGAGGAAAATTAGGAGGACAAAATAAAGTACCTCGTTTAGCTAACACACGTGAATTTTTAGAACCTCTTTTAGAAATGAATCGTTCTTAGTTATTCATTATCCACAAGAAGCTCTTTTTAAAAGGACATATTCTCCTTCATTTTTAAAATCCCGTATTGATACACCCACATATCGTTTAAATGTTTTAGAAAGATGGCTTACATCAGTAAAACCTAAATCATCTGCAATTTCAGTTAAAGTATAATCTGAATTTAAAAGACGAATTTCAACTTGTTTAAGTTTTGCTTTAATAATATATTCTTTTAACGGTATTTTTACCTGTTTTCTAAAATATTCACTCACATAATTAGATGACATAGAAAAAGTCTCAGCCAATCGTTCTACTTTTAAACAATTGGGTTCATGAAGATTTTCATTTATATAAATCAACATTTTCGTAATTCTATCATCTGTATTGTTTTGAGCTACTTCATAAAAATTACTTTTTTTAATATTTCGAATAAGAATTTCTAAAACACTAGTCATCAAACTTTTAATTAACACAATCGATTCAGTCTCATGATTTTTTGATTCCTGCAATATCATAGAAAGCAAACTATTTAAATGTGTTCTATCCAAATCTTCTTTAATAATATCTCCTGGTAATTGGTTGTAATTAGACAATATATAAGAAGCTTCTTTGAACCATTCATTTCGATCAATTGAAACACGGTTCACATTTTTAAAAAATGAATCAGAAAATTTTAAAAAAACAAATTTTGTCAGTTTCTTAATATCAAAAGAATGGCATTTTAGAGGTGGAAGTAAAAATATACTACCCTCTTTATACAAGTATTCATTATAATTAATACACTGCATTCCTTCCCCTTCTTTTATAAAAACCAATTCAAAAAAATTATTTTTAACGGGACGTTGTTTCCATTCTGTTAGTTCTAATTCTTGTATTTCAAAAGGTTTATATACTTCTAAAACTTGCATTTCTCTTTCTTTTTTAGCAAAAATACTTAAAAAGGCCTATTATTTTATTGTTTTCCCTTTAAAAAACCTTAAAAAATACAATTTGTTCTATATAATCACTACCAAAGCATATTCTTAACGTTAAAAAAGATTAATTATTTTTATATAAAAACCTCAAAATTTACATGAATCCCCATTTTTTATACCTAAAAACCTACTCTATTTTAATTTAACTTTGCATCGGATCAAAAATGAATGAATCTAAAAAAACAAACATGAAAAAAAAATTAATTAGCGTTACTTTAGTGTTGACTACTATTTTTTTAACTACTGCTTGTAAAAATTCAACTTCAAAAAACAACTACGAGCAAGTAGAAACTATCGTAAAAGAAGAAAAAGTTAATTCAGATAAAAAAGATACTATTAAAACAGTAGAAACCATTTTTTCTAGCCAAGATATTAGACCAGGTAATTTAGCTCTCACCAAGGATGGAAGATTATTTATTAGTATGAATCCTCTTGTATCACCTGAAACAAAAGTTTTTGAACTTAATAAACAAGGTGAAAATATAGCATATCCTAACCATGATTATGCTACTGGAGATAACTCTATTATAAAAGCAATTATAGGAATTAGAGCTGACAGCAAAGGCAATTTATGGTTATTAGATATGGGGTCAAAACAATTTGTTGTATGGAATACTCAAGACGAGAAATTGGTTAAAACCATTAAAATTCCTGAAAATGTTATAAAACCTGCTAGTTTTTTACAAGATTTTATTATTGATGAAAAACATAACCGTGTAATTATTGCGGATATGACACAAGGGGATTTAAAAAGTACCCCGGAACCTGCTTTTATTGTAATAAATACTAAAACGGGTGATGCTAAAAGAATGGCACAAAGTCATCCTTCTATGATGCCAGATATGGAAGGGGGATTTGCTTTAAATCCAATTGCAATTGACCCTGAATTTAATTGGGTATATTATGGAGCTTTACATGGCAAAAAGGTTTATAGAGTACCTACCAATAGTTTTGACAGTGATGAAAATCTCTTAAAAACAATTGAAGAATATGCTCCAAAATCATTCTGTGATGGAATTGCTGTTGATCAAAATCAAAATGTATATGTAACTAATGTTGAAGATCAAACAATTGGTGTTACCAATAAAAAAGATGGATTCAGAACCATAGCCACACTACCTGAAGGACAATCATGGCCAGATGGTTTATACATTGTTAATAATGAATTATACGGAACGGTTGATCAATTAAACAGAACAGCTGCTTTAAATAATGGAAAAGAAGAAAGCACGGGTCCTTATTTAGTATTTAAAACAAAATTAATTGAATAATGAAAAAATCAATTCAAAAAGCTAGTTTCATACTGGCACCTCTTTTTCTGTTATTATCATGTAATAATAAAACACAGGAAAAAACCATAGAAAAAGTAAAAGTTCAGGCTACTAAACAAGTTAAATCATCTACAACATCAACCTCTAAAATTATTCCTATTTCTGAAGTTCAATGGGATGCCCTTAATCCTGCACGAGGTGATAAAAGTCCACAAGCAGGAACGCTATGGGGAAATCGTAAAGGCACAGAAGCCACTGGGTTTCTTGTAAAATTTCTAGATGGTTTCTCATCTCCACCTCATATACACAACGTATCGTATAAAGGATTGGTCATTACAGGGCTAATTCATAATGATGACCCAAATGCTAGTACACTATGGATGCCCTCAGGTTCATATTGGACACAACCTCCTGGTGAATCTCATATAACAGCTGCAAAAGGGGATCATAATATGGCTTATATCGAAATAGAAAGTGGTCCTTACCTCGTGAAACCTGTTAAAGAAGCTTTTGATAATGGTGAAAAACCTATAAATATTGATGCTTCTAATATGGTTTGGGTAAATCTACCTGAAAATCAATCCTCAATAAAAGGTATCAAAATTGCCTACCTTTGGGGAAGTCCTGAAGAAGGTCAATTAAACGGAACATTAATTAAATTACCAAAAGGATTTAAAGGGACATTAGATATTCAAGATTCTACTTTACGTGCAGTAATACTTCAAGGTAAATTAGATTATCATACCTCAAAAAATGATACTCAAATATTAGAAGCTGGTAGTTATTTTAGTTCTGAGGGGAATTTTAAACATACCATTTCTGCAACGGAACAAGATTGTATGGTTTACATACGAACAAAAGGTAAATTTAATATCAGGTAATTAATTATTCATGCCAAGAACTATTATTAACGATATTGTGATTCAACATTACAAAAACTCAGCTTTTTTTGAGTTTTGTGAATACACGAATATTCGTTTTTTTGAAATTATACATTTTAAAAAAGGTACTGGTACTATAAAAATTAATAATAAAAGTCTTTCATATGAACCCAATAGTCTTTTTGTTATGGTACCAAATGATATCTATACCATTGAAGTAAATAGTTCAACTACACTGACAACAATTAAATTTTTAAAAAATTTTTTTAATCGTCACCATGCAAAAGTTACCCTCAATACTCACAATTGGTTAAAACAAGTTTCAAACATTTTAAATAATGATAATCAGGAACTTAAAAAATTAAAGTTTCAAACAGAGTCTGACAAAGAAAGTTTCATTTCGTTAATTAATATTGTTCAAACGGAGTATGAAAATAAAAAAGCAAATAATCTCATTATCATAAATCACTCGTTATCAATATTATTACATATTATTACACGAAATATACGAAACTCTCTAGTCGATTCACCTCCTAAAACAACACAGAGTTCAAAAATTCAGGATATTATCGATTATATACACACTCATATTTACGAGCCTGAACTTCTTTTAAATAAAAAATTAGCAACCGAATTTAATATAGCTGAAAATTATTTTGGGCAATATTTTAAAAAACAAATGGGTATAAGCGTTAAAAAGTATATTCTAAATTACAAACTAAAACTAGTGGAGGCTCGTTTAAAATATACGGATATGCAACTTTCTGAAATTGCTTTAGAATTAGGTTTTACAGACGCAAGTCATTTAAACAAAACCTTTTATACTTATAATGGTGTCTCTATAAAAGATTATAAACTAAAGACATTATAAACCTTTTTTTTTACCTTAAAAACATATTTTTTTACTTAAAAGGATCTATGGATTACCTCTATCTTTGTCTGAAATAATAAATTAAATAAACCAAAATTATGAAATATTATTCAGTATTAGATGTTACACCAACTACAGAAAAATGGATACCAGATTATCTACCAACGGCTAACAAATTGGTCACAAAACATGGTGGTAAATATATTGCAAGAACACCTAATCATGAACGTGTTGAAGGAAAAGAAAGTGATCCAGTAGGTCTTCGTATTATATTAGAGTGGCCTTCTAAACAAGCTGCTTTAGATTTTATGAATGATCCAGAATACACTCCACATCTTAAAGCCCGTACTGCAGGCTCTGTTAGTAATCATTATCTTATTGAAGGTAAAGATCAATTTGCTTAAAAATTAAAAATATAATGTATTTTCCTCGTTCATATGAGGAGGAAAATGCATTCTTCTTGAGAATGAAAAAAGAATTTGAATCAATAAATAAAGGTTATAATCATGTATTTCAATATGATCAATTGAGTATTGGAGTAGTTATCCCTATTGAAAATTATGCTCAACATGCTGTTCCTACCATGACAAACCATGTAAAAAAAGTACAGCAAATTGAAGAATTGGATTTCAAATCTCTTTGGATACGTGATATTCCTTTTAATGTTCCTAGTTTTGGTGATGCAGGTCAGCTATTTGATCCTTTTACATACCTCGGTTATTTAGCAGGTCAAACAACCCATATCGCATTAGGAATATCCAGTATAGCGTTACCTCTACATCATCCAGTACATGTTGCAAAAGCAGCAGCTAGCATTGATCAATTATCAAATGGAAGATTAATTTTAGGAGTGGCATCGGGTGATCGACATGATGAATATCCTGCCATGGGTATTGAGTATGAAAAACGAGGAGAACTTTTCCGTGAAGCTTTTCATTACATACGTAAGACTCAAGAGAGCTTCCCTACTTTAGAAAGTACTCATTACGGTCATCTAAAAGGTCAAATTGATGTACTACCTAAAGCAGTTAATCATAAAATCCCTTTATTAATGACGGGCTATAGCCAACAATCATTAGAGTGGAATGTTGAAAATACAGATGGATGGATGTCATATCCCAAAAGTTTACCTCAACAACACTATACGATCAATCAATGGCGTGAATTAATTAAAAATACACAAGCCTATAACAAACCTTTTATGCAACCTTTGTATATTGATCTACAAAAAGAAGACGATTTTAAGCCTCAACCTATACATTTGGGTTTTAGAATTGGGACACATTATTTGACAGAATATTTAAATCATTTACAAGAAATAGGAGTAAATCATGTTGCATTGAACTTACGTTTTAATTCTATGGATATGGATAGCACCTTAGAAACGCTGGCTCATAAAGTGATCCCTCATTTTCACATCAACAAAAAAGAACACATTGTATCATGAAAAAAACGATTATTATAACAGGAAGTACAGACGGAATAGGAAAATTAGCAGCAATACAATTGGCTAAAGAAGGACATGAAATTTACCTTCATGGTAGAAATCAAACTAAATTAGCTACCGTCATTGAAGAAGTAAAAAATGCTTCAAATAATGCTAACATTAAAGGTTTTGTTGCAGATTTTTCTGATTTAAATGCTGTCAAACAAATGGCAGAACAAATTCTTAAAGAAATCTCAAAAATTGATATTTTAATTAATAATGCTGGAATTTTTAAGAGTCCTTCTCCTCTTACAAAAGATAAATTAGACATTCGATTTGCCGTAAACTATTTTGCTCCTTACATCTTAACCACACATTTATTACCTTTACTAAACAAATCAACAGAACCTCGTGTAATTAATTTAAGTTCAGCAGCACAAGCTCCAGTTTCTTCTGAGGCATTATCAGGAACAACACCATTAGCTTCTGTAAATGAGGCTTATGCTCAAAGTAAATTAGCTTTAACTATGTGGAGTTTTAATTTGGCAAAACAACAACCTCATCTAACTGTTATTACTGTAAACCCTGGGTCATTACTCAATACACGTATGGCAAATGAAGCTTATGGAACCCACTGGTCTTCAGCAGACAAAGGATCTAACATTTTATATAACTTAGCGTTATCGGAAGAATATAAAGGTATTACTGGAAAATATTTTGATAATGATAAAGGAGACATTCAAGGCTCTTTTGGCCCAGCCCATTCTGATGCTTATAACGAAATCTTAATTGAAAAGTTACTCCAAACCACAACAGATGTTTTAAAGCGTATGAATTTAACGTAAAATATACAACAGAATAAAGAAGTCCGTAATCAGAAACCTCGCATAGTTGTTATAATTAATCTTTTTTCCTTATTTTTTTGAGGAGCCTTTACTTATTGCGAAAACTGAGAATGTCTACCACACTACTTAGGCATATTTTCTCTAACAGAGAAAGTCTCCTCAGATTTGCAGGAGATTTTCTCAGCCGGAGAAAGTTTCCCCTAACTTCGAGGAAGGTTTCTCAAGTGGGGAAACATTTTAAATTCAAACACTATTCTAATATCTCATTCCCGCTGTCATCCTAGAACTCGTACATCTATCCTAGATTCTGAAACAAGTTCAGAATGACATAGCGCGCAACCAACAACCAACAACCAACAACCAACAACCAACAACTAAAATCACTTCACCTTTTTCTTCAGTTCTTGAATTTCTTGTTGTTGTGCTTGTAATTGCTTTTGTTGTTCAATGGTATACAACGTCAATTCTTCTATTTTTTGTAATAAGAGATTGGTCATTTCTTTTAAATGCAATCCTTCTTCTTTAATCTCTTGTGCTGACGGAATACTAGGCAAGTGATTATTTGCCTTGGTAAAGGCTTCAACTTCTTCTAAAGTAGGCATTACATAATCAGCTTTTAATTGAGATTCACCTGTATAGTATTTCTCAAAAACATAATCAGCTGGTACACTTAAATCCACTCGAACCTCTTCTGCATGGATTTTACCTTTTACAGTTAGTTTTTCATCTGGGGAAGTGGTACCGATTCCTACATTTTTTTCAAAAAACACATTACCATCAAAAGTTGAAAACTGTTGATTACCTCTAATTTTAGTATTTCCTCCTAAATGTAAATATCCATATTCTCCTGCACTATTATCTGCTAAATGTAAAAATATCTCTTGAGAATTTCCTCTTTGTGATATTTGTAATCCACTATCTGTCCCCGATAATTGATCTATATGAAACCTTCTTTTTGGGTTTTCGATACCAATTCCTACATTACCATTCCCTTGAAAAGTTGAAATGGTCTTTACTCCATTATCAGTTCTGATAAATACATTTTCATTAGCTGTTCTTGTTTCTATACTAAGATCTTTTCCATAACTTCTTATTTCATTGTTATTACCAAGATCTCTTAACAAAATAAAATTATTACTTTTAACATTTCCTATAAATACATGACCAATACTATTGATCAAAAAAGGAATTTTATCTAATGTTCCATCAAAATTTGTATCAGTTCTTACTGCAAAAGCATCTAAATTATCATTCCCATAAAGATCCATAACCAAATGCCCATATCTTCGACTAGTTATTGATGCTCCTCCAGATGTAGCTCCTGGATTTAAATTACTTAAATCTAAACTTGGATTAATAGTCATCCTACTATCTCCACCTTTATTTAATGTTAAACTACCTGGAATAGTCTGGTCTTGTCCAAATCCAAGCCCTACAAAAGTGATAGCCGTAAAGGCTGTAAGTACCATTCGTTTCATATTTAAATTGTTTTTAATTAATATGTTATTAAAGTTATTTATTTCCAAAAATTACTAAACTTATTTCTATAGTTAGGTTCTCTCCTTTCTATTTACAAAATTACACTTTATAAGAATTCAACACCATCCCTGAAAACCGGTATTTTTTAAAAAAAAGCATAAACAGCAAACAAGTAATAATAAACCAATATAAAATTTATACTCATCACTATTTTCATGATATAAATACCCTTCTTTTTTCCATACCTTTATTATTCTGGTATAATCTTTGGATTTATATAACTGAAACCATAAAAAAATCAGTTATGAAAAAAATATATACCATAGTACTTTTAGGAATTTTAACTTTAGTATCATGTGTTGATGATGAGGTATATTATCCACCAGTTCCACCTGTGTACAATAATTATTTATTGGTAAACGGATATGAATTACCTGTAAATGCAGCAGAAATTGAATATTTAGGTAGAGATGAATTTAATCGAGATGTTTTTGACCTAACCGTTACACAAGATCGATTTTTAAACATCTTGAATACACATACAGATCAGTTTATTTTAACACGATTGCATGCAAATCAAGATTATTTAACACCAGAAGGTTATTATAATTTTACTAAATTCAATAATGAAATTGAATATGTAGATTATGCAGAAAATGTAGATATTATTAATGGAGAATTTTTTGCAGATTATTATATTGGAGATTTTGACCGAGCAGAATTAGAAGTTTTTTATAATGGAAATAGAGAATATACGATTGTAGGTAATTTTAGATCTTTAAATGGAGATCAGATTCAAATTAATTACACTGGGCCTATATACGATTATACCGATAACAATATAGGATATCCTTTAGCACAAGCTTCTGCTAGACAAAAAGAATCAATTAAAGAAAGAAGAAAGATCAATTTAAAATAGTATTTTTGGATGTAAAGAATGGATAATTCACTATGACCTACGAAGAAATATTAGATTGGATGTTTGCACAGTTACCTATGTATCAACGTAAAGGACAAAGTGCATTTAAAAAAGATTTAACTAATAGCATTCTATTAGCAGAATATTTGGAAAATCCTCAACACAGCTTTAAAGCAATTCATGTTGGAGGAACAAATGGAAAAGGATCAACCTCTCATATGCTGGCATCTGTATTACAAGAAGCAGGTTATAAAGTAGGGTTGTATACTTCTCCTCATTTAAAAGATTTCCGTGAGCGAATTAAAGTAAATGGGAAAGTTGTTTCAAAAGATTTTGTTATAAATTTTATAAAAGAGCATCAATCTTTTTTTGAAAAAAATCAACTGTCATTTTTTGAAATGACAGTTGGAATGGCTTTTCAGTATTTTAAAGAACAACAAGTAGATGTTGCTATTATAGAAGTAGGATTAGGAGGACGTTTAGATTCAACCAATATTATACAACCGATTGTAAGTGTGATTACCAATATTAGTTTAGATCACGTACAAATGTTAGGAAATTCAATAAATTCGATAGCTTTTGAAAAAGCAGGAATTATAAAGAAAAATACCCCTATAATTATTGGTGAAAAAACAGACGAAACAGAAACCGTTTTCATTCAAAAAGCAGAAAAGGAGAATGCCCCTATTATTTTTGCAGAAGATTTAATTCCTAAACATAATTTCACATCTGATTTAAAAGGAATTTACCAACAAAAAAATATTAGAACGGCTTTAGTCACATTAGATGAATTATCAAAAACCTTCCAGATAACAAGTGAAAATGTCAAAAATGGGCTACAAAATGTAATAAAAAACACCTCGCTATTAGGAAGATGGCAAACGTTGGGTGAAAACCCCAAAATTATTTGCGATACAGGTCATAATGTAGCAGGAATACAAGAAATTGTCAAACAATTAAATTCAATAAAAAAAAGGAAGTTACATTTAGTTTTAGGATTTGTAAATGATAAAGAAATTGATGAAATATTAAAGGAATTTCCAAATGATGCTTATTATTATTTTGGGGAACCTAATATTCCTAGGAAAATGCTACTTGAAGATCTAAAAAAACAAGTAGACAAACCTAATACACGTTATTTTTCAAAAATTTCAGACGCTTTTTTAGAAGCAAAAAATAATGCTACTAAAGAAGATGTGATTTTTGTAGGAGGAAGTACCTTTGTAGTTGCTGAAATTTTATAAAAAAACATTTGTTTGAAATAAAAAATCATCTATATTTGCAACCGCAACGAAGGGAAATTAGCTCAGTTGGTTCAGAGCACCTCGTTTACACCGAGGGGGTCGGGGGTTCGAATCCCTCATTTCCCACTAACAGAATCCATAATACTAAAAAGTGTTATGGATTTTTTTTATACCTAACAATTATGAGTTACTATGTTTATATTCTGTATTCTAAAACATTGGATCGTTATTATATAGGTCAAACTCAAAATTTAGAGGAGCGAATTAAAAGACACAATTCTAAGCACAAAGGTTTTACAGGAAAAACTAATGATTGGATTATTCTTTATAGAGAAGTATTTGCAAATCGAAGAGAAGCAATTAAACGAGAAAAGGAAATTAAAAATAAAAAGAGTAGAAAATATATTGAATATTTACTTAGTGAAAAATAATTAAGGAATTTAGAGTATCCCGAATTCACTTCGGGAGGGTCGGGGGTTCGAATCCCTCATTTCCCACCAATAAAATCCATAATACTAAAAAGTGTTATGGATTTTTTTTATACCTAACAATTATGAGTTGCTATGTTTATATTCTGCATTATAAAGCATATAAGCACAATTATTAGATCTTCTAAAAAAAGTAAATTTTTATACTGAAACTTTCTAATAAAGATTGTGTTAGAAAGTCTCGAGTATAAAAATATTGAGTTTATGAACTGTAAGAAGTTAAAAAAATTAATTGATTTGTTGAACAATTTGCGTATTCAATACAATTTTACCCACAAATTGATTTAAATTAGAACAATTACTTACATTTCCTCCATAAGCTACTTCATTAAAGTTAGTGGTCGTTTTCTGTAAATTTCGTACACGGATTTCAATTTCATGATTTCCAACAGCTAAATCTTTAGCCAATCCGTTTAAATTAAATTTATGCCATGAACATCTCCCTAAAGGTGATTGAGCAAATTTTCTTACAATTTGTAGAGATCCATCAACAAAAACTCCAATAGCATATTGATAAGTATTGGCTTGAGTATTATTGATTTGTGTCATACCTTCAACTGAAATGGAAACCGTATTGTTAATGCGTTCAAGATCTATAGTTTCAGTTAAATTGATACTATGCCACCCTGAAGTTCCTGTTCCCAATCTAAAAGTTTCTACAATAGTGGGAAAGGTATCAATAACAGTTACTGAAGATGTTTCTTTTGTTTTGTTTTCAATTAAATCAAAAGAAGACTTTACTTTATCATCATTAAAAATATTGGTCCATTTAGTTCCATCATAAAAATAAAACCCGTATGTAAGATTATTTTCATTATTTATATTAAAAACAACAAGACCCTCCCTAGGATTAGGAATTGTAGTAATATCTGTTGTTGATTGCAATGCAATTCTTGGAAACAAAATTCCTTGATCATTAGAAGCTAATTTTAGCATCGTATTATTATCAATATTTTGCTCTAAGGGATTAGTTGATATTAAAACTTGTGAGTTTAATGTATTAAATACCAGAATGCAAAAATATAGTGTAGTGTATAAATGTTTCATGATTTAAAAATTTAAAGGTTGATTGATAAATATTACAGTACTAATTCGGCCTTCATGACTATTCAGATTAGGACAATCAGGTGCATTTCCTCCATAGGTTACACTATAAGTTCCCCCAGAGTATGATTGTCGATTTTGAACACCTACTTTTATATTATGGGTTCCTATTGATAAATCACTGATAGTACCATTTATAGTAAATTCTCGGAAAGAACATGATTCACTACTTTGAACACTTAATGCCTTAGATGCAATCAGTTTATCATCTACAAATATGCCTAACCCTGCAGTAAAATCATTAGCCTCTGTATTGTTTGACTGTAACATTCCTGTAAAAGATATAACCGATTCATTATCTACTCGATCAATTTCTATATCAAAATCGATATCATCTATCATTGTCCATCCTGTGGTTCCTGATCCATTTGAGTATGGGGTTTCTCCAGAGAAATGATTTACAGTATAAGTATTGGTTGCTTGAGTTGATTCAAATTTAGTAATTCCTAATAAACTGTTTAGATTAGAAGAATTAAAGAAAAATGTCCATTGTGTTCCTGTCCAATAATAGAGCCCTTTTCCTCCAATTTCAGTATCGTTGGTATTATAGACTAATAGAGAAGCTAAAGGGTTAGAAATAGTCGTTAAATCTTTAGAATGATTTAAATTTATTTTAGGAACCATTAAGCCTTTATTGTTTGTTTCTAAATGTAATACAGCAGATTTATGAGGTGTATTGGTTCCGATTCCTACTTGAGATAACCCCATAACAGAGTATACCCCTAATACAAAGTAAAATAAATATTTCATGATAATAGTGGTTTTTAATTAGATTGTGTCAATTTGATTGTCATCAAAGATTCGGTCATATCACTATTCAAATTAGTGCAGCCATTGAATATACCTGAAAAACGCCATTTGGATGTCGATGCATTTGAAAAATTAACACGGACAGTTGCAAATGCTTCAATGGTATGTTCTCCTAAAGTTAAATTATTAATATTAGCATTAATTGAATAAAAATCATAAGAACAGAAACTATTACTTGTTACAATAAAGTTTCGTACACTATGTAAACTGTTATCTAAGAAAATAGCAACTGAATATGAAAAGCCAGAGGAACTTATAGTAGTATTATTGGCTTGTATCATACCTTCTACATTAACATTAATATTGTTTGAAGTTTTTGAAACAGTAAAGGTACTTTTCAAGTTTGGAATAGCTTTCCAAGTGGTACCAGGTGGATCATTCTTTTGATAAGAGTTAGCACCTGTAGTAGAATCTAAATCTAAGAATCCTGAATTTTCTTTTACAAAACTTGTTGTAAGACTAATCAATGATGCAACATTTTCTAAATCAACCAAAGGTTTCCAAACTGTTCCATTCCAATAATAAAAACTTTTGTGGTTCTCATTTTTATTATAAGCCGTCAAATAATTTGCAGGTGTCTCAACCGGAGTAGCAGTTGAAATATTATCAATATCAATGTTAGGTAATAAAATACCTTTATTGGCTGATGAAACTTCTAAAATAGCATCATTACCAATGGTTGATGTTCCAATTCCTACTTGAGCATGTGCAAAATGTGAATAATTAATTGTGATAAAGAGCAATAGTGTGATAAGATGCTCTACATTTCCCCCTTTTTTAAGCATGTCTTATTAAATTTTTTTACAAATATACGAAAAAAACTTAATTTGCATAATTAATGAAACATAAAATAAGAATTATCATTAAATAAAAAAATAGGCTCTTTACTAAATAGTATAAAGAGCCTATTTTTTAGATTGTTATATGTGTATTAAGAGGTAACTTCGACTTTTTTTGTTTTTCTATTTTTAAATAGTAATGCAAACATAACAGGAACGAATACTAACGTAATTAGTGTTCCAAATAATAATCCAACCATAATAGCAGCAGCTAAAGGCTCCCACATTAATCCTCCTCCTGTGTATAAAGGAATCATCCCTAATACCGTTGTGAAGGTTGTTAATAAAATAGGTCTAAAACGTTGTAAGCAGGCCTCTTTAATTGCTTCTATTAATGGCAAGCCGTTTTCTAGCTCCATATCAATTCGATCCAATAATACAATAGCATTATTAATTACAATACCGGCAAGTGAAATAACACCTAGGAAGGCAAAGAAACCAAAATATGATCGTAAAATTAAAAGCCCTAAAATTACCCCAATAATTCCTAAAGGAATAGTCATTAAAACGATAAAAGTTTTACGAACTGAATTAAATTGAATAATCAAAAGCATGATAATAATAAAGAACGATAGAGGTAACCATTCAGCTACAGCTCCCATAGAGTCTGCTGAACTTTCAGCATCTCCCCCTAGTTCATAAAAGTATCCATCAGGCCATTCCGTTTCCATTTGTTCATCTAACCAAGGTCTAACAACTGACATTACTTTACTAGCGTTTCCTCCTTCAGTAATTTCAGATGAAATATTAACACTTCGTTGTAAATCTTTACGCAAAATTTTTGCAAACTGCCATTGAATACTAATTTTAGCAACCTGTGATAATGGAACATTTTTTCCAGAATTTTGTGAGTAAATATTGATTCCTTCTAAATCTTCAACTTTTAGATTGTTATAATTTTGATCACGCATTAAAATGGTAATGTTTTTATCACCTTCTCTAAAGTCACCTGTTCCATAACCGGTTAATGCAGTTTGTAATGAAATTGCAATATCTTGATTGGTTATTCCAGAGTTTTGTGCAGTGATAGGATCAATATCAATTACAATTTTCTTGATTTTCGGCCCCCAATCATCTTTTACGTTTTTAGTACCATCTTGTTCGTCTAGTTTATTTTTAACCTGTTCTGCAATTTTTGCTAAAATTTCTGGATTTTTTCCTGATACTTTAACTTCAATAGGAGTTCCTCCTCCTCCACTTCCAAGACGTTTTACTTTAATATCAGCACTTGGAAATTTTTCAAAAGAAAAACTATCAATTTTATTAATTACATAACCATTGTCATCACCAGAAGAAGTATTTACCAACATATGAGCATAATTAGAATTTGCTTCATCAGCTGTGTAACCTAAATCATATGATTCAGGACCTTCTCCAATAAAAGCAGACCAATCGATAACACCTCTTGTTCTAGAATCATTTAATTTTAAATCTTTAGTTAAGAAACCTTCAATGTTTTCTACAACTTCTTGTGTTCTCTCTATTCGAGTTCCTTGAGGTAAATTAATATCAACCGTTATTAGGTTACGTTCAGAATCAGGGAAGAAAATGAACGGTATAAGACCAAATAGGAATAATGATCCAACAAAAGCCCCTAAAATAGCTGCAATAGTAACTATTTTGAATCTTAAACAGATATTGATTAATTTTTTATACTCCTCTTTTAAGAAGTTAATGATTCGATCTACTAAGGTTGGTTTTTTATCTTCTCCATCATTACTTTTTAAGAAAAAGAAACACAATAGCGTAATCATAGTAAGAGATAAAAGCCAAGAGGCAATTAAAGCAATGGAAATTACAACAAATAGAGGTCCAACAATATCACCCATAACCGATTCTGCCAAATAGAAAGATAGAAAGGCAACAGAAGTCGTTAAGGTTGAAATTAACAAAGGAATGAATAATTCATTACATGCTTCTACAGCTGCATCATATTTGGATTTTCCTTCTTCAATTTTAACTAGAATTGTTTCAGAAACTACCACGCCATTATCTACCATCATCCCTAGTGCCATAATTAAGGCTGCTAGTGATACCTGATTAATTCCTACATTTATAGTTCCCATAACTAAGAAAGTAGCTAAAATCACCATTGGGACTAAACTAGCAATAATAAATCCGGTTCTGAAGCCTAAGAAAATAAGCATCACAACCAATACTAAAACAATAGTCTGAACTAAATTGTTTACAAAATTATCTACCTCTCCATCAACATAATAGTCAAGTGATGATAAACGTTTTAATTGAAGTCCTAAAGGAAGTTTAGCATTAATTTCAATTAGTTTTTGATCAATAACGTTTCCTAAATTTACAATATTAGCATTTTCTTTTAATGAGACGGATAATGAAATCGCTCGCTTACCATCTACTTTCACAATTTGAGTAGCAGGTGTTTGATAACCTCTAGTAACCGTTGCAATATCTTCTAAATAAAGCGCTTGCCCATTTTCTGATTTGATAATGGTTCGTTTTAAATCTTCTAATTTATCAAAGTTTCCAGTAGGTTCTACAATAATACGTTCTTCCCCAACGTTCATTTCTCCTCCTGAATAAAGGATATTTGTACTTCCAATTATACCTTGAAGTTGAGAAGCGGTTAAACCGTATTTGGCTAATTGTGAATTATCAAATTCAACAAAGATTTGCTCTATTTGATCTCCTCCAATTTCAACTTTTGCAGCATCTTCTAACGCAATAAATTCATCTCGAAGATCATCTGCTAAGTCTTTCATGTAAGCATAGGAATAGTCCATTCCACCTATGGTATTATTTTCAGAAGTTAGTCCTAACATAATACCATATACTACACCGATATCATCATCTTTTAATTGATATTGAACACCACTAGGAAACTGAATTTCATCCAATTTACGTCGAATACGATCCCAAATAGCTTGTAACTTACCTGGTTCAACTTCATCTTTCAATGTTATGGTCACAACAGACAAACCCGATCGAGATTGTGAATTCAATTCATCTAGTTCAGGAATTTCTTGTACTTTCTCTTCTATTTTCTCAGTAACTAGATTTTCTACCCTCTCAGGACCAGCTCCTGGAAATTGAGCTACAACAGTAGCAACACGTACAGTATAGGGAGGCATACTATCTTGAGGTAAGCCTTTGTACATGGTAATTCCCATAATACCAATTACAACAAATATTGTAATGGCAACACGGCTTCTATTAATAGCGAATTCTGTTAAATTCATATTCTGGGAATTTATAAATTATTTAGATTCGTGAAATAGTTTGACAACGATTCCATCACGTAAAACATTAAGTCCAGCTGCGGCAATAATCTGCCCCGTTTGCAAGCCTTCCTTTACTTCAAAACCTTTATCCATCAAAGGACCAACCTTTACAGGAGTACGTTTTGCAGTAACGTCACCACTATCACCCTTTTTATTTAAAACATATACAAAGTTTCCTTTATCATCTTCTCCTACAGAACCTGGTGGAACTACGATAGCTGAAGTAGCATTTTGACTATCTGAAAATTCAAAAGTCACATCAGCAGGCATTCCTGGACGTATACGATCATCCGTTTCAACTAAACGAATAGTTACAGGGTAAGTAGATCCAGAAGAACTATAACCCACTTCGAAAACCTTTCCTATAAAAGTTTTATCTGGAATAACAGAAAAACGTACCGTTACTTCTTGATCCTTCTTTACTTGAGCAATTCCAATTTCAGGAATTCCTACTTCAATTTCAGGATTTTTTTCAGAAGACAGTACCATAACGGTACTTCCTTGTGAGACTGATTCATTCTGCTCAACATTCACTGTTGATATAATTCCTTCAAAAGGTGCTTTTAATCGCGTATAAGAAACCTGATTTTCTGCAGATTGAGTTGCACTTCCTGAAGCTGCAGCTTGTGCTTTTGCAGCAACAACTTGAGATTTAGCTGCATTATAAGAAGATAAAGCCGCTTCATAATTAGCTTTTGATTGCTCAAATTCGTTTAATGAGACACTATTGGTTTCATATAATTTTTCGTAACGTATATAGTTTGATTTAGCTGCAAGGTAGTTAGCCTCTGAACTTTTTAAATTAGCATCTGCATTTTTAATTTGTGCAATAGAACTTTTTTCTGTTGCAGCAGATTGTGTATAACTTACTTGAAAATCAGTAGGATCTAACGTAATTAAAGTTTGCCCTTTTTTAACACGATCTCCAACTTTAGCTAAACGTCTATTTATAGTTCCTGATACACGAAAACTTAAAGCAGCCTCTTCTTGAGCTTTGGCTAAACCAGAGTAAGTATGAGATCCTATTAAGTTTGAAGTTTTAATTTCAACATATTTAACAGGTCGAATCACTTCAACTGTTTCCTTTTTTTCTTCTCCACACGAAAACAACAAGGTTGTTATTGTTAAGATTGAGCTGTATATTTTTAGATTTTTCATTTTAAAGCTTTTATTTTTCTAGTAAGTATTCATTAAATAATTGTATAAACTCTTCTTTTTCTTCATCCGATGCTAACATATAAACAAGACCCGTATACCGTTCTGCTGTTAAAGCATCTAAAACTAATTGATATCTTGCATTAATCGCATTCAAGTTCGCAGTTAAAGAACTGTTTTGAGCATCTAATAAGGTCGTAATGTTTGTAGCCCCTTCACGATATAAATCTTGAGTGATTTGTAAATATTTTTTAGAAGCATCTGCAGCTTTTTGTGATAACAATACATCTCCATATGAATTCCCAACATTCTCAATTGTAGTTCGTATATTCGTTTCAAATGCTTGTTCTGTATTTGATTTTGTTAAATACAATTGATCAATAGTTGCTTCATCTTGTTGTATAGCAGCTTTTCTTGCCCATCCTTGAAAGATAGGAAGGCTAATAGTTCCCACTACGTTCCATGTTGCTTTATAAGGATCATATCCTTGTGCTTTTAATTGTTCTGTTGGAACATGATCTAAAAACCGACCAAAGGTTTGGTTTACATTACCTTGTACATTTGCTTGAGGTAAGTATAAACTACGTCTATTTGATTTTAAAGAACGTTCTTGTGCTTGAATATTTAAATTAACTTGCTCAATAGACGGAATATGTTCAAAAGCATAATCAATTAAAAAATCACTAAATTTATTAACTTCAAATTGATTGTTTATATGTTCGTTGATTTGTGGATCAGCTATGAATAATAAATTACTTGATAATGTTACGTCTTCTGTAACAAAATCTTCATTTTTAGGACGATTAAGTAATTGATTTAAACTAAACTTTGCTTGCTCAACGTTTGTAATAGCATCGTTTAAAGTCATGTTATTTTGTGCTAAAGATGTTTCGAAACGATAAACATCAGCTGCACTAGCATGACCAATTTTTTCTTTGGTTTTTGATAAATCTAAATTTCGTTTTGTTACATCAACATTTTCCTTTTGAATTTCAAGATTGGCTTTAGCTTGTAAATATCTTAAATAAGCCGTACTTACATTTAGGAAAATATCGAGTTTAGATGTTTCAAAAGAAGCTTCTCTAACATTTTGTAAGAGTTTTTGAATGGCAATATTAGCATAAGTAGGCTCTGAGTAAACAACTTGTGATAGTTGTGCATTTCCTATCCAAGATAACTCATCCCTAACAGTTCCAAGCTGTAAGTTAGCTGAAGTATTATCAATTAAAGTTGCAGAAGTATTAACTGAAAGTTGAGGGTATAAATTTGATTTAGCAGATCGAACTACAGCCTCCTGAACATTGATATCTGCTTGTGATATTTTTAAATCTAAATTGTTTTCTAATGCTTCTAACACTGCTCCTTCTAATGATAATTTTCTTCCTTGCTGAGAAGTTCCAATGTTAAGAAGAGTTGCTTCAGACAGAACTTCAAAATTAGGGTAAACCCCAATTTTTTTCGCTGTTTCCATATTAATTACAAAATCATTTTCAACTCCTGTTATATGAACTGGAAAATCTTTAGGATCTTTCCCTTCAGCAATTTTCATTATATTTAAAGCAATACGTCTTGTATAGGTAGGAATATAATCTGATGAAGCTAAACCTGCTAAGGCTCCTTTTTCAACATCATTACGACCTATTAAAGCAAAAGTGGGTATTTTTAAATCATTTAATTTATGGATCAATTTTTCTTCTGCTTCCGGAGTACTATAATTATAAGGCAATAGATATACCGCATCTATGTCTGTAGGAATATTTTGAAGGTCTTGGTCTACATTGTGAGTTAAAGGAATGAATTCTATTTCAAAATCTGTCTTGAATTGATTTAAATAGTTTTTGATTGCACTTTCTGTAATTGCATCAACAAAAATACCCAATCGCTTAAAATCAACTATCTTTTTAAATGTTTTAATATCTTCTTCAACTGAAAAAGGACTTTCAACATAAGTATAATTATGAATTCCAGAAGATTCATTTTCTGCATATTGTAAAGTGATTCCTGCTATACTAGGTTTTGGATAGTTATTCCCCATTTGTGTCGCTAAAGCGCTTGAAGACAAAAATCCAATAGAAACAACAATATCTGAATTATCTTGATAAGACTGTTTAATTAATTCAGTTGCTTTTTGAATAGAATTCTCAGAGCGCTTAATTCTAAAATCAATCGTATACGAGTTTTCTAATAGATCACGAGTTTCTTTTTTTAACCGTTTAACAAAATCATCTGAACCTCTATCATCATCAACAATTAAATCGATATTGATTTTTTCTTGTCCAAATAAAGGAATACATATAAAGTACAGAAAGAATATGTAAATAAAATTTTTCATCGTGCACACAATTAATTTTGGCAAAAATAATGAAAAAACCTAATGCAAAGTGAGTTTTTTTGCTGAAAAAATTAAGATATATGATGATCATTATGAATTTATAGTCACTACACAATAGTGTATGTTATTATATTTTAATACACTACAAATTTGTAGTATTTTTGTAGAGTTGTTTTATAGAGCTGTATTGAATAGATTTTATTAATGTTGCATATTAATAAATGTTTAATATAATTAGGTTTACAAAATGAAAGCGAGCAAAAGAATTGAAAGAAAAATGATCGAAAGAAAAATGCTTATTATGAAGAAGATGGTTTTTTTTAACTTATTATTAATTTTAAATTTTAGTTTTGCACAAGTAGGAATAGGCAATAGTAATCCTAGAGGTTTACTTGATATTAACAGTTCTTTGACGGGAAATTCTGGTGCGGGTATTGTTCTACCTACATCATCTGATGTCAACACAATAAAAAATCCACAAACAAGTAAAAATTCTGATATTGCAGGAACCATTTTTTATGATACTTCTTTAGGATGTATCCGATATATGAGAAATGATAAAACTTGGTCGGATTGTTTGCTGGATACTAAGCAATTGAAATCTCCACCTCTTAAAGGAATTTCTGGGTTAATTGATAGTGATGGAAGTACATTAGGGGGTTCAGGATTTACTTCACGAAAAATCTCTACGGGTGTATTTAGAATAACATTTAATGACCCTTTTACTAAAGTTCCCTCAGTAGCTGCAAATGTTTATTCAGGTAGTTCTGGTACAAATTGGAATTCTTTGGATAATGTTGTTTTTAGAACTATTACTAATACTCATTTTGATTATACAACCGGTGATGACAAAGGCGTTACTGCTGATAGACCTATTACTTTTGTGGTAGTAGTAAATGAATAATCAAATAAATTGAATTTGTATAAATAATCTTTTTGATTTTAAATTAAGGTAAGATTTATATTCTTACCTTAATTATATGAACTACTATAGTTCTTTCTTTAGAAAAGTTCCTGTAATACTTTTCTTATTTTTGGCAATTTGTTCAGGTGTTCCTTTAGCTATAATTTGACCTCCTTTTGAACCGCCATCAGGTCCTATATCTATAATCCAATCTGCCACTTTAATAACATCTAAATTATGTTCAATAATCACGATGGAATTACCTTTATCAACTAATTGTTGTAAAACACCTAAAAGTACTCGAATATCTTCAAAATGAAGTCCTGTGGTAGGCTCATCTAAAATATATAATGTTTTTCCTGTTGATATTTTAGATAATTCGGTTGCTAATTTCACACGTTGTGCTTCTCCACCTGAAAGTGTAGTAGAAGGTTGTCCTAATGTAATATACCCTAAACCAACATCTTGTAACGTTTTAATTTTTCGATAGATTTTAGGAATAGGTTCAAAAAACTGAACAGCCTCGTCAATGGTCATTTCTAAAACATCATAAATGGATTTTTCTTTATAACGAACTTCTAACGTTTCTCTATTAAATCGTTTTCCTTGACAGGTTTCACAATGAACATGAATATCAGGCAAAAAATTCATTTCAATTACACGCATTCCAGAACCTTGACAGGTTTCACATCGTCCTCCTTTTACATTAAATGAAAAACGTCCAGCTTTATACCCCCTGATTTTAGCTTCAGGAGTTTTAGCAAAAAGAGTACGTATTTCACTAAAAACACCTGTGTAAGTAGCAGGATTAGAACGTGGGGTTCTTCCAATAGGAGACTGATCAATATCAATCACTTTATCAATATGATCCAGCCCGTCTACTTTTTTATAAGGAAGTGCTTCCATAACACCATTCTTATAAAAATGATTATTTAAGATGGGGTAAAGTGTTCCATTAATCAAAGAAGATTTCCCACTTCCAGACACCCCTGTAATACATACCATTTTCCCTAAAGGAAGCTCTAAATTTACATTCTGTAAATTATTTCCCGTAGCACCTTTCAATTTTAATGAAAAACCATGGCCTTTACGACGGGTTTTAGGAACATCAATCTTACGTTCATGATTAAGGTAAGAAGCCGTTAATGTATGGGTTTTTAAAATTTCATCAGGTGTTCCTTTTGAAACAATTTCCCCACCATTTTTACCTGCTCCAGGTCCTATATCAACAACATAATCAGCTTGTTCAATCATGTCTTTATCATGTTCGACAACTAAAATAGAGTTTCCAATATCTCGAAGGTTTTTTAAAGACTCAATAAGTTTTACGTTATCTCGTTGATGTAATCCAATACTGGGTTCATCTAAAATATATAAAACATTAACCAGTTGAGAACCAATTTGTGTAGCGAGTCGTATACGTTGTGCTTCTCCACCTGAAAGCGTTTTTGAAGAACGGTTAAGGGTTAAGTAATTTAATCCAACATCTAAAAGAAATTGTAACCGCTCTCGCAATTCTTTTAAAATTTCTGCTCCAATTGTTCGTTGCTTATCTTCTAAACGGTCTTCAATATCATGCATCCATTGCCACAAGTTTTCCAGATCCATCCCAGAAGCTTCCCCAATATTTTTACCATCTATTTTAAAATACAATGATTCTTTCTTTAAACGAGTTCCTTGACATTCAGAACAGACTTTTTCTTCCATAAAATCTTTTGCCCAACGGGTGATTTTTGCGGAACTATTTTCTTTAAATTGACTTTCAATAAACTGAGCTACTCCTTCAAAATCTAACTTGTATTTTCGTTTGATTCCTAAAGTTTTAGATTCGATTTCAAATTCTTCTTGAATACCATATAAAATAGCCTCTATTGCTTTCTCAGGAATTTTTTGAATAGGCGTTTCTAAAGTAAAATTATATTTTTTCCCTATAATTTCAATTTGCTGAAAAATCCATGTGTTTTTGTATTCTCCTAGAGCTGTAATCCCTCCCTTTTTAATGGAAAGCTTAGCATCTGGGATGAGTTTGTTAAGATCTATTTCAGACATTTTGCCTAATCCGTTACATTTTTTACAAGCTCCTTTGGGAGAATTGAATGAAAATGTGTTGGGCTCTGGCAAAGCGTACGAAATTCCAGTAGTAGGACACATTAAATTACGACTAAAATAACGAACTTCATTTGAATCATAATCCAATATCATCATAGTATTCTCTCCGTGATGCATAGCGGTTCGAATGCTTTCTTCTAATCGTTTTACGTTATTTTCTTCTAAATTGATTTTTAATTGGTCTATTACAATTTCAATATCATGTGTTTTGTAACGATCCAGCTTCATGTTTTTAACAATTTCTTGAATCTTTCCATCTGTACGAACTTTTACAAAACCTTGTTTATTAATTTGTTCAAATAATTCGCGATAATGTCCTTTTCTAGATCGTATAATGGGAGCTAATATCAAAACGCGTTTGTTTTCATATTCCCTGATAATCAATTCTTTAATTTGATCATCAGAATATTGTACCATTTTTTCATCTGTATTATACGAATATGCAGTTGAAGCACGGGCATATAATAGACGTAAGAAATCATAAATTTCAGTAATAGTACCAACAGTAGAACGTGGATTTTTTGAAGTGGTTTTTTGTTCAATGGCAATCACGGGTGAAAGTCCATCAATTTTATCAACATCAGGACGTTCTAAACCACCTAAAAATTGGCGAGCATAAGCTGAGAACGTTTCGATATAACGACGCTGACCTTCTGCATAAATCGTATCAAAAGCTAAAGAAGATTTTCCACTTCCACTTAAACCAGTAATTACAACTAACTCTTTACGAGGTATTTCTAAGTCAATATCCTTTAAATTATGCTCTCGCGCACCAAATATTTGAATGGTTTCTTTTTTCATTGAATCAAAAAATTGAAACCTCAAAGATACAGATTTTATCAAAAAGAATTAAAGTAGAATCAAGGGTATTTAAAGTATATTTATTCTACAAATGATGGTTAAAGGGTTCTATTTGGAATTTAATTGTATTTTTACGATCATTATTAAAAGAATTTCATGTCAAAGTTTCATTTTTCTACTACTCAATTTCTAAAATTTTTTATACCCTCTTTAATTGGTATTTTATTGTTTATGACACCTATTCCAAATGAAAATGGTTTTTCTATTCCTGTAGCGGTGTTATCAAAAAAAATTGGAGAATGGACGAATGAATATTTATCGATTCTCATTACATTTTGTGTAATCTTAACCGTTATTTTGACATTAGTAGTAAAGTTATTTCAACCTAAAATAGTACTAGAAAATAAATTCATAAAAGAATTATTAGATGTTTCTTGGATTTGGGTGATTATTCGTTTTTTAGGAGGTATATTCATTATCATGACATTTTTTCAAGTAGGATTAGAAGAAGTATATTCAGAAAATACTGGAGGATTATTGTTACATGATTTAATGCCTATTTTATTTGTTGTTTTCTTTTTAGCAGGTTTATTATTACCCTTGGTATTGGATTTTGGTTTATTAGAGTTTTTCGGAATGTTGTTAAGTAAAATTATGCGGCCACTATTTTCATTACCAGGAAGATCCTCTGTAGACTGTATAACCTCTTGGTTAGGAGATGGAACGATAGGTGTTTTATTAACCAATAAGCAATATGAAGAAGGATTTTATTCAAAACGAGAAGCCGCTGTTATTGCTACTAGTTTCTCAGCTGTTTCAATTACATTTTGTTTGGTGGTCATTTCTCAGGTAAAACTAGATCATCTCTTTTTACCAATGATAGGAACAGTTGCACTAGCAGGAATTATTTGCGCTATTATTATTCCTAAAATCCCACCTTTATCTAGAATATCCGATACATATTATAAAAAAAATGAACAACATACCGAAATGATTCCAGAAGGTGAAACACCTTTTAGTTTTGGTGTAAAAAAGGCGGTTGAAAGAGCTGATGCTAGTTCTGATTTTAAAAAGTTTATTACAGATGGAATAAAAAACATTTTAGATATGTGGATGGGTGTTTTACCTATTGTAATGGCAATGGGAACCATTGCTTTGATTATAGCAGAATATACACCTATTTTTGAATATTTAGGAATGCCGTTTATTCCTCTACTTGAATTATTACAAATACCAGAGGCAGAAGCCATGTCTAAAACCATTATGGTTGGTTTTGCTGATATGTTTTTACCTTCGGTAATAGGAGCTTCTATAGAGTCTGATTTAACCCGTTTTGTAATAGCTTGCCTTTCAGTATCACAACTTATCTATATGTCTGAGGTAGGTGGATTAATTTTAGGGACAAAAATACCTGTTAATATAGGGCAGTTATTGATTATTTTTCTACTAAGAACACTAATTAGTTTACCTATTATAACGTTTGTCGCTCATATGATCTTTTAACCCTTTTGGCGAATTTTTTTATCTTATTATATACTAAATTGGTAATTTTTACGTACTAATAATAGTAGATAAACATAATATAATGATTATGGAGGATAAAACTGTATTAAATTATACTAAAGAAATATTAGAAAAAGTAAGCTTTAGTGTAGAACTGTTCTCTAGAGAAGTAAAAAAAGCTTTTCGAACATTATCAAAAGAAGAATTTCAAGAATTATTAATTTTTATTAAGCAAATGGTGGTTCAAAAGCCACAGTTAGAAGTTTGTTTAGAAGAGATTCAATAAATCTAGAATAAAAAAATAGAAAGAGAGTCATTAATCAAAGTTCTTTAAAAAGGAGCTTTGGTTAATGGCTTTTTACTTTTTCTTCCATACTTCCTTTAAATTCAACAGATTAATTGGATTACTTTTAAAGTTTTGTACTTTTTGATTAATAAAAACCGTTACTTCATCGTAATATAATGGAACAATAGGTGCTTCTGACAACATTAAACTATCCATTTTCTGGTATAAAATACGCCTTTTAAGATCAGATGTTTCTTTTAACGCAGCTTCATACCATTGATCAAATTGTGCATTTTTGAAATGTGAATAATTAGGCCCATTTGGAGCATGATTTTTTGAGTAAAATAATGATAAATAATTTTCTCCATCAGGATAATCTGCAATCCAGCTTACGCGAAAAAAAGGAAATTTCCCATTTGCTTTACCTTCTCTTAAAGTAGAACCAGGGGTAACGTTAATTTGAATTTTAAGACCTAATTTGTTAAGTTCAGCTTGTAAATATTCGCAAATATTTAAATAATCAGAAGTGGTGGTTAATTCTATTTCAGGAACACTTCCTTCTTCTTTTTTATAAGCTTCTATTAATTTTTTGGCTTTTTTAGGTTGGTAATGATAACCTTTTTCAAAATAAGAAGGTAATCCATCAGGGATCATACCACCTGTAGCGGGTGTCCCTATATTATTACGTAAATATTGAATCACTTTTCTACGGTCAAAACCATAGTTAATGGCTTGACGAAGGCGTTTATCTACAGCATTTTCATTATCTAAATAAAAACATAAGTATTCTGTATTTAAATAAGACTGTTTTTCTAAGTGGAGTTTCCCTTGATATTTTGTATTTAATTCTCCTGAAACGGATATTAATTCATCTTTATAACTAGGATCTAGCCCTGATATAAAATCTAAGTTTCCTTGAATTAGTTGTAAAAATTCGCTGTGCTTATCAGGTAAAAAAGTTACCGCAACAGCTTCCAAATAAGGTAATGATTCTCCCTTAGAATCCTTTTCAAAATACAAGGGGTTTTTACGTAAAACTAATTTTACATTTTCTTCCCAAATTTTAAATTGAAAAGGTCCTGTACCTACGGGATTTGATCTAAAATCAGAGCCATAAAATACAACCGCTTCTTTTGGTACAACTGCACAATACTGCATGCTTAACAACCCTAAAAACGGTGGAAAAGCTTCTTTTAAATTGATTTCAAAAACTGTATCATTTAAGGCTTTAAAATCTTTGACATTTGCTAAGACCCAACCTCCAGGGGAAGCAGTTTGTTTATCTAATAATCGATTAAAACTATAAACAAAATCATTTGCTATTACCTTTCGAGTTTCTTTAGATTTAAATACTTTGTTTTTATGAAAAAAAACATCTTTTCTCAATGTAAAACGATAGGTTTTACCATCTTCTGAAATATCCCATCGTTTGGCAATGGAAGGTTTTACATGAAGTTGATTATCTAGTTGAACCAATCCATTAAATAGCTGATTAGTCATCCAAATATTACTTTGCGTCTTAGCAAAAGCAGGATCTAAAGAACTTACTCCATCATAACGATTTAAACGAAAAACTTTTGAATCATCAATTTTTATTGAATCGCCACAAGAATAAAGAATAATGAAAAACGAAAAGTGAATAGTGAATAGTGCTATTTTTAAAAAAAACATCATTTCTTTCTTTTCACTATTCACTTTTCGTTTTTCACTTTTTACTATCATAACACAAAGATATTCCAAATATTCGTACAACTCAAAAAACGATTGTATCTTTGCGAGATGATTATGCAAGAAAGAAGTAAAGTCGCTTTTCATACGTTGGGATGTAAATTAAACTTTGCAGAAACCTCAACCATAGCACGAGATTTTGAACAAAAAGGATTTGAACGAGTTTCATTTGATTCATTTGCTGATATCTATGTAATTAATACTTGCTCGGTTACTGATAATGCTGATAAACGTTTTAAAACAACAGTAAAATCATGTTTGAAGCAAAATGATCAGGCTTTTGTGATCGCAGTAGGTTGCTATGCACAATTAAAACCAGAAGAAATTGCTGAAGTAGATGGAGTAGACTTAGTTTTAGGGGCTACAGAAAAGTTTAAAATTACAGATTACTTGAATGATCTTTCTAAAAAAGAATTAGGAGAAGTCCATTCTTGTGAAATTGAAGATGCTAATTTTTACGTAGGATCGTATTCTTTAGGAGATCGAACACGTGCTTTTTTAAAAGTACAAGATGGTTGTGATTATAAATGTACTTATTGTACGATTCCATTAGCTAGAGGTATTTCTCGATCTGACACATTAGAAAATGTATTAAAAAATGCACAAGAAATTTCTAAACAAGGGGTTAAAGAAATTGTTCTAACAGGTGTTAATATCGGGGATTATGGTAAAGGAGAATTTGGGAATAAAAAACATGAACATACTTTTTTAGATTTGGTTAAAGCATTAGATCAGGTTGAAGGAATTGAGCGTTTACGAATCTCTTCCATAGAACCTAATTTACTTAAAGATGAAACCATTGAATTTTGTGCACAATCCAATTACTTTGTTCCACATTTTCATGTGCCCCTGCAAAGTGGAAGTAATACTATTTTAAAAGCGATGAAACGTCGTTATTTAAAAGAATTATATGTAGATCGAATTCAAAAAATAAAAGAATGGATGCCACATGCTTGTATTGGAGTGGATGTAATTGTAGGTTTTCCAGGAGAAACAGATGAAATCTTCTTGGAAACATATAATTTTCTAGCCGATTTAGATATATCCTACCTTCATGTATTCTCTTATTCAGAAAGACCGAATACTGAAGCAATCGAAATGGGAAATGTTGTCCCTCAAAATGTACGCCATAAGCGTAGTAAAATGCTTCGAGGTTTGTCTGCTAAAAAACGACGTGCTTTTTATGAAACTCAAATAGGAACCACTCGAAAAGTATTGTGGGAAAGTGAAAATAAAGACAATTTTATTCATGGATTTACAGAAAACTATGTACGTGTCCGCACAAAATACAATCCAGCTTTAATGAATACTATGATGGATGTTCAACTGACACAAATTGATGAAGCAGGTAATGTCGCTGTGGAGTTTATATAAATAAGTATGAATGTATATTTTATCAGTGGATTAGGAGCAAATCAGAAAGCATTTCAGTATCTTTCTTTACCAGAAGGTTTTACTTCTTATTTTATTGATTGGAAACAACCTTTAAAAAATGAAACGCTTCAAGAATATACAAAACGTATGACAAAAGAAGTAGATACCTCAAAGCCTTTTATTTTAATTGGATTGTCTTTTGGAGGAATTGTAGCACAGGAAATGAACCGATTTATTCATCCCGAGAAAACTATTTTGATTTCCAGTATTAAATCAAGAAAAGAAATGCCACGTTTATTTAAATTTTCTTCCAAAATAGCTGCCCATAAACTTATACCAATACGTTTTTTCACTAATGATCATTTCTTATCCTATGGTTTTTTCAGAAACATCTATTATATCAAAGAAAAAGCACCTGATTTTTATAGTTTTTTCACACATCGTGACCCTCAGTACTTGCGTTGGTCTATCCATCAAATTGTAAATTGGAAACCTACCCTAAAAATTGAAAACTTATACCATATTCACGGAGATCAAGATATTGTGTTTCCTCACAAAAAACTAGAAGGAAAAGTTGAAATGATAACTAAAGGTTCTCATATTATGATTATGCAACGTGCTAAAGCAGTTAATGAAACACTTAACAGAGTCTTAATTACTAAGACATAGCCACTTTACCATAACTTTTGTCATTCCATCAGAAAATAACAAAATTACAACCCATAACAATATTTTTATTTACTGTGGTTTTAAATTAAATGTTTGAGAAGTTGCTTCTGAAGCTTTACTACTTGCTGTATATTTAAATTTTGATAAATAGTCTTTTAAAATATTTTTGATACAAGTGTTCACGGTTATATTAGTTCCTTTCCCATTAAAACCAATGGTGTTTGATATAACCTTACCTGATGCATTTACTTTATAAGTAACTACCAGTTTACCATATTCATTATTAGGGCATTGGTTAAAATCAGGTGCAGCAGGTCTTGTAACCAGTTTCCGGGTTCCTTTAGCAATAGAACCATCATAGTTTTTTGCACTAGGATCCCCTTCTAAAACACCCTGATTTCCCTTCTTAGATCCATCTCCATCACCTGAAGATGCTGTTTTACCTTTTCCTCCTAAAGAGCCTCTTAAACCACCTAATCGACCGTCTAACTTAGGTTTATCAGATTCTCCCGTTGCTTTATTAATATCTTGAGTTTCAGGTTTTGGTTCTTGGGTTGTTTTATTGGTTTGCTCAGTAGTTTTATTTACTTGTTTTGTATCAATTTTTTTCTTTGGTTGAACTTTTTCAGCTTTTGGTTTAACTACTGGTGACTCTTTTTCTTGTGTTACAATTTTCTCTTTAACAGGTTCTACTTTAGAAGCTTGTGTTTTCTTTACTTCTGAAGCGGAAGCTTGATCATCTTGCGCAACACCTTCAGTAGGGGCTGGTTCTTCCTCTCCCATTCCTTCTTCATCATATCCAAAATTAATTGCTATAGCATTCTCAATAGGAGGATCATAGTATTTAAAACTCAAAAAAAACAGACCACACAAAACAATTACTGAAATAATAAGTGTTATAGCAGCACTTTTCTTTTTTGCTTTTTGTTCTGTTCGTCTATTCATCATTATATTTATTCAACTGGTTGTGTTGCCAAAACCGTTTTGTACTTATTCTTATTTGCAATAGATAACACTGTTACAACTTTTTCAATAGGAACTCCTTGTTCTGCTCTAATAGTTAAAGTTCTATCTTCTTCTGCTGTATTTTGAAATTTCAAGAATAAGGCTTCTTCAACTTCTTCTGAAGTAATTTCTGTTTCATTAATATAATACCGTCCATCAGCTGAAATACTTACTGAAATAGGTTCTCCCCCCTGAATTACTTGTCCTTCTCCTTTAGGTAACAATAAATCAATTGCATGAGGGGAAACAAATGATGATGTTATAATAAAAAAGATCAACAATAGAAATACAATATCCGTCATGGACGACATATTGAAATTCGGATTAACTTTATTCCTTCCTCGAATATCCATGTTTATACAGGTTTATTAATAACATCTAAGAAATTAACAGCTGAAGCTTGTAATTGATATACGGTATTATCTACTTTTGAAACCAAATAATTGTATCCAATATAAGCAGTAATTCCTACAATCAAACCTACAGCAGTAGTTCCCATAGCAGTAAACAATCCTCCTGCTAAATCTTGTGGGTTAATATTCCCTCCTGATGCATGGGTAATATTAAAAAAGACAATAATCACTCCTACTACAGTTCCTAAGAAACCTAGCATAGGTGCTGCTCCCGCAATTGTCGCCATCGTATTCAATCTTTTTTCTAATTGATATACTTCTAATTTTGCTGTATTCTCAATAGCTTGAGAAATATCTTCTAATGGTCGACCGATACGTGTCAATCCTTTTTCAATCATTCGTGCTTCAGGTGAATTGGTTGACTTACATAAATCCAATCCAGATTCAATTTTTCCATCATATACAAAATCCCGAATTGTATTCATAAAATTAGTATCTACTTTAGATGCTTTTTTTATAATAAAATAACGTTCAAAAAAGATGTATATAGTAAGAACAAAAAGAACAAAAAGAATGGCCATGATAATGGTTCCGGCTATTTCTCCTCCAAAAAGCATTTCCCAAATGGATAACTCTTTAACAACTGGTCCTTTTGCTATTTCATTAACGGTTTGTAATGTATCAACTGTATCGTTCATTCGATTTCTTTGTTTTAATGGTTCAAAGGTAGTAAAAAGTCACTTTTCTCCATAAAAAAACGATCCGAAGATCGTTTTTATTGTTTATTTTATCTATAATTCTTTAAAAGTATAATACTCCAATCAGTCCCATAACCCCTAAAACAATAGTATAAGGCAAAGCCATTTTTACCATTCTTCCATACGAAAGATCAATTAAAGGAGCTAACGCTGATGTTAATAAAAATAAGAAAGCTGCCTGTCCATTTGGTGTTGCTACAGACGGTAAATTAGTTCCTGTATTGATAGCCACAGCTAATTCTTCTAAATGTTCTTGAGTAATTGTACCAGCATCAGCAGCTGCTTTAACTTCTCCAATGTAAACCGTTGCTACAAATACATTATCTGAAATAGCTGATAAAGCACCATTTGCTAAATAAAACACACCTGGTTGTTGACTTTCTGGCAATGCTAATGCCCAATCAATGATCGGTTTAAATAAATGTTGATCATGAATCATCGCCACAATCACAAAGAAAACGACTAATAATCCTGTAAACGGTAAGGCTTCTTCAAACGCCTTTCCTAGCTGATGTTCTTCGATAATTCCCATAAACGCTGTTTGGAAAATAATTAAAGCTAATCCTATAAATCCAACAGGAGCAATATGTGTTGCTAATCCTATAATTAACAATATAGCTGCGATTCCTTGAATAATTAAACCATAATTTTCTTTATCAGTACGTTTATCATCTTCTTCTTTGGTATAGTTTTCAATTATTTTACGAGCTACTTCTGGTAATTTAGCTCCAAATCCAAACCATCCTGTTGTTTCTAAAACAACCGTTGTTAATAATCCACAGAAAAATACAGGTAATGTCACATGAGCCATTCGTTGGAAGAATTCAATAAAATCCCAACCCATTTTTTCTCCAATCAATAAATTTTGAGGCTCTCCTACTAATGTACAAACTCCTCCTAAAGCAGTACCAACTGCTCCGTGCATAATTAAACTTCGTAAAAAGCTTCTAAATTGTTCTAATGTTTCACCACTTAATTCTTTACGGTCTAACTCTCCACTTTCATCGTAATCTGAATCACTAGAGTGAATTTTATGATAAACTCCATAAAAACCAACAGCAACACTAATTAATACTGCCGTTACAGTTAAAGCATCTAAGAATGCTGATAAAACAGCCGCTATTGCAACAAATAAAAGGGATAATACTAGTTTAGATTTTATTTTAGTAAAAACTTTACTGAAAATATACATCAACAAAGGTTTCATGAAATAAATACCCGCCACCATAAACATTAAAAGTAAGATGACTTCTAAATTTGAATCTACTTCATGATACGCATTTTCGGGTGTTGTTAAACCTAATGCTAATGCTTGTATGGCTAATAATCCTCCTGATTGTAATGGATAACAATTCAATGCCATGGCTAATGTGAAAATAAATTCTCCAATGAACAACCATGCTACGATCATATGAGCTTGATGTGTATCCATGATCATCGGTAAACCATAGTATAAAACTATATTCATAATTAAAAACCCAATCATGGCCATTTTAAACCATTTCGGACTATTTCCCAAGAAATATTTTAACATATTCATTTATTTTTAGTAGTTCTTAACTGAACTGATTTAATTTAATTTTTTTTAAAAAATCATTTCTCGAAAATATAACATTTTTAACAATTTTGCACTATTCCTGATGAATGATTTTTATTAGCACCCGTAACTGTTTTTAGAACGTTTATTTTGCCTTCTTTTCTTAAAACTCCTAAAAAAGCAAAAATCAGGGCTTCTTTATAATTTATTAAAGATTTTGAAGGAATTTCTACTTTATTTCCACAATAAAAATAGATTCTTTCCATCAAAAAAGAATTTAATGCACCTCCTCCTGTGCATAATATTTTTTTATTCTTTTGAACATTTTGACCTATTTGAAAAGCACTATGCTCTACAAAAGTGGCCATTTGATCTTCAATTGAATTAAAATCGTTTTGTAAAATTGGATTAATTTCTTTTCTCACCCATTCTACGCCTAATGATTTTGGTTGTTTTTTAGAATAAAATGATAAATTATTCAATTTATTTAATAAATCCGTACTGATTTGACCTTTTCCAGCCAATTTTCCATCAATATCATAATCCAACCCTTTCTTTAGGGCTAATTGATTTAATACACTATTTACTGGAGCAATATCATAAGCAATTCTCTTTCCTTCTTCTTTATATGATATATTAGAAAATCCTCCTAAATTTAAACAATAGTCGTATTCTGAAAACAATAATTCATCTCCAATTGGAACAAGAGGTGCTCCTTGACCTCCCAAAATTACATCTTGTGAGCGAAAATCATATACAACTGGGTATTGGGTAATTTTTGATATCCATCGCCCATCTCCTATTTGTAATGTAAACCCTTTATCAGGTTGATGAAAAACGGTATGCCCATGTGAAGCAATTAAATCAAGTTTCTGAATTTGATATTTTTCTATAAATTGCTGTGTTTGATTCCCTAAAAACTGAGCAAATTCTACATCTAATGATAATAAATCTTCACTTGAAATATGAATGGAATTCTTTAATTTTTCTTTCCAAAATCTATCGTAATCAATAGTTTCGGCTTCTATTATTTCAAATGACCATTTTTCTTGCAAGGTAAATTTTGCATAACATATATCCAGACCATCCAGAGAAGTTCCTGACATTAAACCTATGGTATAATAGGCCTTTCCATATTCATCTTGTATTTTCTCTTTTTGATTCATAGAATTCATTCTTGATTCTATCATTTACCTTCTACAAATTGATTCAGCATTCTGTATAACAAATGAGTAGGCAATCCCATAACATTCACATAAGATCCTTCTATTTTTTCTACTCCAACATAACCTAACCATTCTTGAATTCCATATGACCCTGCTTTATCAAAAGGTTTGAATTGTTCAATGTAAAACATTAATTCTTCTAATGAAAATTCTTTAAAAAACACTTGAGTCACATCATATGCTACCTTTTGTTTTTCTAAAGAAGTTAAACAGATTGATGTTACAACTTCATGTCTTTTACCAGAAAGTTTTTGTAACATTTTCAATGCTTCCTCTTTATTTTTTGGTTTTTCTAAAGGTTCATTTTCAAACCACACAATCGTATCTGAAGTAATTAGAATATCTTCTTTATTCAAATTTGAAAAAGCGGATGCTTTTAATTTGGCTAAATAATTTGTGATTTCCTCTCTTTTTAAATCTTTTGAATAGTTTTCTTCAACTGATTTTACTTCAACTTCAAAATCAATCCCCAATCCTTTAATAAGCTCTTGCCTTCTGGGAGATTGCGAAGCCAAAATAACATTTCGGTTTTGTAATTTTTGTTGTAGCATTTTAAGTTACAAATTATGAATTAAATGAATCAACTTTGTTACTTATTCATCAAAAAGAATATAAACAACTTTTAGATTTTCTATTTTAATTCTTTATTATCTAGAAGGGATAATAACATCTTCTTTATCCATCCACTTATTTTGTACCTTTAAAGTCTGTTCAATTACATCACGAACACAACCTTCACCTCCTTTAATATTTGAAATATATTGAGAAGCATTTTTCACTTCAATTACCGCATCATTAGGGCAACATGGCATTCCAACAATTTTCAACAAAGGTAAATCAGGTAAGTCATCTCCCATATACAAAACTTCATCAGGATTGATATCGTACTGCTCTGAAAATTCATCAAAAACCTGGGCTTTATCACGTGCATTTAAGAAAACATCGGTTACACCTAAATTACGAAAACGAGTTTTAATTGCTTCATCAGTTCCCCC
Source organism: Flavobacteriaceae bacterium UJ101 (assembly GCA_001880285.1). Classification (NCBI taxonomy): domain Bacteria; kingdom Pseudomonadati; phylum Bacteroidota; class Flavobacteriia; order Flavobacteriales; family Flavobacteriaceae; species Flavobacteriaceae bacterium UJ101. Next base: position 1,969,597 of record CP016269.1, on the reverse strand, counting down.
TGTAATAATGGCTACCTGTAAACCTTTTTTCATTGCTAGTTGCAGTGCAAATCCATCTTTTGCATTAAATCGACGTGATAAATAACCATCTGCATGTAAAAAGAATGTTCCATCGGTGAAAACACCATCACAATCGAATACTAATGCTTTTATTTCTTTTAGTTTTTCTTTATAATTCATCTTGTTGTTTTAAAATTCCTTTTGTCATTACGGTATACAATCGGGCTAAATCATTATGATCTTTTAGCATTTCTAAATGCTTATCAATAATCAATTGATCGTTTCGTTTTGCAGGGCCTGTTTGTGCTTCTAACGGAGTCATTTCATGTATTTTTTGACATGTCTCATCAATCAATGGAATTAAAGTTTCAAAAGGCAAGCCTGCTTCTTGTACTAATTTATCTCCAATTGAATACATATAATTCACAAAATTACATACAAATACAGCACTAAGATGCAATTTAGCTCGTTGTTCTGCTGTTATTCTATGTACTTTTTCAGAAACTTTTAACATCAATTTTTCTAACTCCTTAAAATCTTCATCTTTTTCAGCTTCAATAAAAAAAGGTACTTTTTCATAACGTATCCCTTTATCTATTGAGAGTGTTTGTAAAGGATATAAAACACCTTTTCTATAACGTCCCTTCAAAGAATCAATTCCTAAACTTCCTGCTGTATGAACTACCAAAGCATTTTCAAAAGGAATATGATACGAAACTTCTTCAACTGCATCATCCGAAGTAGAAATAATATATAAATCAGCTTTTTGGAGCTCAGAAATTTTATCAGTATAAGCTAAATTATAAGGTTTTGCAATAGCTTCTGCTTTTTCAAGCGTCCGATTGTATATTTGAGCTACCTGAACGGTACTATCTAATAATGCTCTCGTCAAATGTGATGCAACATTCCCCGCTCCTAAAATGACAACTTTCATATATTATATAATTTTAAAAGCAAAAATATACAATAAAATAATATGAATATGTTAAAAAGATACACTTACTTACTATTTAAGCACTTCTTTTCACAATTTATAAATGTCTCTAATTAAAATATGAACGAGTTAAGAAAAAACTAATGATATCATAAAATTTATTTATAATTATTCTTGATAAAGATAAATTTACTTGTATATTTGCTTTACTATTTAAATTTACTCTAAATAAAAAGTAATGAAAAAAATTTTAGTTTCCGCCTTTATTTTGGCGTGTATTCTTGAAGTCAAGGGACAAGAAGTTGTTGATAGTCTTGAAAACAGTATTGATGCTGTAACTGTTAATCCTGGTCAAGCTATTTTTGGTAGTAAACAAAACCAAAGAGAAACACCTGGTTCAGGTTACTACTTATCATCAGAAGAGTTAGAATTATTTAATTATACTGATGTAAACCAACAATTAAAACAAATTCCTGGAGTTAATCTTCAGCAAGAAGATGGTTTTGGACTTCGTCCAAACATTAGTTTAAGAGGTGTCTCACCTGAACGTTCTTCTAAAATCACTTTAATGGAAGATGGTGTTTTAATTGCACCTGCTCCATACTCTGCTCCAGCTGCTTATTATTTTCCTACTGCAGGAAGAATGCATGCAATTGAAGTCTTAAAAGGAAGCTCACAAATCAAATACGGTCCTCAAACAACAGGAGGTGCAATTAACATGATCTCTACCCCAATTCCTGAAGAATTAACAGCTAAAGTAGATGCTTCTTGGGGAACTTATAACACACGTGTTATTCATGCTAATGCAGGTAACACTGGTAAAAACTTTGGTTACTTAGTAGAAGCTTTTGATTATGCTTCTGATGGATTCAAAGATTTAGATAATGGAGGTGATACTGGATTTGATAAAACAGACTACATGGCTAAATTTATGTTAAAAACAGATGATGATGCCAAAGTATTTCAATCCTTATTATTGAAATTACAATACTCTGATGAAACTTCAGATGAAACCTATTTAGGGTTAACTGATGCTGATTTCGCAGCAACTCCTTACCGTCGTTATGCTGCCAGTCAAGTTGACGAAATGGTAACCGATCATCAAGTATATAGTTTAACACATAATATTAAACCAGCACACAATGTTGATATCGTAACAACAGGTTACATTACAAAATTTCATAGAAACTGGTATAAATTAGCTGATTATTTAGATACGAATGGAGATAAAATAAGTTTAAGCTCTATTCTTGCAGACCCAACAACCAATGCAAATGCTTATGATGTTTTAACAGGAGGAAACACAACCACAGACGTATTACGTGTTAAAGCCAACAACCGTAATTATGAAGTACGTGGTGTACAAACTGAATTAAACTGGGACATAAAAGGGAATCAATTTAAACATCATTTCTCAGTTGGAGGGCGTTATCACTATGATCAAATCGATCGCTTCCAATGGCAAGATGAATATGCAATGATCGATGGTAGAATGGCCATGACAACTCCTGGAGTTAAAGGAGATGCGGGAAATCGTGTTGAAGAATCTGAAGCCGTTGCATTATTTGCTCAATACGACATGAAATGGAATGATTTAACAGTTTCTCCAGGACTTCGTTATGAAGATATCAATCAAAGAAGGAAGAATTATAGTGCAGGAGACCCTGATCGTGAAGACCCTTCATTTAGAAAAAATAATACGACAGTATTTTTACCTGGTTTAAGTATTCAATATGATGTAAACCGCCATTTAAATGTTTTTGGAGGATTACATAAAGGATTTGCTCCAGCAGGAAACACTCCTGGTGTTGATGATGAAAACAGTTTAAATTACGAATTTGGTATTCGTACACAAGCAAAAGGATTTACTGCTGAATTAATCAGCTTCCATAATAATTATAACAATTTACTTGGTTCTGACTTAGCTGCTGGTGGAGGTGCTGGAACTGGAGATCAATACAACGCAGGAGACATGAATGCTACGGGTATTGAATTCTTAACTACTTATGATTTCTTACACAGTTCTAATTCTAAATTTAATTTACCTGTAATGGTAAGCTATACTTATACAGATACCGAATTTAAAAATCATGTAGATACTGATACTTGGGGAGAAGTAAATCCTGGTGATGAAGTACCTTATATTGCTGAACATCAATTAGGTGTAATTTCAACTTTAAAACACCCTAAATATGAATTAAGTATTAGTGGAAAATACCAAAGTGAAATGCGTACCCAAGCAGGACAAGGAGCTATTCCTACAGATGAAAAAATAGGAGCCTATTTTACTTTAGATTTAGGAGCACAATATCATATCAACAAAAACTTTACTCTTCGTTCTAGTATCACCAATCTATTAGACAATGATTATGAGGTAGCACGTTCTCCATATGGATTACGTCCAGGAATGCCTTTCACTGTTAATTTTGGTTTAGGATTTAGTTTATAACATTATTAAAAATTCTTGATTAAAAAGGGAAACTCTATTTTGAGTTTCCTTTTTATTTAAAAAAAATTAATAAAATTATATTCATATTCAAAAAAATACATAGATTTGCAGTTGAAAACAATTAATGTTTACAACAAATATGAATTTAATATATTCTAAATGCTATTATTCTTTTATAAAGAAAGCCAACGAGATCGAACAAGCAATAAAAAAAGCGTTGAAATCTTCTTGTGGGATAACACATACTCAATTAAATATATTAAGCATTTTAGAACAAGAATATCCAAATCCTGTAAATTCTAATTTTATAAAAAACAATTTAATCATTTCTTCTAGCCCTGATTTAACCCGATTAATTGACAGATTAGTAAAAAAGGAATTAGTAGAGAGATATACTTGTCCAACCAATAGAAGAGAAGTCAACATAGTAATAAATCCTAAAGGTATTGAAACTTATAAAAAAGCTCATAAACACGCCAAACAAGTAACAAAAAATTATTTTTCTGAAGATCTTACAGAAGAAGAAGCTAGAACTCTTTACAAAATTTTAAGTAAAATCAATATATAAATTTTTTTGAACACATATTTGTTCTAAACAAATTAAGTTATAAACAATAAATAATGAAATATGAAAGTAAAATTTAAAACATTGTCTATAGTGACAATAGCAGCCATTACATCATTTAGTTGTAACGATGATGATGACAATACAGTCAATATTGTCGATAACTCAGAACTTTTCCAAGAAGTTCAAACCACAATAGGAGGTTCAACCTTATTAAATTCCGCTTCATTTCTAAGCTATGAGAGTGTAGGAATTGCTTACGAATTTCAAGAAAACCCTGAACCTATAGGAGGAAAAGTAGCTGATTTTGACTACTCACTTTTATACAATCTTGATGGTTCACAATCTAGACAAGCTTGGGATGTTAATGCAGATTATGCTTATGCTACCGATTTTTCATTTACAGAAACAATAGATGGGACTAAAGCAAATTCAGTAGGAAAAACAGGTACTTTCTCCGTATATTTTGAAAGCTTTGGTGTAACAGGAGATCCTATGTATTCAACAAAACTAGCTTCTCGTCAAAAAACTTTAATGATGTCCTCCCCTATTGCTATCATGAAATTAATTGATAAAAACACAAATGTAACTGGTAGTACTTATGGAACAATCGATATACAATACAACACTTCTTCTTTAGGTTTCGGAGAGAATACTCCCGATATTCAGTTAGTAATTGACACCAATACCAAATTACCCTCTAAAGCACAAACACTCGAAAACGATCCTCTTTTAGGTGATGTACTATACGAAGTCATTTATAGTAATTGGACAACTATTGATGGCTTACAAGTTCCTCAAACATTAGAACATATATTAGATGGAAACACAATCAGAACAGAATCATTAACAAACATAAGTATTAATCCAACATTTGATTCTTCTGAATTAACTGTAACAGATTCTTATCCTTATGATGCTACCCAAGCTGAATATGGTTATTTATCTTCTCAATTGCATTTTAGAACAATCATGCAAACCTTCCCATTAGATTTCCCAGTAGAATTTGTGGACTCTCAAAATGGTATTAATTCAGAAGTATTACCTAATGATCCAAATGCTTATGTAGTAGCTGGTGACGCTCAATCACACTATACTTATGCTTTTAAAGTTGATGGGAATTTAGTATTATATGATTCTCCTATTAATGACCGAAGATCAGCTATTGTTTTAGAAAAAATTAGAAAAGATTTTAGTACAGATCCTATTGAATATGTGGTAAACTCACATAATCATTTTGATCATATTGGTGGTACACGTGGTAATTTAGCCGAAGGGGGTGATTTAATTGTAGGAGCAGGTTCACAAGCTTTTATGCAAGAAATTTTAAACAGACCTAGTACTGTCGTATCCAACCCTATTGAAGGAAAATCTATTAATGTAATTGGATTATCAACTCCAATGACTATAGGTTCAGGAGATGAAGAACTTCAATTACATATCATCACAACAGAACATGCCGAAGAAGAGGATTATGTTATTATTTATAAACCTTCTACTAAAACCTTATTTTTTAATGATTTGGTAAACCCTGGTTTTGTTTTCATGTTCGACATCTTCAGTCCAGAAGATAAAACAAGAACCGTTGAAATGGCAAAAGAAGTGGTAGATTTTGTTGATTCAAATAATTTAGATGTTACAACTTATTATTGTACACACGGGTTTATTACACAAGACCACGATTTTCAAACAGTACGTGATTTAGCTACAAGATAAAAATTACAACTATTTTGCAAGTAATCTAATTCATTGGATTACTTGCTCCAATTTTAAATTTAATAAAATGAAAAAAGCAACAACAATTATTAGTATATTACTTGGTATTATATTAATCGTATTTGGATTAAACAAATTTTTAAATTTTATGCCTCCTATGGAGTTAGCTACCTCTGGAATGGAATTTATGGGAGCATTAATAAAGACTGGTTATATGATGACCATTGTAGCATTAGTTGAAATTATAACGGGTATACTTATTGTTATTAATAAATACAGGGCATTAGCTTTAGTTATTTTATTCCCAGTTCTGCTAAATGCACTATTATTTCATGTATTTTTAGATCCTGTTAATGCTCTTCCAGCTGTATTCGCAGTAGCAATGAATATCTTTTTAATGTATACAAGTAAAGATCGATATCAAGAACTTTTTAAGGCTTAAATAGAAAATTAAAAAAGAGAACAAGAATATGAAAAAAACAATCTTATTCATTACAAGTGTGCTAGCAATAAGTTGTAGCACCAAGAAAGAAATCAATACAGCCGATATGGTTGTATACAATGCTAATATTACAACTTTAAATGAAAATAAGCCTAATATAGAGGCACTAGCTGTAAAAGATGGAATAATTTTAGCTACTGGAACTTCCAAAGAAATGCTAAAATTAAAAAATGACTCCACACAAATTATTGATGCACAAGGTAGGAGAATCATTCCTGGATTAATTGACTCCCATTCACATTTCTTAAGAAGTGGCTTAACATACACACGCGAACTTCGTTGGGATGGTGTACCTACATTAAAGGAAGGTTTAGAAATGATTAGAAAAGCAGCTGAAATAACACCTGAAGGAGAATGGGTACGTGTTATAGGTGGTTGGACACCTTGGCAATTTAAAGAACAAAGATTACCAACCCCACAAGAGTTAACTGAAGCATCTCCTAATAGACCTGTATACATGCAATATTTTTATAGTGCAGGAATTGTTAACAAAAAAGGATTAGAAGTCTTAGGAATAACAAAAGATACCCCTGATCCATTTGAAGGTCGATTTGAACGTGATGCACAAGGAAACCCAACTGGTTTAATGTTAGCTGAACCTCATCCAGGAATTTTTTATGGAAAAATTGCTGCTTTACCAGGAGCGACAAAAGCTATTGAAGAAAATTCAACCATTCATATGTTCAGAGAATTAGCTCGATATGGACTAACTGGTGTTATAGATGCAGGTGGTGGAGGTTTTAATTACCCTCAAGAATACAATACTGCAGAACAATTAGCTGCAGATGGAAAATTACCCATCCGTACTTCTTTTTATTTATTTGCACAAAAACCTAAAAGAGAATTACAAGATTTTGATGCCTGGAGTAGCGCTAATAAAGCTGGAAAAAACACAGATCCTCATAAAGAGCATGGATTTGAATTAGACGGTGCTGGCGAATACATTCTATGGGAAGCAGCAGATTATGAAAATTTCCGTTGGGAACGTCCTGAACTTCCTGACACAATGGGAAAAAATTTAGAACCCATTTTAAAATTATTAATTGAAAGACGTTGGCCTTTTAAAATTCACTCTACTTATAATGAATCCATTCAAAAAATATTAGATGTTATTGAAAAAGTAGCTAAAGAAAAACCTTTAAATGGATTACGTTGGTCAATTGAGCATGGAGAAACGATTACTCCTGAAACGGTAGATCGCATAGCTGCTTTAGGTGGTGGTTTAGCCTTACAAGATCGTATGGTCTTTTTAGGAGATGACTTTATAGAACGCTATGGAGCTGAAGCAGGTAAATATAGCCCTCCTTTACGTTATATTTATAATAAAGGTATTCCTGTAGGAATGGGAACAGATGGAACTCGAGGTGGTAGTTTCAATCCATTTGTATCTCTTCATTATATGATCACTGGAAAGACAGCAAGTGGTAGAAAAATATATGATAAAGATAATGTTCTAACCCGTGAAGAGGCTTTAAGAGTACACACTATTGGAAGCGCGTGGTTTTCTCAAGAAGAAGATGTAAAAGGAAGGTTAAAAAAAGGACAATATGCCGATTTTGTTATTCTTTCTGAAGATTACATGACAATTCCTGAAGATGACATTACAACAATTGAATCTGTTTTAACAGTTGTAGATGGGAAACCTGTTTATGGAGCTGAAGAATTTACAAAATTAGCACCAAAAGCACCTGAACTTCAACCTAGCTGGTCACCTTTAACACTTTTTGGTTCTTATTATAAAAAGAAATAATATAGTAAAAAATAAATCTCTCATAAAAACAATCAATTTATGAGAGATTTTTCCTTTTATAATAACCTTATTTTACCGGGTAATAAACCTCCGTAATTTTTTGACTATTTGGAACTGAAGGTGCACTTTTATATATTTCAAAAGGACTACCTATAATTTGTATTTTTTCTTTTTCTATAAACTCATTAATTGCCTTATGTACATCTCCTGTTCCTTCATATGGTCCTTGGTAAACTTTTTTAATTACTTTGGAAACTGGAATAGTAATAATCTCCATACCTTCTCCTAATGGAACATCTTTATCGATAATAAATCCTACATAAAACTTGGCGATTTTATTTTCCTCATCCCATGATTCATAGATTCCAACTGGATAAGAAAAATCTTTCCCTGCTTCCAATCCTTGATTATCTACTAAATAACTATAAAGCATTCCCATTGATTCTTGAAAAGCCATTGCTATTTCTTGTTTATCATCCGTTGAGGTTTCTTGAAAAAAGGCGATTACTTTTTTTGCTTCAGAAAACTCCGTTAAAGCGGTTTCCTTATTAATTTCAATAATTTCTTCTGGCATAGGTGTATTATTTTTTAATGTTTCTTCTAAGTTTTCTAAAGATTGATTCATATTATCAAATACAACCCCATAAAAAACCTTATTAAAAAACCGAAATAGGAAAGGTGTTTTTGCTCCTAAGAAATTCCAGCTCACCTTTGTTTTCCCTTCTTTTTCTGAAATATTTATGATTCCAATCCCTGGTGCTGGATCTTCTCCAAAACGCATTTCATATTTAACTAAAGCATTTGGGTTTGCTTCTACAATATCTAAACTACCCGACCCTACTTCATTAACATTAAATGTATTAGACCATTTATAATGTGCTCCTTTTCCTTCTTTTTTATCAGAGTATGTCACTTTGGTATTATCTGGATCAATTCGCATCCACGCATTAAAAGAATTGAATATTTTAGTATTAGCAAATGCTTTATAAACTTGTTCAGCAGGATGGTCGTATTCTCTTTCAACTGTTACATCCATTTGGCTCGGCATAAAAATTTGAGCAATTAAGAATAACAAAAAAAGAACTCCCATTACCCCAAAAATTCGAACTAACCATTTCATATTTGTTATGTTTTTAGTGTTAATAATTTACAAGTAAATTACGAAATATTTTACAATTCGTATTCTTTATAAATTTCTAAAGCATTCTGAGTAGTAATTTCAGCAATTTCATCTAATCCTTTTTGATAGATCGTAGCTAGTTTTTCAGCAACATTAATCACATATGCACTTTCGTTCCGCTTTCCTCTAAAAGGTGTTGGAGCTAAATAAGGTGCATCTGTTTCTAATACAATATGTTTCAATTCAATTTCATGTAAAAATTGATCTATTTTGCCATTTTTAAATGTTACTACACCACCAATCCCCAATTTCATTCCACAAGCAATAGCTCTTTCAGCATGCTCTCTGGTTCCCGAGAAACAATGAAAAATTCCATATAACTTTTCATCATTTAATTCTTCTAAAATTTCTAGCGTTTCTTCAAAAGCATCTCTACAATGAATATTAATCGGCAATCCTAATTCTTTCGCCCATTCAATTTGACTACGAAAAGCTTCTTGTTGAATTTTTAGAGTAGAAGTATCCCAATACAAATCGATTCCAATTTCACCTACCGCAGCAAATGGACGTTTTGAGAGTTGTTCTTTTACGAATTGAAGCTCTTCTTTATAATTTTCAGGTTTTACATCACAAGGGTGTAAACCCATCATTAATTTTAAATTTTGAGGATATTGCTGTTCTAATTCTACCATTGATTGATAATACGAACTATCAATCGACGGTAAATAAATTCGATCTATTTTCGCTTCAAAAGCACGTTGAAGCATTTCATTTCGATCTTCATTAAACTGATCGGAATAAAGATGTGCATGTGTGTCAATAAATTTCATACTGAAAAATTTCGACAAAGATAGTTTTTTGTGATGTATTAAATATTAACGATTATAATATTCTTTATTCTTTTGGGATTTCTACGTAAAAAATAGTTCCTTTTCCTACTTCAGAATCTAACGAAATCTCACCTCCTATAATTTCAGCACTCTTTTTCACAATACTTAATCCAACCCCATGACTTTCTTTATTATCTTTTGTTTTATAGAATAGATTAAAGACTTTTTCTCTTTCTACATCTGGAATTCCAATCCCGTTATCTTTCACTGAAAAAATAAACGATCGATTGGTCTCTTTACATCCAAACTCAATATAACCATTTTCTTTATCATTATATTTTATAGCATTGGTAATCAAGTTTCTAAAAATTTGATTTAAACTCACTTCATCAGAAAGTACGGTAGGTAATTTTACATCACGAATCACTTTAATATTTTCAGGAATCGAAATATTTGAAAGTATCTGGGTTATTGCAGCATCTGTATCTATATATTTCATTTGTATTTGATGTGTTGAAATTTTTGAAAACTCTAACATTTCATCAATCATTCCATACATATAATACGATTGTTCTTTGGCACTCTCAATATCGGCTAAAACTTGTTCTGTTTTTTCACATCCACCATGCTGTAAAATTTCATTATATCCTATTTCTTCTAAATAAAACGTCATATGACGTAATGGAGCTTTTAAATCATGCGAAATAATATGAGCAAAATTATTTAACTGAGCATTTTTTTGATTCAATTGTTTATTCAGTTTCTTCAATTTAGAATTTGTATTATCTAAACTATTCTGATAACTAAATAAAAACAACGCTAAGAGCATTAATATTACAATTAATCCTAAGCTTACCACCATTTCTTGAATAAACTTCTCAAATCGGTCTTTAACAATAGCAAATGCATTTTCATTAATAGTTTCTCTAAATTTTTGCATTACATCACTAAAAACCTTCTTATTTCCAGTGTATTGATCACTTTCTAAAATACCTAAACCTTCTTGTTTTTGCCCACTTTTAATGAAATCTTGTGCACGTTTCTCCATTAAAACCAATACTTCATTTGCTTGAATGGCTTCTTGAATATTTTTGTCTTCACTAACAGCTTCTGCTAGGTATTTATCTAATTTTCTTTCTGTTTGACTATATTGTTTGATCCAACGATCATCATTTGTGTATACAGCCATGTAAGTTGATGAAGTTAGAATTTCGTCTGCCATAAGAATACTTCCTTTCAAACGAATCAATTCAATTTCTTTATTCACTGCAGAAAAACCAAAAACTTTATTATAAAATATATCAACCAATTCTATGTAAGCTGCCTCAGAATCATCATCATCTATCAAATAATTATAAGCTTCTTCATTTCCTGAATCTTTCAGTAAATAAAAAGCTTTATTTTCAATTTCTCTTAAACGCTTGAATTCATCATCTAAAATTTCATATTGATAAAGACTACCTCCTATTGAAGATTTTAAAGTTCGTAAATCTAATTTTATGGTATCAATATATCGGTCGTATCTAGTTTTCCATTTTTCATCACTACTTGCTACATAAAGCAACGTAGATCGTTTTAAAATTTCTGAATGATTAAATAACCTAGATAAATTGATTTCCTTCTCCAATCGTAATTGATCAGCAGATTTCTCATCGTTTCGGGTTATTAAACCATTCAAAACTAAATAAAGGAGTGATACTATACTTAACGTTAGTAATATAAAGGTTGCTCGAAATATATTCTTATTCATTCGTCTTTTTCTAATTTAAAAGAACAACTGTGCAACATTTCAATAGTAGTTATTTAGAAATTTTTTCAAATCTACGATTATTCTTTTAAAGCTCAAAATCTATACTTCGTTTAAGTTTCTCTATCTGATTTTTAATTTTTTTATTAAATAATTGATTTTCAACTGAATCAACACCTATAAATCGATGATTCAAAGCTTTTTTAATCTTTTCAACTTGTTTCATCTCTTCATGAACACTCTCTGAAAAGTATCTGTTTTTGAACTTTTCCCATATATATTCTATCGCTTGCTCATTCGGATGTAACATATCTTTTTTATAATATCGATAATCTCTCAAATCGTCCATCATCAATTCATATGATGGAAAATACAATACATTTTCCCTACTCTCAATGATTTCATGAATAGCAGCAAATAAAAATGATTTACTCCTTTGATTTTCTATTATTCCATCTTTTATATGGCGAACAGGACTTATGGTAAAAATGATTTTGATTTGTGGATTTATTTTTTGAAGATTGTTTATCAACATTAGTAATCCTTCATATATCTCAGTTATATTTAACAACCGTTTTTTAAATAACGAAGCTTTCATCTTGTGACAATTGGCCACTACTTTTTTATTATCAACCAACTCATAAACCCACGCAGTACCCAAAGTAATAAAAATAGCATCTGTTTTTATTAAAAAATCATGTTGAACTTCTATTTGTTTATTTAATTGATTAACTGTCGTTTCTAAATCTTTTTCAAAAATTTGAGAACCATAATCCCAATGACGAAAAACGCCTTGATTTTCAAAAAAAGATTCTTTTTTAATTTTTTCAAGATGGATAACGTTATCTAAAGCATTGGCAATTGAAATAGGGTTAAACAAAACACCAAAAGGATTTCCTGATAAATATTTAAAACCTCTTTTTCTTAATTCATCATACATAGTGATCGAAAAACAGGAACCAATAAAAAATAGTTTACTAGAATAATTGAATTCAAAAGATTCTTTTGGAATAGAAAGTTCTGTTCTAAATTTCATTACTCAGTTTCTTCTTTTTCATAAAAATCTTCAAAAGCCACTTTTCTAAATATTTTCTTTCGAGCATCTATTTTCAAACTATCTTTTTGAGAATTCGTCCAACTTGGAAAATCTTCATTTAAGTTATAATAAAAGTCTTGTATAAAATAATCTGAAATTGTATCGGTAAATTGATATTTTTCCCCATCTATATTTAATGTGGGAGCATTTTGAAAAATAGAGTCTTTTTTTGCTACACTACCATAATAACGTTTATACACATAATACGTTGATTTTGTAGGATTAATCACTCCATGATGAATATAATCATATGTAAACTTGTGTTGACCATTTAAAACATGATCCCCCAATTCTAATTTTATTATTTTAAATGAATTGGCATCTACTTCGTATTCTTGATCATCAATTTGAACTTGAATTTTTTCATTGGTTGGGTTATCAATAATAAATTCCAATTCTTTTTGATTCATTAATTGTGAAACTCCATATGAAAAAATAACAACTATAATAGCGATCACAAAGCCTGTTATCATTGGATTTTTACTCATCTTCTTATTTTTTTTCAAAGATAAGAAAATCTCTATAACCTTGTTGTATAAATCATTTCTTAAATATGAAGCTCTGTCAAATAAAACTAGAGAATTATAATTCATAGGAACCTTTCTTCTTTTCACTTTACTAAAAATTGTACTTTTGAATAATCAAATAATTAAAAATTATAGTATGAATCCATTACTAAAAGAATTTAATACACCATACCATAGTATACCTTTTGAAAAAATAGAAACTTCTCATTATAAACCTGCTTTTTTAGAAGCTATACAAAAAGCAAAAGAAGAAATCCAAGTTATTATTAATAATGAAGAAACACCTTCTTTTGAAAATACAATTATTGCATTAGAAATCTCTGGAAAATTACTGGGAACTATTTCAAGCACTTTCTTTAATTTAAATTCTGCTGAAACTAATGAAGAAATTCAACAATTAGCACAGGAAATATCACCTATATTAACACAACATAGTAACGATATTATCCTTAATCAAGAGCTCTTTAAAAAGATCGATTTTGTTTATCAAAACACTCCAGAAAGTACTTTAACACCAGAACAACAGATGTTACTAACTAAAACGTATAAAAGTTTTAGCCGAAATGGAGCTCTTTTAGATGATAATCAAAAAGAACAATTGAGAAAAATCAACGAAGAATTAGCCCAACTTTCATTACAATTTGGGGAAAATGTTTTGGCTGAAACCAATCAATATGAACTTTTCTTAGAAAATAAAAATGATTTAGAAGGGTTACCTCAGCATACTCAAGATGCTGCATTTCAACTAGCCAAAAATCAAAATAAAAAAGGGTGGATTTTCACTTTACAATATCCTAGTTATATTCCTTTTATGACTTATGCAAAAAATCGTAGTTTACGAGAAAAGTTATTTAAAGCATTTGGTTCAAAAGGATATAAGCAAAATGAATTCAACAATGAAAATATTGTATTGAGAATTGTGAATTTACGTCATCAAAAAGCTAATTTATTAGGTTATAATACCCATGCTAATTTTGTTTTAGAAGAACGAATGGCTAAAACACCTGAAAAAGTAAATTCTTTCCTACACAATTTGCTAGATCGTGCAAAACCATTTGCTGAAAAAGAAATTAAAGAATTACAAGAAATTGCTAAAAAAGATGGTATTGAAACCTTACAACGTTGGGATCATGCTTATTATGCTGAAAAATTAAAACAAGAAAAATACAATTTTAATGACGAAATTTTAAAACCTTATTTTAAACTAGAAAATGTAATTGATGGTGTTTTTAAAGTTTCTAATTTATTATTTGGATTACATTTTGAAGAAATCTTTGATGTAGAAAAATACCATCCAGAGGTAAAAACATATAAAGTAACCGATCATGATGGAAATTTTGTTTCTCTTTTCTATGCTGACTTCCATCCTAGAAAAGGAAAAAGAGGAGGTGCTTGGATGACTTCTTATAAAGGTCAATCTAATCTCGACGGGAACCAACAAAGACCTCACATTTCTAATGTTTGTAACTTTACACCTTCAACTCAAGACACACCTTCTTTATTAACTTTTAACGAAGTTACTACCCTATTTCACGAATTTGGTCATGGGCTACATGGTATGTTAGCCAATACTACTTACGAAAGTTTATCAGGAACAAATGTTTATTGGGATTTTGTAGAATTACCTTCTCAATTACTTGAAAACTGGTGTTATGAAAAAGAAGCATTAGATCTTTTTGCAAAACATTATAAAACAGGTGAAACTATTCCACAAGAATATATTGATAAAATAAAAAACTTAAAAGCGTTCATGGAAGGTTATCAGACCGTTAGGCAAGTAAGTTTTGGATTATTGGATATGGCTTGGCATGGACAAAACCCTGAGATGATCCAATCAGTTAAAACTTTTGAAAAAGAAGCTTTTGCTCCAACTGAATTATATCCCGAAATAGAAAAAACCCTTATGAGTACTTCTTTTTCACATATTTTCCAAGGAGGATATTCTTCTGGATACTATTCATATAAGTGGGCAGAAGTTTTAGACGCAGATGCTTTTGCTTATTTTAAAGAAACAGGTATTTTCAATCAGGAAACAGCCACTAAATTAAAACAGAACATTCTAGAAAAAGGAGGAACTGAGAACCCGATGGATTTATATAAAAAATTCCGCGGAAAAGAGCCTTCTGAAAAGCATTTGATCGAAAGAGCTGGACTTTTGTAATAAATAAACTTACATTTGGTATAGTATTTGATACTAAAAAAATGTTAAAAAACGTTTAATTAAAAAAAAGAAAAAATGAATTTACTATCGCTTTTACAAGCGGGAATGACTGAATCCGCAATAAATCCAGTCAAAGATTTTTTAAGCTCATTAATGGATAGCGTGGGACAGTGGGTTCCTAGTATTATTGGAGCATTATTTGCCCTAATCATTGGACTTTGGATTATCGGTATGATTATGAAAGCAATTAAAAAAGCTTTCAATAAAGCGGATATTGATTCTTCCTTAAAACCCTTTTTAATAACACTTATCAGTTTCGGACTTAAATTGTTATTATTTATTTCAATTGCTCAAATCATAGGAATTCCTATGGCTTCATTTGCTGTCTTACTAGGTGGTATTGGTGTAGCAATTGGTGCTGCATTTAACGGTTCTTTAGGACACCTTGCTTCTGGAATCATGATTTTATTATTTAAACCTTTTAAAGTAGGTGATTTAATTGAATCTGATGGTGAGCTAGGTTTTGTAAAAGAAATTTCTGTTTTTGTAACTGTTTTAGAAACATTCCAAAACAAAACTTCTATCATTCCAAACAATACCATTATGTCAAACAAAATAATCAACTATTCTGTAAAAGGAAATTTACGTGTTGATATGCCATTTGGAATTCGTTATGAAGGAGACATTAAAAAGGCAAAAGAAATTGTAATGGATGTTTTAAAAAATGATTCCAATGTTTTACAAAATCCAGCTCCAAGAGTTGCAGTTAACAATTTAGGAGAAAATGGAGTAGAATTATTGGCTTTACCTTACTCAACTCCTGACGATTATTGGGATGTTTATTGGGACACACGCCAAAAAATTGTAGAGGCTTTAGGTGCTGCTGGTTATGAAGCTCCACTACCTCAACGTGTTGTTACCATGAAAAATTCTTAAAAAAAACCTATTTATCATATATATATAAAACTCTCCATAATAGGAGAGTTTTTTTATTAAAAAATAGACCAACCCGTCTTATCTGTAAAGGCTTCTAATGTTTTTAATCCCATTACTGAATTTCCATGATCATTTAAACGAGGGCTCCAAACCGCTATTGAAAATTTACTTGGATAGACCGCTACAATACCTCCTCCTACTCCACTTTTTCCAGGTAGCCCTACTCTAAAAGTAAATTCACCCGCTTCATCATAAAATCCACACATTTGCATAACAGAATTAATACGTTTTGTTTGACTTATCGATAAAATTCGTTCTTCACAATGTGGAATTGTTCCATGATTTGCATATAATAAAAAGGCTTTTGCCAATTCTTCACAAGTCATTTCAATCGAACATTGATGAAAATATAAATCTAATACTTTATCAACCGGATTGTGTAAATTCCCATATGATTTAATCAAATTTGCTAGAGCATAGTTTTTAAAACCTGTAGCTTTTTCAGATTGGGCAACATCCAAATCATATTGAATAGTTCTTCCAACCAGTTTGCTTACAAATTCCAATAATTCTTGTTTCGGATCTTCATAAATATCTAACATCAGATCTGCTAAAACGATAGCTCCCGCATTAATAAAAGGATTTCTTGGGATTCCATTTTCATACTCTAACTGAACTAATGAATTAAAAGCCGTTCCCGAAGGCTCTACCCCCATTCTTTTCCATAAGTCAGCTCCTAGTTCTTTATATACCATCGTTAATGTAAACACTTTGGAAATAGACTGAATGGAAAACTTTTCATTTCCATCAAAAATAGTAGTACTCTTACCTTCTACTGGTTGAAAACTTACTCCATACTTGTTTGCATTAACTTTCTTTAATTCAGGAATATAAGATGCCACTTTCCCTTCGTCATGAAAATGTAAAATATCTTGATAAAGTGATTTAAAAAATTCTTTTTCCATTTTAAAATTTTATCCAAATATAAAGATATACCATTTTTTCTCGCTATCTTTCGCTAAAAATTAACAATTCAGGTTAGAGAATGAAACATAGTTTAAAACCAGATCAGTGGGTAGAGTTATACGGAGATTATCTTTTCTCTTATACAAGAAATCGTATTTCTCATAAATTAGATGCTGAAGAACTCGTTCAAGATACATTTCTAGCTGCTTATAAAGCAAAAGATGGATTTAAAGGAAATGCTTCAGAAAAAACGTGGTTAACTTCTATCCTAAAAAGAAAAATTATTGACTATTACCGAAAAAATAGCTCAAAAAAGACTTATTCTTTTACTGAAATGGATTCCTTTTTTAATCAAGAAGGGAATAAAGTAGGGGTTTGGGTTGATTCAAAAACACCTCAAAATTGGGGAAAAAGCATAGATCAATTAATTGAAAACCAAGAATTAGGACAAACACTAGAGCATTGTTTAGATAAATTACCTGAAAAATTGTATCAACCTTTCAAAATGAAAACACTTGATGATGTTGATTCTAAAGAAATTTGTAAGATTTTAAATATTTCAACGTCTAATTTATGGGTAATGTTACACAGAGCTCGTTTAAATTTAAGAGATTGTTTAGAGACAAACTGGTACCATAAAACAACAGAAAGATGATAAAAATTTTAACCAAATTTGCTATGGATTGTGATGAAGCAACTATGCTTATCACAAAAGCCGAGTACACAAAAATTTCTCTTTGGGATCGTATTCGACTGAAATATCATAACATTGTCTGTCCTCCTTGTCAAGAATGGGAAGACCATAACAAGGTCATTACTGCTTTAACCAAAAAAGAAACAAATCATACACTTTCTCAACAAAAGAAAACAGAGATTAAAAAATCACTAAAAGATCAATAATTCTTCTTTAAAACTTCTAATCCAAATCGAATAGTGAAATAATCCATTTGTTCATTAAAATATTCAAAATAAGGTTTTAATTGCCTTGGATTTTTTAATTCTTTTTTAGCTTTTTTAATTTCTTCAAGTTCATATTCTGAAATAAAATCATGTACCTCAATCTTTTTACTCTCCTGATATAATTTTATAATATGAGAAAATATTGTAGGTATACTTAGTCCTCTTTCAACTGAAATATCCTCCATTGAAAAACCTTTTTGATACAATTCGTATGTTTTTAAAACAGTATCACCAGCTTTCTTCCTAGTTCCTTTTTTTTCTTTATGAAAAGCAATGATTTCTGTAATAAAGTCATAACCATATTTTTCCAATTTATGTTTTCCAATACCTTCCACTTCTAAAAATGCTTCATCTGTCATTGGGCGTTTTTGTTCCATATCTTTCAATGTTGCATCATTAAAAACAATATAAGCAGGTACATCTTCTTCTTTGGCTATTTTCAAACGTAACAAACGTAATCGTTCATATAAATCTGTTTTGGATTTTTTCTTTTCAACTTTAGCCTTTGTGGTTTTAGTCTTCTCTTTGTAAGAAATTGCTTGAGATAATTGTACGTGCTCTTTCTCAAATAACACTTTTTTCGAAAAATCTGTTAGTTTTAATATATTATTTTCATGAAACGCAATTTCTAAATACCCTTGATTAATTAACTGAATGATATAATGTTGCCAGTTTTGCCATGAAATCTCTTGTCCTACTCCATAGGTTTTTAATTGAGTATAACCTTTATCTAAAACTACTGCATTTCGAGCTCCTCTTAATACATCTACTACAGTTCCCATTGCTTCTTTTTCTTTTAAACGATATACTGCAGATAATGCTTTTTGTGCAATAACGGTTCCATCGAGAAATTGTGGTGGATTTTGACAAACATCACAATTCCCACAATTTTCTTCAATTAATTCTCCAAAATAACTCAACAATATTTTTCTACGACAACTTGTAGCTTCTGCATACTGTCGCATACGATTTAGCTTCGCAATTTGTACTTCTTGATTACTTGCTCCTTCACTAAATTTTTGTAATTGAACCACATCAGCATAACTATAAAAAAGCAGCGTATCCGATTCTAATCCATCACGTCCCGCACGTCCAATTTCTTGATAATATCCTTCTATATTTTTTGGTAAGTTATAATGAATTACCCAACGAACATTCGATTTATCAATCCCCATTCCAAAAGCAATAGTTGCACACACTATTTTTGTACGATCGTAAATAAAATCTTCTTGAGATTTACTTCTTTCTTCATATGATAAGCCAGCATGATAAGCAACTGCTTCAAATCCTTTTTGATTTAATTTATTGGCTAATTGTTCTGTAGTCTTTCTACTTAAACAATAAATAATACCCGATTCATCCGATCTATTTTCAATAAAACGCACAATTTGATTAACTCGATCATTTGCCGGTCGAACTTCTAAGCTCAAATTCTTTCGATCAAAAGAAGTAATATTTTTAACGGGATTTTGTAATTTCAATTGTGTACAAATATCTTCTCGTGTAGCTTTATCAGCTGTTGCTGTCAAGGCTACAATCGGGATAGTAGGTAATGTCTCTTTTAAAAAGTTTAATTGAGTATAACTAGGGCGAAAATCATGTCCCCATGCTGAAATACAGTGCGCCTCATCAATAGCAATTAAAGAAAGGTAATTTTCATTTAAAAGATTATCTAAGAGTGGTAAACTTTCGGGAGCTACGTACAATAATTTTAATTGTTTTTGAATGACTTGCTCGAAAATCACCCTTTGTTCTTCACTGGTTTGGGAACTATTATAATATGCAGCTGCTATACCATTTCCTTTTAAAGCATCTACTTGATCTTTCATTAAAGCAATCAAGGGAGAAATAACTAAAGTTACACCTTCTAAATGCAAAGCTGGTAATTGAAAACAAATAGATTTTCCACCTCCAGTAGGCATAATAACTAAATTATCTTTTCCACTTAAAATAGATTGAATTATTTGCAATTGATTGGGACGGAATTTTTCAAATCCGAAATGGTTTTTCAAGCTTTTTAATAAGGTAGACTCTGATATCATATAGTAAAAATACAATGTTTATGGGACATAAAAAAAGCCATCTTTTCTAGATGACTTTTTATACTTTACAATATTAAATTGATTATTTTTTTGCAAAATGTTGCGCAACGGTTAACAACAATGTTCCATCCATTCTATTTTTATAATTTGGACTTATATATTCAAAAAGAATGGTTTTATTTTCATCAACAATAAATACTGAAGGAGCGGGTAAAACTTTTTCATTTTTACCATCTGAACTTTTTAATAACATCTTCCCATATTTTTTAGGAGCTTGAAAAGCAATTCCTAATTTTTGAATAAATTCAGTAGAATTGTCCGAAAACAGTTGATAACTCAATTCATTTTTATCAAATGTTTTTGCTTCACTTTCGAAAGAATCAGGACTTATTGCAATAATTTGATATCCTAAGTCTACAAATTGCTGTTGAATAGCTCCTAAGTCACTTAATTGTGCATTACAAAACGGACACCATCCTCCTCTGTACACAATCAAAATAGTTTTTTTGTCATCAAAAATAGTAGATGTATTTTCTTTT
Organism: Flavobacteriaceae bacterium UJ101; assembly: GCA_001880285.1. Classification (NCBI taxonomy): domain Bacteria; kingdom Pseudomonadati; phylum Bacteroidota; class Flavobacteriia; order Flavobacteriales; family Flavobacteriaceae; species Flavobacteriaceae bacterium UJ101. The sequence continues at coordinate 1,948,757 of CP016269.1, read as the reverse complement.
TCTCCTTGAAGGTTTATTAAACTACTTTCTGGAATTTCTTCACCAATTAATAATGGGCTAATTGCTTCTGCTTTTTCTGCTACTTGGGCAAAACTTATAACGCTAACTAAAAATGTTAAAAATAAAATACTTTTCTTCATTGCTTCTAATTTGTTCTATATAGACGTTCTATTTCCCTTTTCATTACAATAAAAAGTATTTTAATTTCTATTGATCTTCCTTTTTATTTAAATAGTAACTCAAAATTAATCCTATGCCTGAAAACAAAAACACCCCAAAGAAATAACCTATTTCTGCACTTTCAAACAATTCAATACGATCAAAAATAGCACCTGTAATAACACCTAACGAAATTCCCACTAAAACCAAACCGTATTTCAATGAACCATTTTCAAAAAAATGTTTCTCCTTTTTAGATTCTATTAATAAATTAGAATCACCTCCTTTTTCTATCAAAAGCATTCTTTCTTTATGTAATGCTCTTCTATCTATAATCATATTGATTACCCATGCTATACTTATAAATAATACTATAGGTACCATTGTTCCAAAAATCTCTACTAATGTCATGTTCATATCTATATTCTTTTTTATTTCACTTTTAAGACCATTCATCTTATAAAAAGGTTACAAAAAAAATATTTTTTTATTTTTTATATATTCAGTGTAACCTTTCTATCGAAAGAATTGTCAAAGGATAAATGGAGAAGGAAAACGCTTTAATTCAAAAAATTATTAAAGGAGATACCAATCGCTACAGCGTTTTGGTTCATCGTTATTCTGATCAGGTATATAAATTGGCCATTTCTATTGTGAAAAATGAGTCTGACGCAGCAGAAATTACACAAGAGACCTTTATAAAAGTTTATCAAAACTTGAGTAAATACCGTGGTGAATCCAAGTTTTCTACTTTTTTATATCGTGTTTGTTATAATACGAGCTTAAATTTTATCAAAAAAGAAAAAAAACATTTTCATCAGGAAATTCAAGAATCTGTTGTAGAAACGAAACAAATACATGATGGTTATTTTAATTTAATCAAAAAAGAGCAACAACATTATTTAAAAAAAGCATTAAATAATTTGAAAACAGATGAAAGCCTATTATTAACCTTATTTTATTTAGATGAGTTATCGTATAATGAAATTGTCGAAATTACAGGCTTTTCATTATCCAATGTTAAAGTTAAATTACATCGTGCAAAAAATCATTTAGCAGTAGAAATGAACCGATTACTTAAGCATGAAGTGAAAAATTTATGGTAAAATGAAACATTTAGATCAAGAACAAAAAATAAAAGCATTATTTCAAGAAATTAATCCGAAACCTAGCGACTTGGATCAAAAAATCATGCAGCAAATTTCACAAAACACTACTCAAAATATCGCTCAACAAAGGGTTTATCATGATATTTTTAAACCTATTGTTTGGTATTCTATCATTGGTTTTTTAATTCTCTTGACCATTTATGTTTTAAGCACTGTATTTTCTTATGTGAAAATTGACACATTAAGTTGGACTATTTTTTTAGGGGTGCTAACTCCTTTTTCAATTGATTTCTATTTGAAATATAAAAATATATTAACCTCTAAATAAAAAGAATCGTGATTTCATCGTTTCAATAGCTGCTTTTTTATCATCTAAAATATAATCAATGGCTTCTGCTGTAAATTCTTTTCCTTTTCTTGTTAATGAAACTACCTCGTTATCAATCGATATCATATTGTTTTTTAATGCTAAATCTAATACAGATTGTGCTTGAACCTTTTGCCAATTGATATGTTCTCTTAAGTGGTTTACATGCCGTTCTTCTTCTTCATTATGATTAGATAAATGCAATAAAAAAGTTAACATCGAGACTTCAATACGTTGTTGTTTTTGACGGTATAAAACAGAAAATAGTCCTCTATTGGGAGCCAATAAATATACCAGTAAAAAAAGGATTCCTAAAACGGTAGTCATAGATCCTGCAATGGAAGCATCTAAAAAATGGGCCATCCAATAACCTGAAATAGCAGAAAATACTCCAAAAAGTATTGCTAAAACAATCATTTTCTTCAAATTATCTGTTAACAAATAAGCCGTTGCAGCAGGTGCAATCATTAAAGCAACCACTAAAATAGCTCCAACAGAATCAAATGCTCCAACAGTTGTTACAGAAGCCACGGTCATCAAACCATAATGAATCACTACAGGTGAAAAACCTAAAGCAGAAGATAAACCAACATCAAATGTGCTTAGTTTCAATTCTTTAAAAAACGTAATTAATAAAATAAGTGTCATCATTAAAATACTTCCTACAACCCATAACGATTTAGGTCCTAAATCTACTTCATTCATAATCAATCGATCAAAAGGTGTAAAGGCCAATTCTCCCAATAGAACAGCATCTACATCTAAATGAACATCATTGGCATTTTTAGCAATCATAATAACCCCAATACTAAATAAAGCAGGAAAAACCAATCCTATAGCCGTATCTTCCTTAACTAACCCTGTTTTTTGAATAAACTCAACCAATACTACAGTTATGACTCCAAAAAGAGCCGCAAAAATAATAAGCCATGGAGAATTTAAATCATGAGTTAGAAAAAAACCTATTACAATTCCTGGTAAAATAGAATGACTAATCGCATCACTAATTAATGCCATTTTTCTTAAAACCAAGAAAGTTCCTGGTATAGCACAAGCAATTGCTACTAAACTAGCCACTAATTGTATTTCAATTTGAGCATTAGTCATCTTGGTTTTGATTTAATTGATTATATAAATTTTCTGCTTCATAATATCCTTTTTCCGTTAGAGACCACATTTGGCCTTCTACTTTCACCCAATCTTTATTTTCTAATTTTCTTAATGATTTTCTTGAAAATCCATGAAAATTATTTAAAATTTTTATAGCATGTGGATGCGATCGATTTTCATGATCCATTGCTATATGATACATAAAGGTTAACGTTTTATGTAATTCTAAATCATTACGATTTTGAATAAAGCGAATCTCTCTAAATAATAAACCTCTACTCGGTGAAAAAACAAAGGAAAACAATACAAAAACAGATGCTACTAAAACGATTACAGGCCCTGTTGATAGATGATTGGAACTTGCACTAATCCATGTTCCAAAAACACCTGAAAAAGCACCAAAAATAGCTGCTAGAAAAACCATCATCCCTAAGCTATTCGTCCATTGTCGAGCTGCTGCTGCCGGAGCTAATAACATCGCACTCATTAACACGACACCTACTGTTTGTAAACCTAATACAATAGCCAACACAATAAATGACGTAATTAAAATATCTAAAAATTGAATATTAAAGCCTAATGTTTTGGTATAATCAGCATCAAAAAGCAATAGTTTAAATTCTTTCCAAAAAACAAAAAGAACAATCAAACATATTCCCATGACAATACTCATCATCATCACATCTTTTTCCATCAGTGTTGCTGCTTGTCCAAAAAGATATTTATCCAATCCTGCTTGATTGGCATTGGGTTGTTTTTGAATAAACGTTAAGAGTAACATCCCAAACCCAAAAAACACAGACAAAATAATCCCTAAAGCGGTATCCGATTTAAGATGGGTATTTCGTGTAATTCCACGAATCCAAAAGGCGCCTACTAAGCCACTAATTAAAGCACCTACCAATAATACATTTCCATTTTTGGTTCCTGTAACTAAAAAAGCAATGGCTATACCTGGTAATGCTGCATGGGAAATAGCATCACCTAATAAGCTTTGTTTACGCAATACAGCAAAACTTCCTAACATTCCACAAATGGCTCCTAACACAGCTGTTCCTAATGTTATCGTCCGTAAAGTATAATCGGTAAAAATTAATTCTATATAATCGGTTATGGACATGCTAATTTAAAATTAAGTATTTAGTATTCTTATTGTTGGATACTCACCTTATAATTAATACCATAGGTTTTGGTTAAATTATCATCATTAAAAATAGTCGCTACAGGTCCCGTAGCTATTTTTTTAACATTCAAAAAGGTAACCCAATCAAAGTATTCAGGCACTGTTTGTAAATCATGATGTACAACAATTACTGTTTTCCCAGCTTTACGTAATTCTTTTAAAATGTTAATTATAGCTTTTTCTGTAGTAGCATCAACTCCTTGAAAAGGCTCATCCATAAAGTAGATTGAAGCATTTTGCACCAAGGCTCTTGCTAAAAAAATACGCTGTTGCTGTCCTCCTGACAATTGACTAATTTGTCTATTCTTGAAAGGTAACATTCCTACTTTTTCTAATGCTTCCAATGCTATTTTTTTCTCTTTTTGACCCGGTCTTTTAATCCACCCTAAAGAACCATATGTACCCATCATAACTACATCTAAAGCGGTTGTAGGAAAATCCCAATCAACACTTCCCTTTTGTGGAACGTAAGCTACTAACTTTCGCTGTTCTTTATACGATTTATCGTATATTTTCACACTACCTGCAATAGGTGTTATAATACCTAATATAGATTTAATCAAAGTGGATTTTCCTGCCCCGTTTGGTCCTACAATGGCCATCAACACACCTTCAGGAATTCTCAAATCAATATCCCATAAAACAGGTTTGTATTTATACGCAACAGTTAAATCATCTACTTGTATGGCTATTTTTTCTTGAGTCATTATTTAATGATATATTATTGTATTTTAATGTTATTTTAATGCCTCTACAATTGTTTTAGTGTTATATCGATACATTCCTAAATACGTCCCTTCAATAGTACCTGAATCTCCTAAAGCATCTGAATATAAAGTTCCTCCTATAGCTACTTTATTCCCTTTTGATTCAACTGCTTTTTGCAATGCTTCTATTGTTCTTTTAGGAACTGAACTTTCTACAAAAATGGCTTTCACCTTATTTTTTATAATAAAGTCTGATAATTTTTGTACATCACGAACCCCTGCTTCTGTGGCCGTTGATAAACCTTGCAAACCTACAACATTAAAATGATATGCTTTCCCAAAATAATTAAAGGCATCATGCGCTGTAACTAAAATACGTTGTTCTTCTGGTAATTTATTAATCTCTGTTCGAATCTCTCCCTCTAATTCTTCTAATTTTTTTAAGTATTTCTTACCATTTTCTTCAAAAACAGAAGCATTCTTAGGATCTTCTTTTTTCAATTGATTAACTACATATTGTGTAATTTGTTTCCAATTTTCAATGTTAAACCAAATATGTGGATCATAATTTGAAGCAAATGCCTCTGAAGAAATTAATTCTTTTTTATTGATTGTATCACTTACCGGAATGGTTATTTTGTTTTGATGTTTCATTTTTTCAAAAACATCTTCCAATTTCCCTTCTAAATGCAATCCGTTGTAAAATACAACATCTGCATTAAATAATTTGGTAACATCCCCTTCACTTGCTTTATACAAATGTGGATCTACTCCACTTCCCATCAATCCTTCAACAGAAATAACATCACCTCCTATATTTTTTACTAAATCAGTTAACATAGTTGTCGTCGTTACGACGTTCAATTTCCCTGAATTTGATTGCTGCTTATTTTGACAACTTGCTAAAAATAAACTCATTACTCCTAATAGAATATACTTTTTCATCTTTTTATTATTTTGGTAATCTAAAACTTACACCTCCACTTATATATACATTTTGTTCATTTCCAAATCCAGTTCCACCCGAAACATCCAATTGTATATTATCTTTTAAAAGATAGGTTACACCACAATCCCAATAATGAGTAGCTGTTCTATCTTCTGGTAGATCTCCATACACTTCAACAAATCCACCCCATTTATCTGTAAAACTATACCCATAAACCGCTGTATATTGATAGGTTGCTCCTGTCTCATCTCCATTCCATTCTGCTCCTAAATTATACGATAAACTAGATCGATCACTTAGCGTATGAGTAAATGCAAAACGTCCTGTAAATCCTGTTTTTTCAGGTTTAAAAGCTTCTGCTGCTGTAAAAGGAAGGATTAGTCCTCCTAAGAAACCAATTTGTGGTACAATTCCTTTTTCTTCTACTACATGTATTTTAAAACCTGCGTACAATGGAGAAAAGCCACTTGACTTCGCTATTTCTCTTCCATTAAACTTCGTTTTATCTTCATCATAATTTAATCCCAGCCTTAACTCCATATTTTTCGAGATCCCATAACGCAACAACGTTGTATTATAAGTCATGATTTCATTTTTTACTCCTTCTTCTTCATTTTCCGTATAAAAAGCTCCTGTTTCTACTTGAAGAAATCCTTTTGGTACTATACTAGGAGATTCCGTCTGATCTGGACGATCTGTAATGATAGTTCCATATCCCTCATATTCCTGTCCTTTTACATACATAGAAAACATTGATACGCTAATTAATAAACCTTTCACCAAGTGAGTTCTCATTTTTTTGTTTTGTTTTGTATATTTGTTGTTAAATTTTAATGACACAAAAATAATAAAGTTAGTTATGACTAACAAATTAAATACTACAAACATAACAAAAAGTGAAGAAGATTATTTAAAAGCCTTATTTCATCTTACTTCTAGCGACTTAAACAACAAGGTTGGGAACAATCAATTAGCCGATTTTTTATCTTTATCTCCAGCTTCGGTAAATAATATGGTTAAAAAATTGAAGAGCAAACAATGGGTTTTAAGTGAGCGCTACGGAAAATTAGAGTTAACAACTGAAGGAAGAGCCATTGCATTAAACCTTATTCGTAAACACCGTCTTTGGGAAACTTTTTTATATAAATACATGAATTTTACATGGGACGAAGTTCATGAAGTGGCAGAACAATTAGAACATGTGAAATCTCAAAAATTAATTGATGAATTGGATCGCTTTATGGGATATCCTAAAAAAGATCCTCATGGTGATATTATTCCTGGGCAAGATGGAGATTATGCAACGCTAAAAAAATTAAAACTCTCCGAATTACAGATACATGACACTTGTAGAATAGTAGCTGTAAATGATAATTCCATCGCTTTTTTACAATATGTATCTAAACTAGGATTAATCTTAAGTTCAGAAATTACAGTTCAAGATGTTTTTAAATTTGATCACACACTACAAATTGCCTTCGATGGGAAAGTAGAAACCGTTTCTCAGAAATTTGCAGAAAATGTTTTTGTAGAATTAATTTCAAAATAAAAAGAAAATCCTAATCAATTAAGATTAGGATTTTTTATTATAGAATTCTTAAACTTCCTTTTCTAAAACAAAATCTTCCATGAATTTTGTGGTATAGTTTCCACTTATAAAATCTTCATTATCCATTAATTGCAAATGGAACGGAATGGTTGTTTTAATTCCCTCAATAACAAATTCTTCTAAAGCACGCTTCATTTTTGTAATGCATTCTTCACGTGTTTGAGCTGTCACAATTAACTTCGCTATCATAGAATCATAATAAGGAGAAATCGTATATCCTGCATAAACGTGTGTATCAATACGTATTCCATGACCTCCTGGCAAGTGTAAATGTGTTATTTTCCCTGGCGAAGGTCTAAAATCATTAAAAGGATCTTCTGCATTAATACGACATTCTATTGAATGTAATTTAGGGTAATAATCTTCTCCTGAAATAGGTTCTCCTGCAGCTAATTTAATTTGTTCACGAATTAAGTCATAATCTACCACTTGTTCTGTAATAGGGTGCTCTACTTGAATACGTGTATTCATTTCCATAAAGTAGAAGTTACGATCTTTATCTACTAAGAATTCAACCGTACCTACTCCTTCATATTTTATATATTCTGCAGCTAAAACTGCTGCTTGTCCCATTCTCTCACGAAGTTCATCTGTCATAAAAGGAGAAGGTGTTTCTTCTACTAATTTTTGATGACGTCGTTGAACCGAACAATCTCTTTCTGATAAGTGGCATGCTTTTCCATTTTGATCTCCAGCAATTTGAATTTCAATATGGCGTGGTTCCAGAATTAATTTTTCCATGTACATATCTCCGTTACCAAAAGCAGCTGATGCCTCTTGAACAGCAGATTCCCATGACTTATCCATTTCCTCTTCAGAAAATATAGCACGCATTCCTTTTCCACCTCCCCCAGCAGTTGCTTTAATCATTACTGGGTACCCCATTTCACTAGCTAACTTTTTTGCTTGTTCAACAGATTCAATAATTCCTTCAGAACCAGGAACACAAGGTACTCCAGCCTCAATCATTGTAGCCTTAGCTGTAGCTTTATCTCCCATTTTCTCAATCATTTCAGGAGATGCTCCAATAAATTTAATTCCATGATTTTCACACATCTTAGAAAAATGAGCATTTTCTGAAAGAAAACCGTATCCTGGGTGGATAGCATCTGCATTCGTAATTTCAGCAGCAGCAATAATATTAGGAATTTTTAAATAAGATTCTGAACCAGCAGCAGGACCTATACAAACCGCCTCGTCTGCAAATCGAACATGTAAACTTTCAACATCTGCTGTTGAATATACAGCAACCGTTTTTATTCCCATTTCTTTTGCCGTACGAATAATACGAAGTGCAATCTCTCCTCTATTGGCTATTAATATTTTTTTAAACATCTTTCTTAAAATTTTAAATTCTTACATTTTTACATTTTACGATGATCATAATAGATTAGATCATCATCATTTAAAATTTCTTACGAAGGATCTATTAAAAATAAAGGTTGATCGTATTCAACTGGTGTAGCATCGTCTACTAAAACTTTAACAACTTTACCTGAAACCTCAGCTTCAATATCATTAAACAATTTCATAGCTTCAATCATACATACAACAGAATTTTCTGAAATTTCATCCCCTACTTTAACAAATGGTTCTTTTTCAGGACCTGGTTTACGGTAGAATGTACCGATCATAGGTGATTTGATTTCTATATAATTATTATTTTCTGACGTAGATTCTTTTTCTGCAACCGGTGTAGCTGGTGCTACTTCAGGTGCAACAGCTGGTGCTACTGCTACTGGTTGTTGAACTGGTGCTACTGGTTGTTGCACCGGTACTTGCTGATAAACTGTTTTTTCAGATTCGTTCTTAATTTTAATTTTAACATCTTCAAATTCTAAATCAACTTCTTTTACACCTGATTTAGAAACAAATTTGATTAGATTATGTATATCTTTAAGTTCCATACTGTATATTTTTTAATATGACCAAGTTAATAATGTGGCTCCCCAAGTGAAACCTCCCCCAAAAGTAACAAAAATAATTTTATCTCCCTTCTTAAATTTAGATTCAAAATCCCATAATAATAAAGGAATGGTAGCATTGGTGGTGTTTCCATATCGTTGAATATTTACTAAAACTTTTTCCATTGGTATGGAACCATGGTTCGCAACGGCTTCAATAATTCGTTTATTCGCCTGATGTGGTAAGACCCAGTCAATATCTTCTGCCGTTAAATTATTCTTCTTTAATAATTCATTAAATACTTCTGACATTCTTGAAACAGCATTTTTAAAGACTTGCCTTCCTTCTTGTTTAAAATAGTGTAATCTATTTTCTACAGCTTCAACTGTTATTGGATTCATTGATCCTCCATATTCACTTTTTAGAAAATCAGCTCCATCTCCATCGGAACGAAGAATTTCACTTTCAAATCCAAACTCTTCTCCTGGCTCCAATAAAACAGCTCCAGCTCCATCTCCAAAAATAATACACGTATTTCGATCTTCGTAATTAACAATACTAGACATCTTATCAGCGCATACAACCAATACTTTCCTATAGCGTCCTGATTGTATTAGAGATGTTCCCATAGAGTATGAATAAACAAAACCAGAACATGCTGCCACAAGATCATAAGCAAAGGCGTTGACAGCTCCAATTTGAGTTGCAACATGAGCTGCTGTGGCCGCTACTCCATAATCTGAAGTAATGGTTCCTAAAATAACCGCATCAATTGTTTTAGGATCTACCTTTTTCTTTTCTATTATCTCTTGAACAGCTTTAATGGCCATATAAGAAGTAGGCTTTGCCGGATCTTTTAAAATCCTTCTTTCTTCAATACCTGTTCTTGTTCTGATCCATTCATCATTCGTTTCGACTATTTTTTCTAAATCTGTATTTGACAGAATGTCTTCTGGCACATACCCCCCAATTGCCGTTATTGCAGCTTTCATCATTTTTTAAAATTACTTATAATAAAAAACAACTCTTCCTAAAAAAAGGATGAGTTGTTATGCTTGCATAATTATTATTTTCTAATCTATTATGTTCTATAACTTTACAAATTATTTTCACACAATAGTTAAATTGCATTTTAATCTTCTATTTCAGCAACTTCTTTTTCCATTACTACTTTTCCTCTGTAGTAAAGTTTTCCTTCATGCCAGTGAGCACGGTGTCTTAAATGAATTTCACCAGTTTCTGAACATGTTGATAAAGTTGGTGTTTCTGCTTTATAGTGCGTTCTTCGTTTATCTCTTCTCGTTTTCGAGATTTTTCGTTTAGGATGCGCCATTTTTCTATTTTTTTGTTCTTATTTTAATAAATCTTTTAATTTATCCCATCTAGGGTCATGTTCTTCTTCATTTTGAATTTCATCTTTTTCTTGAGGTTGTAACTCTTCTAACTTTGAAAGTTCTTCTGTTTTCAATTCCCCACTTAACACTTTTGGATGTACTCTTTTAGTAGGTAATGACAACATAAAATTTTCATAAATCCAATGTGCGACATTAACTGTATGTTCAGCATGAGGCACTATTACAATCTCATCTCCTTCATCTAAATAATCTTCACCAAATTTTACAATTATGTGAAAATCAGAATCCAAAGGATATTGAAAAGGGATGGCTGTTACATCACAATGAAACGTTACATCACCTTTCATGTTGAAATTGAAATCTAACATTGTATCTTTTTTCTCAAACAATAGAGAAACTTCCAACAGTGGATTTTCAAATTCTTCATCAAATTCAAAAAGATCAAAGAACTCTTTATTTATCTTAAAATCATATCGATGCACTCCGTTTTTTAACCCAACGAACGAAACATCATAATTTTTTAATTTATCCATTTTCTCATAAATGGGTTGGCAAAGGTAATAAAAATTTTATTTATTTTATACTTTATTCTAATTCTTTTAAACCTTCGGTATCAACATCCTTATCATTTGAAGAATACTGATTGTAATTCATCTCCATATCTTGTTTTTGTAGTGGATTCTCTGTCAACTCAAAAAACTCAGTACGAATTTTGAATAATTCTATTCCTTTAAAGATAGCTTGTTGAAACGAAATTTCTTCTGCTTTATTTTGTCCTACAATATCATAAGCTGTTCCATGGTCAGGAGAAGTTCGTATCTTATCTAACCCCGCTGTAAAGTTAACCCCATTCCCAAATGTAATATTCTTAAAAGGAATTAATCCTTGATCATGATACATAGCCAAAACAGCATCATAATTTAAATATTCACCTGATCCAAAAAAGCTATCCGCAGCAAAAGGTCCAAAGGCTAAAATACCTTCTTGTGTTAATTGCTCAATTGCCGGAATAATTTTTTCTATTTCTTCATTCCCTATTAAACCTCCATCACCATTATGAGGATTAAGTCCTAAAACAGCTATTTTAGGTTTTGAAATCTGAAAATCCTGTACTAAAGATTTATGTATTAATCGGGCTTTCTTTTGAATTTTCTTTCTAGAAATAGCTGCAGATACTTCATGCACAGGAATATGGTTCGTTACCAACCCTACTTTAATTTCATCATGAACCATAAACATTAATGAATTTCCTTCTAATTCATTTTCCAAATATTCTGTATGACCTGGGAAAGAAAATTGTTCTGATTGGATATTCTCCTTATTAATAGGTGCTGTAACCAAAATATCTACTTTCTCTTCTTTTAGAGCATTAGTCGCTGCTTGAAGTGATTCAAAAGCATATTTCCCAGACATTTCTGTTGGAACTCCCATTTCTATTGCCAAATTATCTTTCCAGATATTTACTACATTTATTTTATTATCAACTATATCATCAGCACTACGAACACCGTTGACATTGGTTGTAATTTTCAATGTATTTTTATAATAAGAAAACAGCTTAGTCGATCCAAAAATAACCGGTGTAAAAAACTCTAACAACCCTTTTTTCTGTAATGTTTTTAAAATGATTTCTGGCCCTATTCCGTTGGTATCACCAACACTAATCCCCACTCTTATTTTATTTTTATGATTTTTCATTCAATAAATCCTACGTTATATAAAAACTTCTTATTTTTACAAAGTTATAAAAAATAAACGAGCCATGTTTACAGGTATTATTGAAGATTTAGGAAAAGTAACACATCTAGCGAAAGATCAGGACAATTTACATATCACAGTTCAATCTTCCTTTACGGAAGAAATAAAAATTGACCAAAGTATTGCACATAATGGGGTTTGTTTAACTGTCATCGATATAAAAAACGATGAATATACTGTAACCGCAATTAAAGAAACCTTAGAAAAAACCAATTTAAATTCATTAAAGACAGGTGATGAAATTAATTTGGAACGATGTTTAAAAGTGGGTGGTAGACTTGATGGACATATGGTTCAAGGTCATGTAGACCAAACGGCTACTTGTGTTAAAATCGAAGATGCTAATGGAAGTACTTTCTTCACTTTTGAATATGTTCCTCAAGGAAATACTACAGTTGAAAAAGGTTCTGTTTGTGTAAACGGAATTAGTTTAACCGTTATCAATTCAACCCAAAACCAGTTTTCTGTAGCTATTATACCTTATACTATCGAACATACCAATTTAAAACATATCAAAGTTGGAGATTTAGTTAATATAGAATTTGATATTTTAGGAAAATACATTGCTAAATTAATGCATAAATAAGATGAATTTTTTGAATCGGCTTTCTCTTTTCCAACAAATTTTCTTAGCAATTGTCTTAGTGTTATCATTAGCTTCAATTGCCTTTGTTGTTACAGCAATTGTTCAATCTGATCGTACTGTTAAACAATATAATATTACACGACTTTTTAGAAAAGAAGAACGAATCCGAACGACTATTGATTATGCAATCAGTCTGCATTCTGAATACATTGATAAGACCAATCTTGTTGATGTTGTAACCCCTAAAATGTATGAATTAAAAGATACAGATGCTGTTGAAACAAGGCTTTATGACTTAGAGGGGCAATTACTTTTTGATGTAAACCCTACTCTTGATAAGCAAAATGAAAATTCGCAACTCATTCATGATTCCATTTTAAATAAAATTTCCAAAATTCCTTTAGGAGAAAGTGTATTGGTTCGTCATAAAAACAAATTACGTTCTTCTTTTAGTTATATTCGAAATGGGAGTAATGAAAAAATCGGTATCATTGAAATACCCTATATTGCAGACAATACTTTTTTAGAAGAAGAACGAGACAACCTTATTCGAAATATTGTTATTACATTTTTCTTCGTCTTTCTTTTTGCATTAGGATTAATTTATTTTTTCTCAAGAAACATTTCAGATCGTGTAAAAGCCATCTCTGATAAAATTAAAGAGACTGATATTACATCCAATCTTCAAACGATTGAATACGAAGGGAAAGATGAACTTCGAGGCATTGTAGATTCCTACAATAAAATGGTCGTTCAATTAGAAGAATCTACCCAAGCTTTAGCCAAAATAGAACGAGAGGAGGCATGGAAAAAAATGGCGCGTCAAGTGGCTCATGAAATTAAAAACCCTCTAACTCCTATGCGTCTTTCAGTACAAGCTTTTCAAATGCGCTACGATCCTTCTGATGTTGATTCAAAAGAAAAAGTAAACAATTTATGCAACTCTTTGGTTCAACAAATTGATACTTTATCTAACATTGCTAGCGCTTTTGCTGATTTTGCCAAAATGCCTGCTAGAAAAGATGAAGAATTTAACGCGGTTTCTGTTATTAAAAATACCTTGGAAATTTTTGATCCTGAACACGTTCATTTAGAACATAACAAGGATTTTATTTCCTTAAACATGGATAAATCACAACTTTCTAGGGTGATGAATAACCTAGTAAAGAATGCCATTCAAGCAATTCCTCCTGGTAGAAAACCCAATATAAGAGTTCAAATTACAGATAGTGAACATGACCTTAAAATTGCGGTTAAAGATAATGGTGTGGGAATTCCTGTTGGTCTTCGGGAAAAGATATTCGAACCCAAATTCACAACCAAAAATAGTGGTATGGGATTAGGATTGGCCATGGTTAAAAAAATTGTTACGGATTATAATGCAACAATTGAGCTTGAATCTCAATTAAATGAAGGCTCAACTTTTACCATTTTTTATAAAAAACCCTCTTAAACTCTTATCATTGCAACCTTTTGTATTCAAACAATTTAGTGTTCATCAAGATCAGGCAACGATGAAAGTAGGAACCGATGCTGTTCTTTTGGGAGCTTGGGCTTCTATTAAAAATGCGACCACAATCCTAGATATTGGAACAGGAACAGGAGTGATCAGTTTAATGTTAGCTCAGCGAAATGAAAAAGCGACCATTACAGCAATTGAAATTGAAGAAAAAGCTTATCAACAAGCTTTATTCAATTTTCAAAACTCCAAATGGGCTTCTCGATTTACAATGGAACATATTTCATTTGAAGATTTTCAACCTACTCACTCCTTTGACTGTATCATCTCAAACCCTCCTTTTTTTGACAACCACCATTTCTCCACAAATCATAAAAGAACACTTGCAAGGCATACTTCTAGTTTATCTTATGAATGTTTAATAAAAAAATCAGCTCGTTTATTAACAAAACTAGGGCTTTTGCATGTCATCATTCCTTTTCAATCCGAAGAGCATTTCATTCAATTAGCTCAAAAAGAAAATCTTTTTCCTACTACTATTTTAAGAGTTCGTGGTCGTCATCATACCCCTTTAAAAAGAAGTCTTTTAACCTTTAGCTTCACTACTACATCAACTCAAACCAATGAATTGGTTATTGAAAAATCAAGACATGATTATACTGTAGATTATATCGATCTTACTAAAGATTTCTATTTAAAAATGTAAACTCTCATAATACTTTAAATATCATCACATCTTATTTATTGTTATAACGAATTGGTTTCAACATCTTCGTATTGCCTAAAAAAAGCTTTCTAATTCAAGGATTACCTTAGATTTACAATCGTAAATAAACACCTCAGCACAATTCTTATAAACGATTAATTTTCAATATTTTATCATCAACTTTAAATTTAAACCACAATTTACTTGACAACGCCTATCTTGAGGTTGTATATTTGTCGACCTAAACAAAAAGCAAAGAATGAAAACATCTGATTTTAATTTTGATCTACCTGTAGATTTATTAGCAGAATATCCGTCAGAAGAGCGAGACGAAGCCCGATTAATGGTTATACACCGTGATACGGGTAAAATTGAACATAGAGCTTTCAAAGACTTAATTGACTATTTTGACGAAGGTGATGTCATGATTCGTAACAACACCAAAGTTTTTCCTGCAAGAATGTATGGAAACAAAGAAAAAACAGGAGCTAAAATTGAAGTTTTTTTATTAAGAGAACTTGATAAAGAAACGCGCCTTTGGGATGTTTTGGTAGATCCAGCTCGTAAAATTAGAATTGGAAATAAATTATACTTTGGAGAAGATGAAAGTCTTGTAGCAGAAGTTGTTGATAACACTACTTCTCGTGGAAGAACCTTACGATTTTTATACGATGGATCTTATGAAGAATTTCGTATCAAATTAAATGAATTAGGAAAAACTCCTTTACCTAAATACATTAAACGTGATGCAGAAGAATCAGATGCAGAACGTTACCAAACAATCTATGCTAAGCATGAAGGTGCGGTTGCTGCACCAACAGCAGGATTGCATTTTTCTAAGCATTTAATTAAACGTTTAGAAATTAAAGGAATTGATTTTGCAGAAGTAACTTTACACGTTGGTTTAGGAACATTTGAACCTGTTGAAGTGGAAGATATTTCAAAACATAAAATGGATTCAGAGCAAATTTTCATTTCGCAAGAAACGGCTGATATTGTCAATGCAGGGAAAAAGAATAAGAGAAGAGTGTGTGCGGTAGGAACAACTTCTATGCGTTCCATTGAAAGTTCTGTTTCTGCTGCAGGAGAATTAAATCCTTTTGAAGGGTGGAGTAATAAATTTATTTATCCTCCTTATGATTTTAGTATTGCGAATTGTATGATTACTAATTTCCATACTCCTAAATCTACTTTATTAATGATGATTTCTGCTTTTATGGGACACGATTTAATGAAAGAAGCCTATGCTGAAGCATTAAAAGAAAAATACAAATTCTATTCGTATGGTGATGCCATGTTAATTTTATAAACACTACCATCATTACAATATAAAAAAAGACATTCTAATAAATAGAATGTCTTTTTTGTATCTCTATTACACCATATAAGACTAATCACTACATCTTAAATTCACATCTGAAACAAGCCAGTCTTTACTCTTCCAATTCTTTGTTACTTCAAACACCAAATAGGTTTTATTTGAATTTGCAGTAAAAGTAAAGACTCTATTTGTAAAGTTTGAACTCCATTTATGTCCCCAATCTTTATAAGACGATGTCTTAATTCGTTTCCCATTCATTGACTCTGATACAGCATATACTTTTCCATATACACTTCCATGATCTCCTCCAACATACTTCTTCGTTTTAAATGTTACCATATACGTTCTACCCGGAGTCGTTTCTAAGGCTGTGTATAATTTCTTTCCTGAGTATTTGGTTGCCCAACCTAGAGCATATCCACCACCTTGATCCGTTACTTTTTGAACATTTGAAGTCATTTGCCAAGTTACTCCTGAAAAATTACTTATCATAGATTCACACGGTTTAAATACAGGAACCGTTACCGTACATGTTTTATTTCCTATACTGATTTTAAAACTAGCCGTTCCTGATGAACTTGGAACACCTTCTACTGTATAAGTAAGATTTCCTGATCCTACGGCTAAATTCCCTGCTTCTAATTTTGCTGTTAGACCTGTTACACCTGTAGAACTTACCGTTTGAATCTCATAACGAACACCATTCCCACCTGTATACGGAACATCAAATGACACATCTGAAGCTGTCACACCTTCTGTCAGACTTCCTTTAACTACTTTTCCTGAACAATTAAGCTCCTCCACATTAGCTGTATTGTTACATCCAATATTCACTTCTGAAACAAGCCAATCCTTACTCTTCCAATTACTCGTCACTTCAAACACCAAATATGTGACGTTAGAATCGGCTACAAAAAGGAAGGTTCTATCGGTAAAATTTGAACTCCATTTATAGCCCCAATCCTCATAAGAAGCACTATTCACCTGCTTTCCTCCTATAGATCCTGATGCTGCATATACTTTTCCTCGTACACTTCCTTTATCTCCTCCAACATATTTCTTGGTTTTAAATGAAACGGTATACGATTTACCTGGAGTCGTTTCCAATTTGGTATACAATTTTTTACCTGAATATTTGGTTGCCCAACCTAAGGCATACCCTCCACCTTGATCCGTTACCCTTTGAACATTTGAAGTGGTTCCCCAAGTAGTACCTGAAAAATTCGTCACTACGACATCACAATCGCCTCCAACAGGAATGCTTACCGTACAACTTTTTCCTCCTAAATCGATATCAAAATTGGCTACCCCCGAAGAACTCGGTGTTCCTTCAACAGTGTACGTAACCGATCCTGATCCGTCTACAAGACTACCGGCTTCCAATTTAGCCGTTAATCCAGTCACTCCTGTAGAACGAATCGTTTGTTCACCATAAATACCACCATTACCTCCTGTATATGGAACGCTAAATGAAACCCCAGAAGCTGCACTTCCTTCTGCTAAACTTCCCGTAACCGCTGCATTCGAACAATTCAATTCATCGACCTTAGCTAAGGTATCTACCACTTTAATAATAACACTATCCCCACATCGATTTTCTGCTTCGGGAATTAAAAAGCTTAAATCAAATTTATATTCTCCGATGGGAGGCTGTGTCTTTAATTCAAATGCAATAGGAATTGTTCCGCTAGCTCCAGGTAATAAGACTACGGGTATTACATTTTTTATAAAAAAGTATTGATCTAAATCCAATACCGTACCTGCGTTTAAAAACACATTATTGTCTTGGGCGATATTTTTAATACGAATTACACCTACAAAAGTTAAACTAGTAGGCACCTTATCCACTTCGTACATTTCATCTAATATCATGAGATTTTCACAATCTAACTTTAACTGTGCTTTCCCTATTCCTGTAAATAAAAGTATGATTATACTTAAAAAATAAATCTTTTTCATATCAATATTGTTTTGATTAATTTCTCTAAAAAATACATTCTAATTTGTTGTAATGTTTTGGCTGGAGTTTAATACAGATTCCACCCACATTCATCTTCTGGTAAGCCATTGATTCCTCCAAGTGGAGCTAAATAAGAAAAACGACCACTGTCATTAAACACTGAAGGATTTGTAATTTGAATTGAAACAGCGTATTGTCCCGTACTTAAGAGCGTACTCACATTCGTACCTGAAACAGTTCCTGTATAGTTGGTATCCTGTATCGTAATAATCTCTCCGTTGGTTCCTTCTATCAGTTTTTGATCTACCGAAAGAGAACTTTGGGCAATTTTCGATTCATCTAATAGTAATACTCCAATTTTTTCATTAGCTGATAAAGTTGCAGCTAAAGCTTTTTCTTGATAATAAGTACCACAGGTTTGTACCCTATTCCCTGAAGAAACTATTACCTTCAAACAGTTCCATTGTGTTCCATCGTATACTTTTAAACAAGTTTCTCCTGAATCATAATAAACAGATCCTGCAACTAAGCTTCTGGAAGTTACCGATGAAATCGTGCTCTTTGTAGCTACGGGAACCACTAAAGGGTGTGTTTTGGAATTTGACGTTGTATTGGTAAGATCCAAAATCCCCTTAGGGTCCGTATTCCCTATTCCTACTTGGGCAAATAGCATGGTACTTGCCACTAAAATTAACACTAAAAGTAAATTCTTTTTTTCCATAATCATTGTAAATTTTTTATCTACAACAAATTACTAGCTTATGTTTCATATTTTATACAAAAACGTCGTCTTCAAATACACTACTTTTAAAAGTTATTAATAATCAATAAGTTAGACACATTAAAACCTTATTACGTAGGTCCTTTGTAGAGGAAAATGCATTTCTTTAATCGTATCAAATCTTCCATTCATCTTAAATAAATGGTAGCTTAACCACAAAGTACACCGTTTCACCTTTGTGGTTTCACTAAAAGTTAAAAGATCAAATTACCAATTATACACTCTTTTCATTACCTTTGCCTACCATGGCCAAAAAAGATATTCGATCCTTAAGTTT
Source organism: Flavobacteriaceae bacterium UJ101 (assembly GCA_001880285.1). Classification (NCBI taxonomy): domain Bacteria; kingdom Pseudomonadati; phylum Bacteroidota; class Flavobacteriia; order Flavobacteriales; family Flavobacteriaceae; species Flavobacteriaceae bacterium UJ101. Next base: position 1,929,456 of record CP016269.1, on the reverse strand, counting down.
AGAACAATTAACCGACTATTTTGTTTCCATTCATGAAAAACCTTTTCGTGCGAAACAAGTATACGAATGGTTATGGAGTAAAGGAGCACATGAGATTGATGATATGACCAATATTTCGAAATCCCTTCGAGAGCAATTAAAACAGGATTTCGTGATCAATCATATTAAAGTCGATCATATGCAACGTAGTAGTGATGGTACCATTAAAAATGCTGTAAAATTATTTGATGGTAATATAGTTGAATCGGTTTTAATTCCTACCGACACACGTTCTACTGCCTGTGTTTCTTCTCAAGTAGGATGTAGTTTGGATTGTAATTTTTGTGCCACAGCTCGTTTAAAGCGAATGCGAAATTTAAACCCTGATGAAATTTACGATCAGGTAGTTGCAACCGATCGCCAAAGCCGTTTGTATTATAATCGCCCTTTATCCAACATTGTTTTTATGGGAATGGGAGAACCGATGATGAACTACAACAATGTGATGAAAGCGGTTGAAATGATTACATCTGATAAAGGATTGGGCATGTCACCACGACGCATTGTGATCTCTACTTCAGGAATTCCTAAAATGATTAAAAAAATGGCCGATGAAGATCCTAAGTTTAGCTTAGCAGTATCCTTACATTCTGCTATTGATGAAATTCGCACCACTTTAATGCCTTTTAATGAGACGTTTCCTTTGGAAGAGTTAAAAGAGTCTTTAATTTATTGGTACGAAAAAACACAAAGTCGGGTTACCTATGAATATGTGGTTTGGAAAGGAATTAACGATTCTAAAAAAGATGTCGACGCCTTGGTGCAATTTTGTAAGGTCATTCCTTGTAAGGTAAATCTAATTGAATACAATCCTATTGGAGATGATGCTTACCAACAAGCGGATGAAAAAGCGATGGAATTGTATATCAACACACTTGAAAGGCATCGTATTGTGGTAAATGTTCGACGTAGCCGTGGAAAAGATATTGATGCCGCTTGTGGGCAATTGGCTAACAAAAGTTAAGAGAACTAATTCCTTCTTTTACTCATCCATAACATTACAAAAAATCACAATAAAATTAAACCATATCGTTACAAATTACTTAAAAAAACATGAAGTCATTCTTACTACAGGTTCTATCGATTGCTTTATTCTTTTCTTTAACAAATTGTAGAGTACATACTACTTCTCAGTTAAATAAATCTATACAATCAGAAGATGAAGGCCATTTTAAAGCCTATAAAACAACATCACCTATTATTATAGATGGCAAAGCAAATGATCCTATCTGGGAAAAGGTTAATTGGTATAGCATGAATTATAAATGGATGGGAGAATCACTTGATTCACTTGATTATCATGGAAAATTTAAATTAGCTTGGGATACACACACATTATACTTATTAATTGAAGTTCTTGATGATGTTTTATATCCTACTCTTAAAGATGGAATAGAGAATTATTGGAAAGGTGATTACGTAGAAGTCTTTATTGATGAAGACCAATCGGGTGGGCTACACCAATATAATCACCAAGCTTTTGCTTACCATATTTCTACCGAAGGGCATGCTATAGATAAAAGTACATCGAAAAAAACCATTTTTTTCGATGATCATATTAAAGTAAAACGTTCACAAAAGGGGCATCTTTATACTTGGGAAATTGCCCTTAAACTTTTTGATAATCAATTTGACGAACATACAAACCCTCAACCTGTAGAAATTGTACCTCAAAAAAGAATTGGTTTCTCAATAGCTTATGGCGATAATGATGGGAACCATAGTCGAGAACACTTTATGGGTTCTAAAAAAACACATGGTAAGAATAACGATGAAGGGTATATTAACGCCAATGTATTGGGTAGTATCTTATTTCTTGATTTATAGCACCCTAAAGGATTCTAAATAAAAACGAAAATATCAAGTTTTTCTCTTTTTCCTTTCTAAAAAACTCGAACAAATCGCTATAAAAATTGGTTGATCATTCATAACTTTGGATTTTATAACTTACAAAATATGTGTAAATTAAATAAATCAGTACTCCTTTTAGTATTAATAATATGCTTCGTTTCTTGTAAACAAACAACCCATACCCAACATAATCCTTCTCATATCGAATTGGAAAATCGTTATATCAATCATTCGGGAAATTATGTATCTGAATCCTATTCCAAACGTGATATGGGCTACGATTGGGTAGCGGTCAAAATTAATCAAACTTCTCCAGGTCAAATCAGTATTTCTATAAGGTCAAGAGCTGATAAGAAAAAGCCCTCTTGTACATTTGATTCTATTGCTGAAAAAATAAAGGACAATACTTTTCAAACTATTATAGAAAAAAAGACAATCCTCTTTGAATTTAACCATAATGCTTTAACCATTTCTACAAAAGACTTTGATGACCGATTTATATTAATGTATTTTTGTAATGGAGGTGGTAGCTTAATGGGAGAATATAAAAAGATAACTGAAGAATTGGATCATACACAAATTGATAAAAAACCTTTTTTTAATACAACAGATAAAAATACACCATAATTCTATTATTTCAATTAAGTTCATATGCCTTAAATAGTATTAAAATTCATCTTCAGCATAACGAAATCAATTCTTTACCCGCTTTTCCAACGCATATTCCAAACATATGAATAAGTCTTTGCCCCCTCGTTCAATTACACTTTAAAAAAGTAGCTCTAAACCCCGCTTCTGTACTGGCTTTGCAAAACATCAAGACAAAATTATTTTTTGTCTTGACAAAACAATCGTTACATCAAGACAAAAAAAAATTATATCAAGACGTTTTTAAGGTTACTTCTTGATATAATTTTTGTTCTTTCTTTTTATGTTACAATCTTACTCTATTTTTTCATAATCTAACGACTTTAACATGGTCTTCATTACTTTGGAAGGACGGAAAATAATTCTTGATTTTTTAATGGTGGTTCCCAGTACTTCTTCCTCTTTTCCTTCCCCTCTGCGGATACATTAATGGCAAAGGAACCTAAGTCGTTTAATTTGATCATATGGCCTTGCCTTAACTGTCTTTTCATACTATCCACTAAACCGACCAATACAGCGTAAATATCATTTCTACGAACGGTCGATCCGTCAGCCATTAAATCGGCTAAATCATTTAAATCTAATTTTTCTTGGGGTACTGAAGTGGCATAATACTTTGCGGGTGCTTCTAAATCACGTGGGTTCTTACGCTGAACTACTTTAAATTTAATACTCATAACATTTCCATTTTTAAATTATTAAGTACAATATAATAAATTTATTACACTATTCAAAAATAAATTAAAGAAATAATGTTTCCTTATTAAATTTCCCCTATAAAAAACAGTCCATTATACATAGTGCTCTATAGATAGTTCAATTTAAGTCCTTTTTTATATTTATTGAACTACCTAAATCTAACGTTTTAACAATTCATTATAAGTATACCCTATTTGAACTACTTTCATAGGTAATCATTTTTATTTAAATAAAAATTGCATATATAATTATAAAAATTCAAGGTTTTTTCATATAAAGAAACTATTTTTGCTTAAAATGATAATTTATTTGTTATATATGGAAATAAATAGATTGAAAATTGTATTGGCGGAGAATAAACGTACAAATAAATGGTTAGCTGAACAAATTAAGAAAGGTGAATCAACTGTTTCTTTGTGGTGTACTAACTCAAGACAACCATCTTTGGAAACACTATTTTCTATATCACAAGTTTTAAATATTGATGTTAGAGAACTTCTAAATTCAACAAAGAAAAGTTAAAATGAGTAATAAAAAGTCATATATAGATTTGTTTGCAGGTTGTGGTGGATTTTCATTAGGATTGCATAATGCAGGATGGAAAGGTGTTTTTGCTGTTGAAAAAAGCATAGATGCTTTTACAACACTTGAACATAATTTAATAAAAAAGAAAAGCCATTTTGATTGGCCTAATTGGTTAGAACAAAAGAATCACGATATAAATGAAATTTTAGAAAATCATTCTCAAAACCTCATTGATTTAAGAGGAAAGATAGATTTAGTAGCTGGAGGTCCTCCTTGTCAAGGTTTCTCTATGGCTGGGAGACGTAAAGAAAAAGATTCAAGAAATACACTAATTAATTCTTATATTGAATTTATCAAATTTGTACAGCCTAAATTAATTTTCTTTGAAAACGTGAAAGGCTTTACCTTGGGTTTTAAAAACAATAAAACCCAAGGTAAAGCATATTCGAAATATGTTGTTGAAGAGCTTGAGAAACTCGGCTACTCTGTAAAAGGTCAACTGATTGATTTTTCTAAATTCGGAATTCCTCAAAAAAGAACTAGATTTATTTTAGTAGGCATAAAAAATGACTTTTTAAATACCAAAACGAATATTTCTAAAGAAACATTTTTTGACAAAATAGAATCAAGCAAAGTAGATTTTTTAATTTCTAAAAATTTAGATATTACACCATCCCTTGAAGATGCAATATCTGACTTACTTCAATCTAATGGTGAAGTTGAATCTGAAACTCCAAAATTTAAACAAGGAGTTTATGGAAACAAAAACTCTAACTATCAAAATTATGTTCGTAAATATTTAAAAACAACTAACAAGGTAGATAGTCATAGGTTTGCAAAACATACTGAAGCAATTAAAAATAGATTTCAAATTGCAATAGAAAAAAAACTAACAAACAAGGAATACAAAGAACTATTTAACCTTAAAAAAAGTAGCACTAAAATTCTTGAAGCAAGTAAGCCAACTCCTACAATAACTACTTTACCTGATGATTATATTCATTATTGCGAACCAAGAATAATGACTGTAAGAGAATACGCACGATTACAATCTTTCCCTGATTCTTATAAATTTAAAGGAAAGTACACAACAGGTGGTAAAAGAAGAACCCAAGAAGTTCCAAGATATTCACAAATAGGAAATGCAATCCCTCCTCTTTTTGGAGAACAAGCAGGATTAGTTTTAAAATCAATCTTAAATGGATAAAGGGGTTTTAAAATTTGATGTTAAGACTGGAATGAAAAACATCATTGGTAGAGATTTAATAACTGATGATTTTATTGCCATTTATGAATTAGTTAAAAATTCCTATGATGCATATGCAGATTATGTAAAAATCACTTTTGATAAAGACGAAATCATTATTTCTGATAATGGTAAAGGAATGTCAAAAAAAGACTTGGAGAAAAAGTGGTTTGCTGTAGCATACTCGGCAAAAAAAGAAGGAACGGAGGACTCTGATTTAAAGAGAGAATCTCATCTAAATAATTTAAAATCTAGAAGATTTTATGCAGGTGCAAAAGGTGTAGGTCGTTTTTCTTGTGATAGATTAGGGAGTCAATTAAACTTAATTACTTCAAAAGTTAAAACTAATCAAGCTTTTAATGTGAAAATTGACTGGAATAAATTTGAACAAGATGCTGAACAAAGCTTTGATTCTATAGAAATACCTTTTGAAGAAATAAAGAAAGATATTGTTTTTCCAAAAAAATCTTCGAATGGAACTACTCTTAAAATCACCAATTTAAACGCAAAATGGGATAAAAGAAGAATTTTTAATTTAAGACGTTCATTAGAAAAATTAATAAACCCTTTTTCTGAAGAAAATTCTTTTAAAATTGAAATCGAAGCCTCTAATAATATTCAATCAATTAGAAAAGCTGATGAAGGTTTAAATATTAATGGAGTTATTGGAAATAGTATACTCAAAATATTAGATTTAAAAACTACTCAGATTGATTTTACTCTTCAAAACGAACTAATTACAACAAAAATCATTGATAGAGGTACTCTAATTTATCATATTGAGGAACCTAATCCTTTCGAATATATAATAAACCAACTTAATATTAATCTTTATTTTTTAAACAGAAGTGCAAAAATAAATTTTGGAAAATTGATGGATATAGAACCAGTTAATTATGGAAGTGTTTTCCTATTTAAGAATGGTTTTAGAGTTCAGCCTTATGGAGATGTTGGGGATGATAGTTGGAATTTAGATTCAAGTAAACAACAAGGATTTGGTAGAAATCTTGGAACAAGAGAGTTATTTGGTAAAGTTGAAATTGTAACAGATAAGCATAATGAATTTAAAGAGGTTTCAAGTAGAGATGGTGGATTAGTAGAAACTCCTGGTAAAAGTATTCTGTTTAAGTTATTTGAAGACAAAGCATTAAAAAGACTTGAACGATATGTAACAGGTGTTCTTTGGGGAGAAGCATTTAAGAGAAAAAAATATTTTCTTAATGATGAACTAGCGTTTCAACATAGAGAACAATTAAAGATTGATAAAGACAAAGATTCATATGAAGAAGCTCTTAATAATATTGGTAGTAGAATTGACTTTGTAAACCTTGTTAAAACTCTTAGTGATGATAAGGATATTAAAATAGTTGAGTATAATAAAGACCTTTTAAACCTTGTAAATGAAAAACTTGCTATTGTTCAACCAAAATTCATTACAGATTTAGAAAAAATTGCAGAAAGAACTAGTGATAAAGATTTATTAAATCAGGTTAGATTAACAGAGGATTCTTTTAATAAAATTCTAAAAGAAAAGGAAGATGCTATTAAGCGTGAGGAAGAAGAAAGAAAAAAAAGAATCGAAGCTGAAAATAAAGCCGAATTAGAAAAGAAAAAAAGAGAGCTTGAAGAAAAGAAAAGAAAAGAGGCTGAGGAGAAAAAACAAAAAGCAGAACTTGAAACAGAGAGAAAAGAGAAAGAAAGAGCATTAGCCGAATTAGAAAAGTTAAAAGCTGAGAAGAAAGCACGTGAAGAAGCAGAAAAAAGAAAGAATATTACTGATAAACTTTCAATTGAGACAAAGAAAACTCAATATCTAACTGCCACAAGAAAAACGTTAAGTGATGATGCTGAACAATTAATTCATTCCATTGATTTATATGTAGGTAATGCCTCTAAATATGTAAACGACCTATTATCGTCTAATTTAGATACAGAAACAAAATCTACTATTTATTCTATTAAGAATAATATTGATAAAGCTATTAAAGTTTCACAAATAATTATTAAATCAAAATTTGACTACAAGTTTACGAATCAAAGAGTTAACATACCTAAATATATAAAAGAATATCTAAACGATATAGATATTTCTAGACCAAACATCAATATCAAAATTGATAATATTATTGATAAATACTCATTAATAAATCCTATAGATATTGATATTGTTCTAGATAATTTAGTTTCAAACTCTGTAAAGGCAAAAGCTAAAAATATACTGGTTGAATTTTCAAAAGTCAATAAAGGTTTAGAAATCATTTATTATGATGATGGAATAGGTGTTTCTGAAATATTAAATAAAAACCCTGAATCAATTTTCGAATTAGGAGTTAGAGATTCTAAAGAATCAGGCTCTGGAATCGGTATGTTTGATGCAAAAAAAAGAATTATAAATATGAAAGGAACCATTGAATTTATAGGAAATAATAGAAAATTGAAAGGGGCTTCATTTAAAATTGTATTGAAATGAGTCGAATTGAATTAAATTACTTAGTCTTTGATGATGATTCTGAAGCCATTTTTCAATACCAAGATAAAATTAGAATAGAAGGTTGCACAGTAAACCCTATTGTAATTAATCCTGTTGATTTTTATGTTGCAGATTCTAACAAATTTAAACTTGAAGATTTTAAAGAAAATATAAAGCAAGAGACAAAAGGAAGAAATATCAATCTAATTATTACTGATTGGAATATTTTAGATAGAATCGAAGATTTCTCAGGTATTAAAGGATGGGATATAATAGAATGGGTTATTCAAACAAAGGAAAAATGGAAGAGTCGAACCTTTTTGATTTATTCTTCGAATATTAAGAAAGCATCTGATTATATTCTAGAAAAAATAAAAAAAGAAATTAAGGACAAACCTGATGATATAATTCCCTCATTAGAGTTTATTAGAGAAATTATTGAATTAAAAATAAAATTTTGCAAAAGAGATGAAAATAGATTTGATGAAATAAAAACTTTATTAAAACAATCAAATACAATTTCTAATATTGTCCTTGACTCGTTAATTTCATTCGATACTAATACAATACTAAACACAGGAAATGCTGATTATGATGGAAAAAAAATATTGGATATATTAAACTTAAACAATCAAGATATTGGAAAATTAAAATTTATTCGTGAATTTATTGAACTATCAATTGCTCATTATTCTAAACTAAATGGATAAGTATAAAGAAATAATAATAATCCATGCATTAGATAATTCTACATTATTTCTAAGAAAATTCAAATCAGAATTTAAAGAGATTTATCGGGATTTTAGTTCAGATAAAGATTCAATCAATCATATGAAATATATACTCGGAGACTTAGAACCTAAATCGTTAATTATTTATTTGGGACATGGGAGTTCTTCTGGATTATACACTCCTGATAACACTTATACATATGATAATTATTTCCTTGATACTTCATGGGCAAATCATTTCTTTGATAAACATGATATATTTCTATTAACCTGTAAATCAAATGAATTCATAAAAAAAATACACAAATCACATTACTCTTTGGGGTTTGGTAATATTATTAGTTCTAAGGAAGAGTTAGATATTGACAATAAAAATAAAGACATAAAAAAGGAACTGAACAGTTCTGACATTGATAAGTTTAATAATATATATATGAATAGTTCTATATCTGCAATTAAGCTATTAATCTCAGGAGAAATAAGATTTAGGGACCTCCCTATATATTTAAGGTATTATCTTAACAAAGAGATAAATATCATATTATTAGATAAAGAAAAGAAGAACAGGAAAGAATTAGCAAAACTTCTGTTTGAATTAAGAAATAGTATCTCGATTAAAAGAAATCTAAACCCAAATTAATAAGAAAATAACTGACAAAATGTGTTTCAATGGCATTAGAATTCTCATTCCTGCGGTTGCAAAGAGCTATAGAAAGACAAACAGAATGGAAAATGCCAGCAGAGAACATGGCATATACTCAATTTTAGGTTTTGGTTTTATTTACTACTTTCATATAAGCTTCGTTTTAGAGCTGATAATTTTACTCAAAATTGAGTATATGCAAACCTGTTCAAAAAAAAGCTATAATTTACTATATGTAAAATAAGAACCTGAGCTTAAAGATAATAATCTTACAGGTCTTTATGATTCTTCTTTTCAATCAAATACATGCCCCATTCTGACATTGCTTGAAATATAGGAACCAATTCTTTTGCCTTTTCGGTCAATCGGTATTCCACTCGAGGTGGGGTTTCTGGATAACTATGACGTGTTAACAGGTTATCTCGTACTAATTCTTGTAATTGAGAAGTCAAAACTTTCCTTGAAATTTTAGGTATTAGCGCATCCAGTTGACCAAATCGCTTAGGGGATTTATGTAAATGTGAAATAATAATAGGTTTCCATTTACCTCCCACTACAATAAGTGCTTGGGTTAAGGGACAATTTTCATGATTCTTTTCACTCATTCTTTATTAATGGTTACTTATACGTAACTACTTTTTAATGGTTTTGACAATAAACTGTAAACAAAAATAACCAAAAGAAACTAATAATAGTAACTTTGCGTAACTCAGTTTATTATTAAAAATATGAAAACAAAAATTCCACTTTGGATCAACATCCTACAAGGCCTATTAATTCTAATTATGCTCTCACAAGTATATTTATTCTTTATTGATCATGAAGCTGTATTAGCATCAGGCATTACCTTACAAACGGTTTCTGATTATAATCTTGCATATGAATTTGGAGCAAGAACACTCACCATGGCCATGGTCTCCATTATTATTATGATTTCTCAAGATGTAAAATTATTTCTGATCATGTTCTTAATGAATGTACTAAGAGAAGGATTCGAAACCATTATAGATCCTTTATTCCCTTTACTAAATGCCCCTGTTTCTCCTACTATGGACTTCATTATGCATATTATTATTGTAGGAATCGAACTATTAGCTTTTATCACCCTCTATACACTATATAAATCATCAAAAAAGAGTGTAGCGGATCACACACATTAAATATATAGGGTTCGTAGCATCATTTCACTTATAAATCCTATATAAAAAAACCTCTCTCGTCTAAGACGAGAGAGGTTTTAAATTATAATAAAATGATTATTATGCTTCTCCTTTGGCTCCAAATAAGTGCAAGGCATCTCCATTATTACTGGTTGGCTTTGCTACATTGGGTTGTGTAATTTCTCCAAAAGTTTCTTCATAACGCTTTACATTTTCTGCTAAAGCAGCCAATAACTGCTTCGCGTGTAAAGGATTTAAAATCACTCTTGACTTTACCTTCGCCTTAGGCATTCCAGGCATCATTTGAATACAATCTACCACAAACTCGGTTGGAGAATGGTTGATCACTGCTAAATTTGCATAAGTTTCATGCACATTATCAGGAACTTCTATATTCATTTGAGGCTTTTTATCTTCTGCCATAATCTTTCTTTTTATAATGTTTTTTCACTTACCATTTCTTCGTACTCACGGCTAGAACCTACAATGATTTCATCGTATTCTTCTAAACCAGTACCTGCAGGGATCTTATGTCCAACAATTACGTTTTCTTTTAATCCTTCTAATTCGTCTGAATAACCTGCTACTGCTGCTTCGTTCAATACTTTCGTTGTTTCCTGGAACGATGCCGCAGAGATAAATGATTTTGTTTGTAAAGATGAACGCGTAATTCCTTGTAAGATTGGCGTAGCCGTTGCCGGATTCGCATCTCTTGCCATCACAACATTCTTATCTTCACGTTTTAATTTCGAGTTCTCATCTCTCAATTCACGAGGTGTTACAATTTGTCCTGGTTTGAATACATCTGAGTCTCCAGCGTCTTCTACTACCTTCTTACCAAAGATTTCATCATTCACATCAATAAATTGTTGTTTGTGAACCACTCTTCCTTCTAAGAAAATCGTATCTCCAGAATCCACGATTTCTACTTTTCTCATCATCTGACGTACGATGATTTCAAAGTGCTTATCGTTAATTTTCACCCCTTGTAAACGGTATACCTCTTGAATCTCGTTTACTAAATATTCTTGTACCGCTGTTGGTCCTTTAATATTTAAGATATCACGTGGTGTAATCACACCTTCAGATAAAGCCATACCTGCTTTAACGAAGTCGTTCTCCTGTACCAAGATCTGACTTGATAATTTCACCAAGTATTTCTTAATCTCACCTGTACGTGATTCAATGATAATCTCACGGTTACCACGTTTGATTTTACCATACGAAACGGTACCATCAATTTCAGAAACCACTGCTGGGTTAGAAGGGTTACGTGCTTCGAATAATTCGGTTACACGTGGTAAACCTCCCGTAATATCCCCTGCTTTTGCAGACTTACGAGGCATCTTCACTAAAATCTTACCTGCTTCAATCTTTTCACCATCATCTACAATTAAATGGGCTCCAACTGGCAAGTTATATGATTTTACTTCTTCTCCTTTTTTATCTACAATTTTTAAAGTAGGGATTAACTTCTTATTACGTGATTCAGAAATTACTTTTTCTTGGAATCCAGTTTGATCATCCATCTCTACTTGGTACGTGATACCTTGTTGGATGTTCTCGTATACAATCTTACCTGCCGTTTCTGAAATAATTACGGCATTATATGGATCCCAACTACAGATTACCGTATCCTTTGTGATCTTAGAACCGTTTTTCACTAACAATTCTGACCCATAAGGAATATTGGCCGTCATGATCACATTATTCTTATCGTTTGTAATCTTCAATTCAGATGAACGCGATACTACGATTTCGATTTTATCTCCTGCTTCGTTAACACTTGAAACGGTTCTTAATTCTTCGATTTCGATTGTACCATCACCTTTTGCAACGTGAGACGAAACTTCCGAAACGTTACCTGCGGTACCTCCCACGTGGAATGTACGTAAGGTTAACTGTGTACCCGGCTCTCCAATCGATTGTGCTGCCACAACTCCAACGGATTCCCCTTTTTGTACTGGACGGTTTGTGGATAAGTTACGTCCGTAACATTTCTCACAAATTCCTTTTTTCGCTTCACATGTTAACGGTGAACGAACTTCTACAGATTCTATTCCGTAAGCTTGAACTGCCTCGGCCATATCTTCTGTAATAATTTCATTCGCTTTAGCTATGATTTCATCATTCTCAGGATTCACCACATCGAATAAGGCCACACGTCCTACAATTCGTTCAGCAATTCCTTCTACGATTTCTTCGTTTTTCTTTAATGGCTTAATCGTTAAACCTCTCAACGTACCACAGTCTTCTTCACGAACGATTACGTCTTGTGCCACATCTACTAAACGACGCGTTAAATAACCGGCATCGGCTGTTTTTAATGCGGTATCGGCAAGACCTTTACGTGCACCGTGCGTTGAAATAAAGTACTCTAGAATCGATAATCCTTCACGGAAGTTGGCAATAATCGGGTTTTCGATAATCTCTCCACCTGATTGACCTGCTTTTTGCGGTTTTGCCATTAATCCACGCATACCAGATAACTGACGAATCTGCTCTTTCGAACCACGGGCTCCTGAATCTAACATCATGTATACCGAGTTAAATCCTTGTTGATCTTCCGTCATACGCTTCATCACGATATCCGTTAACTTCGCATTGGTTGTCGTCCAGATATCAATTACTTGGTTATAACGTTCGTTGTTGGTGATTAATCCCATGTTATAGTTGGATTTTACACCTTCTACTTGATCAACAGCTTCGTTAATCATCGGTTCTTTTTGATCCGGAATTAAAATATCTCCTAAACTAAATGATAACCCTCCTTCAAAGGCATTGTTATACCCTAAAGTTTTCATATCATCTAAGAACTGTGCCGTTGTAGGAACATCCGTTTCTTTTAATATATTACCAATAATGGTACGTAAGGATTTCTTTGTCAATACTTCATTAATATATCCAACTGAGTTCGGTACAACATCGTTAAACAATACTCTACCTACCGTTGTTTCAATTAATTTATTAACAAATTCTCCGTTTTCTTTTACGTCTACTTTTACACGAATTTTCGCGTGTAAATCTACTGCTTTCTCATTATATGCAATTCGAACCTCTTCTGCTGAATAGAATGCAGAACCTTCTCCTTTCACTTTATGCGTTTCTGTTGAAGTACGTTCTTTTGTCATATAATATAACCCTAATACCATATCCTGAGAAGGAACCGTTACTGGAGCTCCGTTAGCAGGGTTTAAGATATTATGAGAAGCCAACATTAATAATTGTGCTTCTAAAATAGCTTCTGGTCCTAAAGGTAAGTGAACCGCCATCTGGTCACCATCGAAATCGGCATTAAAGGCCGTACACACTAATGGGTGTAATTGAATTGCTTTTCCTTCAATTAATTTTGGTTGGAAAGCTTGAATACCCAAACGGTGAAGCGTAGGAGCACGGTTTAGTAATACAGGGCGTCCTTTTAGAACATTTTCTAAGATATCCCATACTACAGGCTCTTTACGATCGATAATCTTTTTCGCAGATTTAACGGTCTTAACAATTCCTCTTTCGATTAATTTACGAACGATGAATGGTTTATATAATTCAGCTGCCATGTTTTTAGGTAAACCACATTCGTGTAATTTTAAAGTAGGTCCTACTACAATTACCGAACGAGCAGAATAATCCACACGCTTACCTAATAAGTTTTGACGGAAACGACCTTGTTTTCCTTTTAATGAATCGGATAATGATTTTAAAGGACGGTTGGAATCCGTTGTAACGGCTGATGATTTTCTTGTATTATCGAATAAGGAATCTACTGACTCTTGAAGCATACGTTTTTCATTACGTAAGATTACTTCAGGGGCTTTGATTTCCATTAATCGTTTCAAACGGTTGTTACGAATAATAACACGTCTGTATAAATCGTTTAAATCAGAAGTAGCAAAACGTCCTCCATCTAATGGTACTAATGGGCGTAATTCTGGTGGAATAACCGGAACAACACGCATCACCATCCACTCTGGACGATTTTCCATTTTACGGTTTGCATCACGTAATGATTCTACAACTTGTAAACGTTTTAATGCTTCTGTTCTTCTTTGCTTCGATGTTTCGTTATTGGCACTATGACGTAATTCATATGACAATTCATCTAAATCGATTCTTTTCAATAATTCTTCGATACATTCAGCACCCATTTTAGCGACAAACTTATTGGGGTCCGTATCTTCTAAATATTGATTTTCAACTGGAAGCTCATCCATGATATCCAGGTATTCTTCTTCCGTTAAGAAATCCATTTTGTTTAATGGTTCTCCATCAGGACGCGTCGCAACACCTGTTTGAATTACTACGTAACGTTCGTAGTAAATAATCATATCTAATTTCTTAGAAGGTACTCCTAAGATATATCCAATTTTGTTTGGTAAAGAACGAAAATACCAAATATGCGCTACAGGGACAACTAAATTAATGTGTCCAATACGATCACGACGTACTTTTTTTTCCGTAACTTCAACACCACATCGGTCACAAACGATTCCTTTGTAGCGAATTCTTTTATATTTACCACACGCACATTCATAATCTTTTACAGGACCGAAGATTCGCTCACAGAAAAGACCATCACGTTCTGGTTTGTGTGTACGGTAATTAATAGTTTCAGGTTTTAAAACCTCTCCGTGTGATTTTTGTAAAATTGACTCTGGAGATGCTAATCCAATCGTAATTTTATTAAATCGAGTTGGTGTATTTTGTTTTCTAACTGCCATATTCAAAAATCTGAAGTTGACTTTATTTTTTAATTAAAAAGCCTATTCGGGGAACATTGTTCCCCTTTTAAAGCTTTATTATTCTTCTAAACGTACATGTAATCCTAAACCTTGTAATTCGTGTAACAATACGTTGAATGATTCAGGGATACCTGGTTCTGGCATCGCTTCTCCTTTCACAATTGCTTCGTATGTTTTTGCACGTCCTACAACGTCATCTGATTTAACCGTCAATATCTCACGTAACGTATGTGCTGCACCGTATGCTTCTAGTGCCCAAACTTCCATCTCACCAAAACGCTGACCTCCAAACTGAGCTTTACCTCCTAATGGTTGTTGTGTAATTAATGAATATGGTCCGATTGAACGAGCATGCATCTTATCATCTACCATGTGTCCTAATTTCAACATGTAGATAACACCTACGGTTGCAGGTTGATCAAAACGTTCTCCTGTTCCTCCGTCATATAAATGTGTATGTCCGAAGTCTGGAATACCTGCTTCTCTTGTTAAAGTGGTGATTTCATCAATATGAGCTCCATCAAAAATAGGCGTTCCGTATTTTTTACCTAATCGTTTACCAGCCCATCCTAAAACAGTTTCAAAAATCTGACCGATATTCATACGAGAAGGTACCCCTAGTGGGTTCAATACGATATCTACTGGCGTTCCGTCTTCTAAGAAAGGCATATCTTCTTCACGTACAATACGTGCTACAATACCTTTGTTTCCGTGACGTCCTGCCATTTTATCTCCTACTTTTAACTTACGTTTCTTCGCAATATAAACTTTTGCTAATTTTAAGATTCCTGCAGGTAATTCATCTCCTACTGAAATCGTAAATTTCTGACGACGTAAAGCTCCTTGTAAATCGTTTACTTGTATCTTATAGTTGTGTAACAATTCACGTACTAAAGAATTGGTATGGTCATCTGTTGTCCATTGTCCTCCTACTAAGTGTACGTAATCGTCTACACTATTTAATACTTTTTGAGAGAATTTTGTACCTTTTTTGATTACTTCTTCATTTAAATCATTGGTAATTCCTTGAGCGGTTTTACCGTTAACTAAATGGTATAGTTTATCAATTAAAGTATCTTTTAATTCTGCTTGTAATTTAGAATACTTCGCTTCTAATCGTTCTATTTCTAGTTTATCTTCAGCTCTTTTCTTCTTATCTTTAATGCTTCTTTCAAATAAGGTCTTACGTAAAACAACTCCATGTAATGATGGCGTCGCTTTTAATGAAGCATCTTTTACATCTCCTGCTTTATCACCAAAGATTGCACGTAATAATTTTTCTTCTGGTGTTGGATCTGATTCTCCTTTTGGTGTAATTTTTCCAATTAAAATATCACCAGGATTTACTTCAGCTCCTACACGAATCATTCCGTGTTCGTCTAAGTCTTTCGTTGCTTCTTCACTAACGTTTGGAATATCATTCGTTAATTCTTCAGCTCCTAATTTTGTATCACGAACATCCATTGAATATTCGTCAATATGAATCGATGTAAACCAGTCTTCACGTACTACTTTTTCAGAAATTACAATCGCATCCTCAAAGTTGTATCCTTTCCAAGGCATGAACGATACTAATAAGTTACGTCCTAAAGCTAATTCTCCATCTTCAGTAGCATAACCTTCCGTTAAAACTTGTCCTTTTTCTACACGATCACCTTTTTTAACAATAGGCTTTAATGTAATACAAGTACTTTGGTTGGTTTTTCTGAATTTTGTTAATTCATATGATTTTATATTGGAATCAAAACTTACCGATTGTTCTTCTTCTGTTCGATCGTATTCGATTACAATTTCATTTGCATCAACATACTGAACGGTACCTGCCCCTTCTGCATTGATTAAAATTCGAGAATCTCTTGCTACGTGTGCTTCTAAACCAGTTCCTACAATTGGAGCTTCAGGCTTTAATAATGGTACAGCCTGACGCATCATGTTCGATCCCATCAAAGCACGGTTGGCATCATCATGCTCTAAGAATGGAATTAAAGATGCTGAAATGGAAGCAATTTGGTTAGGTGCTACATCCATATAAGATATTTGACCTGGTTCAACCACAGGATAATCTGCATCATCTCTGGCTACAATACGATCTGATGCTATTTCATTATCATCATTTAAAGCAACATTGGCTTGTGCAATAATTTTCTCTTCTTCTTCTTCAGCTGATAAATAAACAACTCCTTTATCTACTTTTCCGTTTTCAACTTTACGATACGGTGTTTCGATGAATCCCATCTTGTTTACTTTCGCATATACACATAAAGATGAAATTAATCCAATATTCGGTCCTTCCGGAGTTTCAATTGGACATAAACGTCCATAATGTGTATAGTGAACGTCACGAACCTCAAATCCGGCACGGTCTCTTGATAAACCACCTGGCCCTAAAGCTGATAAACGTCTTTTATGTGTAATCTCGGCTAATGGATTGGTTTGATCCATAAATTGAGATAATTGATTCGTTCCGAAGAATGAATTAATTACAGAAGATAATGTTTTAGCATTGATCAAATCGATTGGTGTAAACACCTCGTTATCACGCACATTCATTCGCTCACGAATAGTACGTGCCATACGAGCTAAACCAACACCAAATTGATTCGCCATTTGCTCACCTACTGTACGTACACGACGGTTCGATAAGTGATCAATATCATCAACTTCTGCTTTAGAGTTTACTAATTCAATTAAGTACTTAACAATTGAGATAATATCTTCTTCTGTTAATACTTCTTTATCCATATCAATATTCAAACCTAATTTTTTATTGATACGGTAACGTCCTACTTCACCTAAACTATATCGTGCTTCTGAGAAGAATAATTTCTCAATAATACCACGAGCTGTTTCTTCATCAGGCGGTTCTGCATTACGTAATACTCTATATATATGTTCAACAGCCTCTTTTTCAGAGTTTGTTGGATCTTTCTGTAATGTATTATGGATGATGGCATAATCTGCAGAAGAGTTATCTTCTTTGTGTAATAAAATTGTTTTTACACCTGATTCGATAATTTCTTCAATATGACCTTCTTCTAAAATCGTTTCACGATCTAGAATAATTTCATTACGCTCAATTGATACTACTTCTCCAGTATCTTCATCCACGAAATCTTCATGCCATGTATTCAACACACGGGCAGCTAAAGCTCTTCCTAAAACTTTTTTCAATCCAGTTTTAGAAACTTTTACTTCTTCTGCTAAGTCAAAGATTTCTAAAATATCCTTATCACGTTCGTATCCGATGGCACGTAACAATGTTGTTAAAGGTAATTTTTTCTTACGATCAATATACGCATACATTACACTGTTAATGTCTGTTGCGAATTCAATCCAAGAACCTTTAAATGGAATTACACGTGCTGAATATAATTTGGTACCATTTGCATGGTAAGACTGTCCAAAGAATACTCCTGGAGAACGGTGTAATTGCGATACAATCACACGTTCGGCCCCATTAATAATAAAGGAACCACTATTGGTCATATAAGGAATTGTACCTAAATACACATCCTGTACCACGGTTTCGAAATCTTCATGTTCAGGGTCTGTACAATAAAGCTTCAAACGCGCTTTTAAAGGTACATTATACGTCAAACCTCTTTCAATACATTCTTCGATAGAATAACGAGGAGGGTCAACGAAATAGTCTAAAAATTCTAATACGAATTGGTTTCTCGTATCTGAAATAGGGAAATTTTCTGCAAACGTTTTAAAGAGACCTTCGTCTTCACGATCGTCTGCTTTCGTTTCCAATTGGAAGAAATCTTGAAATGATTTTACCTGAACATCTAAGAAATCAGGATAATCCAATTGCCCTTTTACAGAAGCAAAACTAATTCTTTCCGGAGATTTTACTGTTTTATCCGCCAATTTTATACGGTTTTAAAATTAGAAACATAGATAACACATACACTCTGTATGCTTTAAACTTTGATTAACAAACAGTTAACCATAAATAGTATTCTTTTTTTTAATGGTGAACACTCACTTAACCATTATATACGCAAAATGGTTTAGACCCAACGAGTTATTCTCGTAGGTCTAAACCTGTTGTATTATTAAGTAATCTATTACTTTAATTCTACTTCAGCTCCAGCTTCCTCTAATTGAGTTTTTAAAGCTTCAGCTTCGTCTTTAGCAACACCTTCTTTGATTGGAGTTGGTGCTCCATCAACCATTTCTTTAGCATCTTTTAATCCAGCTCCAGTTAATTCTTTCACTAATTTAACTACTGCTAATTTAGATCCTCCTGCTGCTTTTAAGATAACATCGAATTCAGATTTTTCTTCTGCTGCTGCACCTCCTGCTGCAGGTCCAGCTACTGCTACAGCTGCTGCTGCAGGCTCAATTCCATATTCATCTTTTAAAATAGTTGCTAATTCGTTAACTTCTTTTACTGTTAAGTTAACTAATGTTTCTGCAATGTTTTTTAAATCTGCCATTTTAATAATTTTTTGTTCTTAGATATTTATTTGTGTATTCTTATTCTGCTCTTTCTGATAATGCTTTTACTAAGCCACTAACCGTACTTCCTCCTGATTGTAATGCAGAAAGTACATTTTTAGCTGGTGATTGTAACAATGTAACAATTTCTCCAATTAATTCTTCTTTAGATTTGATTGCTACTAATGCATCTAATTGATCGTCTCCAACATAGCAAGACTCTTCAATCCAAGCACCTTTTAAAATTGGCTTTTCAGCTTTTTTACGGAAGTCTTTAATTACTTTTGCAGGAGCGTTTGCTTGTTCTGCAATCATAATTGAAGTATTTCCTTTTAAGCTTCCATATAATTCGTCAAACTCTTTATCAGAAGCTTCCATTGCTTTTTTCAATAAAGTATTCTTCACAACTTGAAGTTTTACTCCATTTTTAAAACAATTTCTTCTTAATTCAGATGATTGTGATGCATTTAATTCAGAAATATCTGCTAAGTAAATCGTAGCATTATCTGCTAAGATTCCTTTTAATTCTTCTATTGCTTGAGCTTTTGTTTCTCTTGTCATAACAATTTTGTTTTAAACGATTAAACGGATTTAGCATCTATTGCAATTCCAGGTCCCATAGTTGAAGATAAGTAAACACTCTTCATATAAGTACCTTTAGCTGCTGTAGGCTTTAATTTGTTTAATGTTTGGATTAATTCTGCAGCATTTTCTTTAATTTGCTCAGCAGAGAATGAAACTTTACCAATTGCAGCATGTACAATTCCGTAACGATCTACTTTAAAATCGATTTTACCTGATTTCACATCTTTTACTGCTTTACCGATTTCCATTGTAACAGTTCCTGCTTTTGGGTTAGGCATTAATCCTCTTGGTCCTAAAACACGTCCAAGTGGTCCTAATTTCCCCATAACGCTAGGCATGGTTACAATCACATCGATATCAGTCCATCCACCCTTAATCTTTGTTAAGAATTCGTCTAAACCAACATAATCAGCACCCGCTTCTTTTGCTTCGGCTTCTTTATCAGGAGTAACTAAAGCTAATACTTTAATATCTTTACCTGTTCCGTGAGGTAATGAAACTACACCACGAACCATTTGATTTGCTTTTCTTGGGTCAACTCCTAAACGAACAGCTAAATCAACAGAGGCATCAAATTTAGTAATAGAAGTTTCTTTTACTAATCCTGCAGCTTCTGCTAAGCTATATTGTTTTGTTTTATCTACTTTTACAAAAGATTCCTTTTGTTTTTTTGTCAACTTCGCCATTTACTATTCTTTTAATGATTAAAATGGAGCATCTCCAGTTACGGTTATTCCCATTGAACGTGCAGTACCTGCAATCATTTTCATTCCTGATTCAACTGTAAAGCAGTTTAAATCTGGCATTTTACCTTCTGCGATCTCTCTTACCTGATCCCAAGTAACAGTAGCTACTTTTTTACGATTCGGTTCAGAAGACCCTTTTTTCACCTTTGCAGCAGCTAATAATTGAACTGCAGCAGGAGGTGTCTTAATTACAAAGTCGAAAGACTTATCAGTATAAACTGTAATTTCAACTGGTAATACTTGACCTTGTTTGTCTTGTGTACGACCGTTGAACTGTTTACAGAATTCCATAATGTTAACACCTGCAGCCCCTAATGCCGGTCCAACCGGTGGAGATGGGTTTGCAGCGCCACCACGTACCTGTAGCTTTACAATTTTACTTACCTCTTTAGCCATTTTTTAATTGTTTAAAAAATATTAATATTTACATAACTGTGGAAGCAGCTCTTATATTCTTAATTTACGATACCTTCTCTACTTCTGAGAAGCTAAGTTCCATTGGTGTTTTTCTTCCAAAAATCAACACCGAAACTTTAAGTTTCCTTTTATCTTCATTAATTTCCTCTACGGAACCATTAAATCCATTAAAAGGGCCCCCTATTACTTTAATAGTTTCACCTACTATATAAGGAATTGCAATTTGATCAACATTTTCTGCTAATTCATCCATTCTACCTAATAATCTGTTTACTTCAGACTTTCTCATAGGTAATGGATCTCCTCCTTTTGTTTCGGATAAGAAACCTATTACATTTGATAGACTAATAATAGTATGGTGCATTTCTCCTTCAAGAGCAACTTCCAAATATACATAGCCTGGAAAATATACTTTTTCTTTGGTAATTTTCTTACCATTACGTATTTGTACTACTTTTTCAGTAGGAATCAAAATCTGTCCTAAATAATCACTTAAACCTAAACGCTGAACTTCATTTTCAATATAAAGTTTCACTTTGTTTTCTTGTCCACTAATGGTTTTTAAAACATACCATTTTTTATCTATCGCGTTCATATGATTATAAAAGATATTATAATTTAAATAAATTTAAAACTCCTGTATTGATTACCCAATCTGCTAAAGCTGTAACGCCTGCCACTAACAACGCAAAAACAGCCACTACCAAAGTAGCAGACTGAAGTTCGTCCCAATTAGGCCACGTAACTTTATTCATAAATTCATCGTATGAACCTTTAATGTAATCTACGAATTTACTCATAATATTGTTCTTTGCACGGGCGGTAGGGATCGAACCCACGACCTTTGGTTTTGGAGACCACTGCTCTACCAGCTGAGCTACGCCCGTATTTTTTAGTTAAATAAAGGCGCTCTAAATTGAGCACCTTTATTCTTAATATCTAATTTTATCTTATCCGATAATTTCAGTTACCTGACCAGCTCCAACTGTTCTACCTCCTTCACGGATAGCGAAACGTAAACCTACGTTTAATGCAATTGGTTGAATTAACTCAACTTCGATAGTTAAGTTATCTCCTGGTAATACCATCTCACGTCCTTCTGGTAAGATAATCTCTCCTGTTACATCCGTTGTACGAACGTAGAATTGAGGACGGTATTTATTATGGAATGGAGTGTGACGTCCACCTTCTTCTTTTTTCAAGATATACACCTCAGCTTTGAATTTAGCGTGTGGAGTAATAGATCCTGGAATCGCGATAACCATACCACGTTTGATATCTGTTTTTTCAATACCTCTTAATAAGATACCTACGTTATCTCCAGCCTCTCCTCTATCTAAGATTTTACGGAACATCTCAACTCCTGTTACAGTAGAAGATAATTTTTCAGCTCCCATACCGATGATATCTACAGCATCTCCTGAGTTAATAACTCCTGATTCGATACGTCCTGTTGCAACAGTACCACGACCAGTAATAGAGAATACATCTTCGATTGGCATTAAGAATGGCTTATCTTGATCTCTCTGAGGTAACTCAATCCACTCATCAACTTGAGCCATTAAGTTTAACACAGTTTCAACCCATTGTCCTTCACCATTTAAAGCTCCTAAAGCAGAACCAGCAACTACTGGAGAGTTATCTCCGTCGTACTCGTAAGAAGATAATAAATCTCTTACTTCCATTTCTACTAACTCTAATAATTCTTCGTCATCAACCATATCTACTTTGTTTAAGAAAACAACGATACGAGGTACATTTACCTGACGACATAATAAGATATGCTCACGTGTTTGAGGCATAGGTCCGTCTGTAGCAGCAACTACTAAAATAGCACCATCCATTTGAGCAGCTCCCGTAACCATGTTCTTAACATAATCGGCGTGACCTGGACAATCTACGTGTGCATAGTGACGATTAGACGTTTCATATTCTACGTGTGAAGTATTAATTGTAATACCTCTTTCTTTTTCTTCAGGTGCATTATCAATTTGATCAAAATCTTTTGCTTCTGAGAATCCAGCGTCAGCTAATACTTTTGTAATAGCTGCAGTTAATGTAGTTTTACCGTGATCAACGTGACCAATAGTCCCGATATTTAAGTGCGGCTTACTACGATCGAAAGTTTCCTTTGCCATGACTATACTTATTTTCTAAAATTATTATATTTACTATTATTAACTAAACTTTATATAATAACAAAATGTAGAGCCAATGACGAGAATTGAACTCGTGACCTCTTCCTTACCAAGGAAACGCTCTACCACTGAGCTACACCGGCTTATTTCACACCTATGCGCTTAGCCTTTTGTTAAAACTTGAGCGGGAAACGGGACTCGAACCCGCAACATTCAGCTTGGAAGGCTGATGCTCTACCAATTGAGCTATTCCCGCCTAATTAATTAAAACTTCAGTTTTAAACTAAAATTCCAATAGTGGGAGGAGCAGGATTCGAACCTGCGAAGGTAAAAACCAACAGATTTACAGTCTGTCCTCGTTGGCCGCTTGAGTATCCTCCCTTTCAAAAAGCTTTGCGAAATTATAAAAAAAATACAACTTCACAAAAGTTTTTTTACTTTTTAAATAAGAGCCGATGGAGGGACTCGAACCCACGACCTGCTGATTACAAATCAGCTGCTCTAGCCAGCTGAGCTACATCGGCTTATTATCTTTTTGTTAAAGAACGATCGCACTATACGTTTAATGCGGTTGCAAAGGTAATATCTTTTATTATTTTTACAAACATTTTTTTATTTTTTTTACCTATTTATTTTTCGGCTCTAAAAATCCATTATACCACATATATTTAATTACATTTTCTGTGGCATTTTCTATCTTTTTTCAAAAAGAAATCTTCTTCTGTTAGAACTATTTTAATAAGACTTAGCATTTTATTTTTTACTATTCCCTATTCTTATAATTTCATCAACTAGTTTTTTTAACTCTTGAGGTGGCTCACCATGATCAAAGCCACAAGATTTTATTTCCTTATTTTCACTTCGTATTATTAGAATAGCATAAGGAGCTCCATCATATAAACGCTTATTAGTTGGTGCTTTTAACTCTCCAATTGTATTTAAATTATATTTTGTCAAATATTAAAATGCACAAAAAAAACAGCTATACAACAACTTTTATTCTAAAAAAAGGATATTTTTTTAGAATATCCTTTTTTTAATCTATTTTAAATATTTATTAAAATGCTTTCTCTTTTTCTTTCTTTTTGATAATTTGTCTTTTTAAAGTATCCAATGATAAATCAACACATTCTTCAAATGATTGACCTGTTTTTTTCACCATGATATTTTCACCTGGAACCGCTACTTCTACTTCTACAATTTTACTTGAGGTTTTTTCAGAAGTATTCACCGATTTAAAATATACATCAACTGAAACTATTTTATCATAATATTGTCCTAGTTTTTCGAATTTACGTTCTGCATATTCTTTTAGACTTTCCCATGCGTCAACATTTACTGAATGAACTATTAATTTCATAAGCAATTACTTTTTTATACTCCTCGGATGAGTATGATTATACATTTTTTTTAATTCTTTGAGACTACTGTTGGTATAAATTTGTGTAGAGGCTAAACTAGAATGTCCCATAAGCTCTTTAATCGCATTAAGGTCTGCTCCTGAATCTAATAAGTGTGATGCAAAACTATGTCTGAGCATATGAGGACTTTTTTTATCTTTTGTTGTTACAAGACTAAGATAATAATTTACAATTTGATAAACAAGGCTTGGATAAATTCTTTTACCCTTTTTTGTAAGAATTAATGCTTCTTGTTTTTTTTCATCAATCTCTTCACGATACTCTAAATATTTTACCATAATTTTAATTAAAGTATCTGTTAATGGAATTATACGCTCTTTATTACGCTTCCCTAAAACTTTTATTGTCTTTGTAGAAAAATCAACATCTGACCATTTTAAATTAATTAGTTCAGCCTTTCTTATCCCTGTTTGATACAATAATTCCATAATTAACAAATCACGTATTCCTTCAAAATCATTTCGGAAAATTTCTTCAGAATTCAACAAAAGACCCATTTCATTTTTCGATATAGGCACTTGAACCTTTTTTTGACTTTTAATTGGGTCGATTAAATCAAGTGGAGATTTCGTAACTTGATTTATCTTCATCAGATATTTATAGAACGTTCTTAACGAACATAATTTTCTATTAATACTAGGTGCAGAATATTCTTTCTCTGATAAAAAAATAATATATCCTCGAATATCTTGATGTGTTATTTCTAATGGAAAAGTTTTATCTAACTCAAAAAACTGTGCACACTCGTTTACATCTGCAACATAATTCTTAACAGTGTGAGCAGAATAACGCTTTTCTAACTCAAGATATTCTTTAAACTTATTGATTAATTCCATAAAAAAAAGGTTATTCAAATTTACCATAAATTCAAATAACCATTTTATATTTTTTTATGAATTATAATTTCTTTGATTACAAATTCGCATTCAAAGCTATTTCCATCATCTTTGTAAAAGCATTTTGTCTTTCATCTGCATTGGTTGCCTCATGCGTAACCAAGCTATCAGAAACCGTTAACACACACGCTGCGTTTTTTCCAGTTGCTTTTGCATTTGCAAACAAAGCAAATGATTCCATTTCTACAGCTAAACATCCTTGTTCCTTATGAATTACCTTATAATCTTCAAAATTTTTACGATAAAAGACATCTGAGGAATGAATTTTTCCTTCGACATAATCAAATCCTAATTGATTAGCTGATTCTATTAGCTTTTTATTAACTCCTTCAGAAGCACTTAATATATTCGTTTCTTCCCCTAAAACGATTTTTGCAAATGTTGATTCGCTATAAGCTTCTGTTGAAATAATTACATCATATAAATTTAAATCTGCAGTATAAGCTCCTGCTGATCCTACACGTATAATATTTTCTACATCATAAAAAGCAAACAACTCGTATGAATAAATCCCAATACTCGGCATTCCCATACCAGAACCCATTACAGTAATTTTTTTCCCCTTAAAATTACCTGTGTATCCTAGCATATTTCGAACACTGTTAATTTGCTCTACATTCTCAAGGAAATTATCCGCTATAAATTTTGCTCTAAGGGGATCCCCAGGCATAATTACGGTTTTTGCAATCTTTGATTTGTCTACAACACCTATATGTGGTGTTGGAATCATCTTATTTTCCATATTATTAATTCCGTACCCTATCCAACCACCCTGTTCATTAATAATTTTGAAACAATTTCATTGTATCATACAAAAAACTGTTATCCAAATCTACTAAAAATTTGAATAACAGTTTTTATATTTTATAAGAATCTATTTCTTAATCTTCTTGCTGTGCTAATTTTTGCTTATAGATTGCTTTAATCTTAGCTTGTCTTTTTTCAACTGAAGGTTTTGTAAATTGTTTACGTCCTCTTAATTGCTTTAAAACCTTTGTACTATCAATTTTTCTTTTATATTTTTTTAAAGCTCTATCGATAGATTCTCCTTCTTTTACTGGAATGATTAACATATAATTAATTCTTTTATTTCTTTATTTACTCTATTTTCGGAATGCAAATATACAAATTTTGTTCTTCTCAGGAATAAAAATTTATTTTTTTTTGAATTTATCTTCTACCTCTACCTCTTGAACGCCCGTCATTTCGTCTTCCAGAACCATTTCTTTGTCCTTTAAATCCACCTCGTTTTCCTCCACGACCTCTACTTCTTCCACCTCCACGGCTTTTTTGTTGAGCTTCTTCTACTGACACACGACTTCCACGGTATTGAATTCGGTTCATTGAAGTTAAAATTTCATCTTTATGTGCTGAATCTGCTTCAAAAAACGAAAAGCTTTCTAATAAATCGATACTTCCTATTTCTATATTACGAACTTTAATATTCTCATTAATTAAAATTAAAAGTTCTTTTGGATTCATACGATCTTTCTTCCCAACATTGATAAAAAAGCGAGTAAATCCATTTCTTGAACTCCGAGCCTTTCCTCCTTCTCTCTCTTCAACATTGATATCACGTGAGCCCTTATAGAAATCTAAGAATCGATTAAATTCTAATGAAACTAAACGTTGTAATAATTCTTCACGAGACATTTCGCTTAGTTCTTCATATATAGCTGGCAAATATTCATCAATCTCTTCATGATTAATTTCTATTTGACCTATTTTATGAATTGTATTAAACAGTTGTTTTTCACATATCTCTTTACCAGTTGGAACATTGGCTTTTTTCATTTTTCCAACTTTTCGTTCTATAGAGCGGATTTTTCCAACTTCACGATTCGTAATAATACTTGCACAAACACCTTCATTACCTGCTCGCCCTGTACGCCCACTTCGGTGTACATAAACTTCATCTTCATCAGGTAAATTATAATTGATTACATGAGTTAATTCATTTACGTCAATTCCTCGAGCTGCAACATCAGTTGCTACTAAAATTTGCAAGTTTTTATTTCTAAAACGTTTCATCACATAGTCACGCTGTGCTTGTGACAAATCTCCATGAATCGCATCTGCTAAATACCCCTCTTGCATCAATTGGTCTGCAATATCTTTTGTTTCCCTCTTAGTTCTACAAAAAATAATACCATAAATTTCAGGAGCAAAATCCACCAATCTTTTTAAAGCTGTATAACGATCTCTTGCATTTACGATATAATAATTATGGGTAACATTTTTATTCCCAATATTTTTTGCTGGAGAAACTTTTATTTCTGCAGGGTTAATCATGTACTTTGAAGCTAAGCTTTGTGCTTCTTTTGGCATTGTAGCTGAAAACAATAAAGTTTGCTTATAATCAGGTGTTCCTGCTAAAATAGCATCTAAATCATCTTTGAAGCCCATAGAAAGCATTTCATCTGCTTCATCTAAAACTAACCATTGGATTTCAGACAAATCCAAACGTCTTCTATTCAACAAATCTAATGTTCTTCCTGGAGTTCCCACAATGATCTGAGCCCCTTTCTTAATTCCTCGAATTTGTTTTTCAATATCTGCTCCTCCATAAACGGCTTGCACACGAATACCTTCCATATACTTAGAATAATCTTCTATGTTTTTGGCTATTTGCAAACCTAATTCACGTGTTGGTGATAAAATAATAACCTGAGGTTTTCGAATATCAACATCAATTTCGTTTAATATAGGAAGACTAAATGCTGCTGTTTTTCCTGTTCCTGTTTGTGCCATCGCAATTAAATCTTGCTCTGAAGAAGCTAATTGATCAAAAGCTTTTTCTTGAATTGGCGATGGTTTTTCAAAACCTAAATCGTCTAATGCTTTTAGGATTTCTTTTTTAAATCCGTAATCTTTAAATGAACTCATATTCTTTTTTTTAAAGCACTACACTACATTTTCCACTACCCATAAAAACAGTACAGTGCATTTACGAGCCGCGAATATACGCTTTTTAATTGGGTTTGATTCTTTTTTTATAATTAAATTATGTTATACCAATAATTTAGATTGTTTAAAAATCTACTTCTAATATCCCTATAAAAAGTTGAAACTAATATAATTTTTTAATCAAAACCATCCTATACATTGTATAATTAACACATTGTTCTATTTTTCTTTACTACATTCATTATTTTCAATATTTAATATAAAAATAATTCTATTAAAATTGGTTTCTTAAAAACAGACTTCTATTTTTGCTTACTTATCTATTTAACAGTACAAAACATGAAAATTTTAAAATTCGGAGGATCATCAATTGGTCACAAAAATGGTTTTGAGCAGATTCTCAAAATCGCACAACAAGAGTCAGAAAATTGTATTATCGTAGTTTCAGCTTGTGGAAAAACCACAGACAACCTACTTAAGACTGCTATGTTAGCCGAGATGCAAAATACCATGTACAAAACTGTTTTAGAAGATATATCGACCTATCATATAGATTTAATTAGAACCCATTTAGATCCACAAAATGCAGCCACAAGTATCGGATTTGTACGAGAAAAATTAAATGAAATTGAATTACTTCTAGAGAGCATTTATAATTTACAAGAATTTTCTAATAAGACATATGATAATTTATTAAGTTATGGAGAAATCATTTCTTCAACACTTTTAAATACTTATTTAAACGAAAACGGAATTGTTTCTCAATGGGTTGATAGTCGTACCATTATCAACACAGATGACGAATTTAGCAATGCTAAAATTGATTTTGGAACAACCGATCAAAATATACAACAAACTTTTCAAGATAATCAAAATTATGTTTTAGGAGGGTTTATTGCTTCAAATGATAATGGTGTTACAACTACTTTAGGCAGAGGAGGTTCTGATTATACTGCATCTGTCATTGCAGCAGCATTAGATGTTAAAGAATTAGTTATTTGGACAGATGTTAACGGAATGATGACCGCAGACCCAAGATTAGTAAAAAATGCTATCTCTTTACCTGAATTATCGTATAACGAAGCCTTAGAGCTTTGCCACTTTGGAGCAAAAGTTATCTATCCTCCTACTATTATTCCAGCGATGAAAAAGGAAATTCCAATCCTTGTAAAAAGTACTTTTTCACCTGAAAAATCAGGAACCTTAATTAGTAAAAATATTGATAACACAAGATCTGTCAGTGGTCTAACCAGTATTTCTGATGTTTGTTCGATTACTATTGAAGGAAGTGGAATGGTAGGAAAACCCGGCTTCACTAAAAAATTTCTAGGAATCCTTTCTGACAGGGGCATTAACGTCATCATGGTTACGCAAGCTTCTTCAGAACACGGAATGACCATGATTATTTCTCCTGAAGATTTAGATACTTCTTTAAAATCTTTAAATGAAGAATTAAAGTACGACTTATTAGAAAAAATTATTGATCCAATAAAATTTGAAACAGAACTAAGTATTTTGGCAATTGTAGGTCAAAATATGAAGAACTATCATGGTATTGCAGGAAAAACATTTCATGTTTTAGGAAAAAATGCCATTAACATTCGTGCTATTGCTCAAGGATCATCAGAAAATAATATTACAACTGTAATTGCTAAATCTGACTTGAAAAAAGCACTAAATGTTTTACATGAAGAATTTTTTGAAGAAGATATTAAAAAAGTAAATCTTTTTATTGTTGGAATTGGAACAGTAGGTGGTAAATTAATTGAACAAATTAAACAACAATATGATTATTTAGCAGAAAATAATCAATTAAAAATCAATATTATAGCTATCGCCAATTCTAAAAAGATGCTTTTTAATCAAGAAGGAATTAATTTGGATACTTGGCAGGAAGACCTACCAAACGGGGCTACTATGGAATTAGAAAAATTTGTTGACCAAATTGTAGATTCCAATTTAGGAAATTCTATTTTCGTAGATAATACTGCCAATTACGAAGTTGCTGATTATTATGAAAAGTGTCTTTCAAACGGAATTGGGGTTGTAACTTGTAATAAGATTGCTTCTTCAGCATCGTATGAACGTTATCGTAATTTAAAAGCTTTATCAAAAAAACATAAAGCTCCATATCTTTTTGAAACTAATGTCGGAGCTGGATTACCTATTATCAATACTTTAAATGACTTAGTTAAAAGTGGTGATAAAATCCGAGGAATCAAAGCAGTTCTTTCTGGAAGCTTAAATTTTATTATGAATAACTTCAAAGAAGGCACCCGTTTTGTTGATATTGTAAAACAAGCACAAGAATTAGGTTTTACAGAACCTGATCCCAGAATTGATTTAAGTGGATTAGACGTTAAACGTAAAATATTGATTTTATTACGTGAATCAGGTTATAAATATGAACTAGAAGATATTAAAAGTAATTCATTTTTAGGTGAGGAATATTTTGAAACACAATCTGTTGAAGAATTTATTCAATTATTAGAAAAAAATGGAAATGAATTTGATGCTCTACGCCAAGCTACTGAAGCTGAGGGGAAAAAACTTAAAATTGTAGCTTCATTTCAAGATGGAGAAGCAGTTGTAGGTTTAGAAAAAGCATCACACGATGCACCTTATTATCAATTAGATGGAAGTGATAATATTGTTTTATTCTACACAGACCGTTATGTTGATCAACCACTAATCATAAGAGGTGCAGGCGCAGGTGCTGATGTTACTGCATCAGGAGTATTTGCTGATATAATGAGAGCTGTAAGCTAAAAAATAGTATTTTAGATTTTAGTAGGCTTTATTATTACAAACCTGCTAAAATCTACTTTATCCAAAACCAACCAAATAAATGAAAGAAATTAGAGTATTTTGTCCAGCTTCTGTTGCTAATGTTTCATGTGGATTTGATTTGATGGGGTTTGCCTTGGAAGCTATTGGTGATGAAATGATTGTTCGTAAAACCAATCAAACTGGAGTGAAAATAAAACATATTGAAGGATATGACCTTCCATATGAAGCTGAAAATAATGTTGCTGGAAAAGCAGCTTTAGCTATGTTAGAAAAACTTCAAACCCAAGAAGGAATTGAAATTGAAATTTATAAAAATATTCATCCTGGAAGTGGAATTGGATCTAGTTCGGCAAGTGCCAGTGGCCTTGTATATGCAATAAATGAATTATTTGATCGTCCCTTTTCAGAAAAAGAATTAATTGAATTTGGAATGGAAGGAGAATACGTTGCCTCTAAAAGCTATCATGCAGACAACGTAGCTCCCGCTTTAATTGGTGGAATTGTTTTTATTAGAGGCTATCAACCTTTAGATTATTTTAAAATTCCAGTTCCTAATGATTTATATTGCACCATTATTTCACCTCAAATAACCGTTAAAACTTTAGATGCACGCCGAGTTTTAAAGTCTAAAGTTCATTTTAAAGACGCTATTACACAATGTGG
The DNA here is from genome assembly GCA_001880285.1 of Flavobacteriaceae bacterium UJ101. Classification (NCBI taxonomy): domain Bacteria; kingdom Pseudomonadati; phylum Bacteroidota; class Flavobacteriia; order Flavobacteriales; family Flavobacteriaceae; species Flavobacteriaceae bacterium UJ101. The sequence continues at coordinate 1,897,699 of CP016269.1, read as the reverse complement.
AAATCTGGGCGGTTTAATTTCAGGATTTTACACTTCTGACTATTCCTTAATCAGTAGTTCCTTAACCGATGTATTAGTAGAACCTCAACGTGCCCCATTAATCCCACATTTTCATGATCTAAAAAAACAAGGTACTGAAAATGGTGCTTTAGGAGTTGGAATTAGTGGTAGTGGACCTTCTGTATTTGCTCTCTCTAAAGGGAAAGAAAATGCTGAAAAAGTAGCTAAAGCTTTCGAAAACATATATCAAAACACCAATATTGACTTTAAAATTTATGTTTCTCCTATCAATATGGAAGGAAGTCGTGTAATAAAATAAAAATTTTTAATACAATTATTATAAAAGCAAATAACTTAATAAATAACAAATGAAATATTATAGTTTAAACGGACATACAAGAGAAGTTAATTTTGAGCAAGCCGTAGTAGAAAGTATTGCCCCTGATAAAGGCCTCTTTTTTCCTAGAGAAATTCAACCACTAGATTCTAATATTTTAGAACAATTTCATGGAATGCCTCGTGAAGAAATTGCTTACGAAGCTATAAAACAATTTGTTGGAGCCACAATTCCTAAAAAAGATCTAGAACGAATTATTAAAGAAACCATTTCATTTGATTTCCCTGTTATCAATATACATGACAATATACATACATTAGAATTATTCCATGGTCCAACCCTAGCTTTTAAAGATGTTGGAGCTCGCTTTATGGCTCGTTGTCTTGGTTATTTTAATCAAAAACAACCTAAAAAAACCACTGTTTTAGTCGCAACCTCTGGTGATACTGGAGGTGCTGTAGCTGATGGGTTCTATAAAGTATCAGGTGTTGATGTCATTATTTTATACCCCAAAGGGAAAGTAAGCAACTTGCAAGAAAAACAATTAACTACATTAGGTGAAAATATTACAGCCATTGAAGTTGAAGGTTCTTTCGATGACTGTCAAACTTTGGTTAAACAAGCCTTTCTAGATCAGGAACTAAAAGAAAAATTTGGTTTAACTTCAGCCAACTCTATTAATGTAGCACGTTGGCTCCCACAGCTTTTTTATTATATTTTTGCTTTACAACAATTTAAAGATCAAGATGTTATTTTTTCTGTACCATCAGGAAATTTTGGAAATATTTGTGCAGGAATGATCGCTCAACAATTAGGGTTTCCTATAAAACACTTTATTGCTTCTAATAATGTTAATAATGTGGTAGATCGTTATTTATCAACTCAAAAATATGAACCCAAAACAACCATTTCAACTATTTCAAATGCAATGGATGTTGGGGATCCAAGCAACTTTATCCGTATTCAAACTATTTATAAAGATTATGACTCACTTAAAAAACATCTTTCTGGAGCTACTTATACAGATATAGAAACACGTGATATTCTTTTACAAATAAAAGAAACATATGATTATTTAATGGATACTCATGGAGCAATAGGATATCTAGGCTTAAGAGATTATTTAACAAAGACAGGAGATACTTCTTCTATTGGAATTTTCTTAGAAACAGCTCATCCAGCTAAATTCAACACTGTAATTGAACCTATTATCAAAGAAAAAATAAAAATCCCTACACACCTTCAAGAATTGATGTCTAGAGAAAAAAAGACTTATGAAATTGAAAATAGTTTTTCATCATTCAAAGAATTACTTTATCAAATATGATTATTCATATCGATTAAAATACTCTTTTTATGTATAAATTCTCTTTATTCACCGAAAAATAAAAGTTTAAGCCAAGAGCTCATACTATATTTACTTCAGTTATTAAAAAACAATAATTATTCCCTAAATAATTAAACAACCCCTATACATTTAATTTTTTATTAAGAAACTTTCTTTTTACCCCCGAAATTAAAAAGAAAGTTTCTTTTTTACATGAAATTAATCTTCTAAAATTATGAAATCATTACATTTGTGGAGAATATGAAAGAAAAACTGCATAACATAATCATTTTTCCATTTATAATGCTTATTCGGTTTTATCAAATTTTTATAAGCCCATTACTTGGTCCTAGTTGTCGTTACTCGCCTACATGCTCTGCATATACCTTAGAAGCGTTACGCGTCCACGGACTCTTTTACGGAGGATGGCTTTCTATCAAACGAATTATAAGTTGTAATCCTTGGGGCGGAAGTGGATATGATCCTGTTCCTCCCAAAAAACAAAAAAACATATGACATTATTAGCTTTTACATGGGATCCACCTTTAGGCATTCCTATTGGTGATTTTTTTACAATACGATTTTATAGTATGATGTATCTCTTGGCCTTTGCTTGTGCTTTTTACATTATGAAGAACATCTTTAATCGTGAAAAAGTAAGTTTTGATTTATTGGATCCACTCTTAATGTATTCTTTAATTGGAATGTTTGTTGGAATGCGTCTTGGAGAAGTATTCTTTTATAGTTGGGATTATTATCAAAATCATTTATTAGAAATTATTCTTCCTATCCGAGAAAACCCAAATGCTTTTTTGATAAACTTATTTGGAGAACACTGGATCAAAGGTTGGGAATTTACTGGATTTAGCGGTTTAGCTAGTCATGGTGCTACCATTGGTTTCTTTATTGCTTTTGCTTTATTTTGGAAAAAATTTTTAAAGCCCTTAGGAAAAAAATTCTTTTGGTTATACGATCGTATCGTTATTCCAATAGCATTGGGAGGTGCTTTCGTGCGTACAGGGAACTTTTTTAATTCTGAAATGGTTGGTTTTCCTACCTCAGAAAGTTTGCCTTGGGCTACTAAATTTGTTAAAATGTTTGTCCCACAAAGTCAAATTAACAACCCTATTTATAATCCGGAATTATATAGACATCCTGCACAAATGTATGAAGCAACAGGTTACATTCTTATCTTCATACTATTAAGCTATTTGTTTTTTAAAACATCTGTAAAAAAATACAGCGGTTTCCTTTTTGGATTATTCTTTATTTTATTATGGTCTGTTCGTTTTTTTGTAGAGTTTTTCAAATTAGCTCAAGTAGAAGAACGTGCTGACTGGGCTCTCAACACTGGTCAATTGCTAAGTATTCCTTTTATTATTGCAGGAATCCTCATTTTAATAACCTCTTTTAAAAGAATACAACATGATTAAGACCGTTATTTTTGATATGGATGGTGTTATCATCGATTCTGAGCCTGTTCATCATAGTGCCTTTTTAGAACATTTTAAAGAATTAGGAATTGAAGTTTCTGATCAATATTATCGTTCATTAACTGGTTTTTCTACTAAAAATGTTTATGAAAAATTGGTTGTTGATTATAATTTACAACATAATATTGAAGATTTAGTTCAACGAAAACGCTCTATTTTCAATCATCTTTTCGATACTAAAGAGGATCTTTATTTAATTGATGGTGTCTTAGAAATTATTCAAAAATTTCATCAAGAAGGTATACAATTAATTTTAGCATCTTCATCATCTAAAGTTACTATTGATCGAATTTTTAAACGCTTTAAGTTATACTCTTACTTTACTCATATTGTAAGTGGAGAAGATTTTCCAAAATCGAAACCAAACCCTGCTATATTTCTTCATGCTCATAAGCTATCTAATCATAAGAAAGAAGAATGTATCGTCATAGAAGACTCTACAAATGGTATTCGTGCAGCTCATGATTCTAATATTTTTTGTGTAGCATTTGATAGTCCAAATTCAAAAAATCAAGATTTATCTTTAGCAAATATTATTATAAATAATTTTTCTGAATTAAATTTGTCACAAATTCATCAATCAACCATATGAACTTATTTGTAAAATACCTACTGTTTTTGAGCCTTTTATCATTTCTATTTTCATGTAAAAATGATCAAAAACAAACCTCATCACAACAACGTATTGAACGTTTTTTCACAAAAGAGGGAATATTAGAACTAAAAAACGATAATCAAACAATTCAACAACTTGATATTGAATTCGCAGAAGGTGATTATGAAACTTCAGAAGGGTTAAAGCACCGCTATTCAATGAAAGAAAATCAAGGTATGCTTTTTTTATTTCCAAAAGTAGAACCTAAAAGCTTCTGGATGCAAGATACACGAATTCCATTAGATATTTTGTATGTTACAGAAGACTCTATTGTTTTAAATATAGTAAAAAACGCTCCACCAATGACCGAATATGGAATCCAAGGCTCAAAAGGACCTGTAAAATATGTTCTAGAAGTAAACGGAGGTATGAGTGATAAATGGGGTATAATTGAAGGAAAAACAAAATTAAACTGGAAAAAATAATCAATTAATTAATAATAAGTAGAAAAATGGGAATGTTAAAAGAGTTTAAGGACTTCGCGTTCAAAGGAAACATTATCGATTTAGCAACTGCTGTAATCATAGGAGGTGCATTTGGAAAAATTGTAACATCATTTGTAAACGATGTTCTAATGCCCCCTATAGGAATGATTGTAGGAGCTGATTTTAAAACTTTGAAATATGTTTTGAAAGAAGGAGTTCAACAAACCAATGCTGATGGTGTGGTAGAAACTGTTGGAGAAGTAGCTATGATGTATGGATCATTCATACAATCTATTGTGGATTTTTTAATTGTAGCCTTTTGTATCTTTATGGTAATTAGAGCTTATAATAAAACACAAAAAGAAGAAGAGGAAGCACCTGCTGAACCAAGTGCTGAAGAAACTTTATTGACAGAAATACGTGATTTATTAAAAAACAAATAAATTCTTGTCTATATTTTTAAGGGTGGTATTGATAAAAACAAGTACCACTCTTTAACTTTTCTTTCACATTTCTAATACTAATTCTCTTCCTTTTGACGTTCTTTTTAAATAGAACATAATCTATCAAAATAAGTTTGTATATTCGGTGATAAGAATATCTTTGTAAAAAATTGAGTGTCAGTTATGAAAAAACATATAAACTTTATTATTATATTCCTACTTTTCGCTGTATCTATAGGATCGGCGCAAAATAATTATCAAGATATTAGTAAAGCCTTGGATGTTTGTAAAACCTCTGTTTTAACATTTCCAAGCCCTAGTGGATATGGTGTAATTGATGATTTAAAAGAAGATTCAGCAAAAGGATGTCTAAGTACTGGAGAACAAAATTCTATTTGGCTAAAAGTTACTATCGCTCAATCAGGGCAATTTGGATTCAATATCATAACACCTAGTCAAAGAGATTATGATTTCGCTGTTTATGAATCTATCAATGTTAATAACCCCTTGAACACACCTCCAATCAGGTGTTCATTTGCAAAAACAGATGGTAGATCAACTGGTATTGGAGACTCTAGTCAATTTGGCTTTGAAGATTGGATATCTGCTACAAATGGAAAAATTTATTACATTTTAATTAATTCAACCCAAACTGCTGCCTCTAATGACCAAATACAATTTGAATTAACAGGTACAGCAGAATATAATTGTGATGATACTGCTTCTCCTATTTTACCTACTTGGGAAGATACTTCAATTTGCGGAAAAGATTTTATTGAGTTAAATGCACAACCTACCAACTTATCATCTTCTGTTCAAGTTTTTTACGAATGGACGAAAGATGGTGTCTCACTGGATTATAATAATCCTACATTAAATGTGACAGAAGTTGGTACTTACTCTGTTAGTGTAACAGCCAATTTACTTCCACCAATAGAACAAACTGCAATTATTACAGGTAATCCCTCTGATCCTCCACCAACTTTGGAATTAGATGGACATGATACTGATGTATTTTTTTGTGAAACTGACAATACTCCTACATTAAAAGTAACATCAAACTCTAATGACATTAAATGGTTTATAGTACATAAAGGGATTTTATATGATACTGGGATAACTGGGAAAGAATACAAAACTTCTAGTACAGGAGTCTTTATTGTAAGAGCATATAATGATAGCAAGTGTGATTCCAAATCCATTACAATTACAGTACAAAACTATCCTAAAGTATCTATTTCAGGCGAAACAAAATATCCAATATGTAGTGGACAAACTCCTTCATTAACTGTTTCAACTAATGGCAAAACAGTAGAATGGTATGATTCAACTAATACTCTTAGACATACAGGTTTATCTTGGAGTAATGTACCTTTAGGAGAATACTATGCTATAGCAAAAGGTATATCTGGAGAAAGCTGCGATTCAGCTCCTTTTAATATAAATGTTATAGAAGATGCAACACCTACTGGTCTTTCAGCAGAAGATGTTTTTTATTGTGGTATACAAAATCTACAATTAAAAATTGATTTCAAAGATGGAATTGGAGAACAAGAAGCCATAGTAACATGGTATAGTCAGGAAACAGGAGGTGTTATTAAAAGTCGTGGGAATCCCTTCGTTCCTAAAGAACCTTCAGGTATATATTGGGCTGAAGTAACGAGTAATGCTTATTGTACACAACCTACAGGAAGAATCCGCGTCGAATTTAGACCATCAGGTGATACTCCTACACTTAAACCTGAATCAGACTTCTATGGTTTTTGTCAAAATCAAACTGAAGAAATTATTACTGTAATCTCAAATGCTTCTAGTGATAATGTTTTATGGTATCTTGATAAAAATGGGACTCTCCCTCTTTTAGATTCTACTGGAACACAAGTAAAAGGGAAACAAATTAGTGTAACATCTTCTGGAAATTATTGGGTACAAGCAATAGGAACTAATGATTGTAAATCCTCATTAGTCAAAATTTCTGTACTAAACTATAAAGCACCTCAATTAAAAGATCCTCCTACTGAGATATTTTCGTGTGGTAATACAGATGTGGAAACACTTACATTATACGCTACTGACAATACAGTGGATATGAGTGATCCTAATAGTGTAGAATGGTACTCTAACTCTGACCTAGCATCTCAAAACTTAATCGGAAAAGGAAATAACTTTATATTACCCCAAGAATATATCGGAGAAACAGTTTATGTTCAGCTTATAAATAGAATTGGTTGTTTTTCTATAACATACCCGATGAGTGTAGTATATAAAGATCCTACAACAATAACTGCAAGTACAGATCTAGAACAATTTTATTGTCAAGATGTAACCCCTAATCCACTTGGTGCTAAAACAAATGATGATAACTATGAAATTATTTGGTATAATAGTGATAATATAGAGCGTGGTAGGACTAAAAATGGAGAAACAATCAATCCTCATCCTGATGACTATGCTTCAAATGACGTAACAATTTATTATGCTGAAGCAATAAATCCTTTATCAGGATGTACTAGTGAAAGACTAGAATTCACTTTTACTAAAATAACACCTCCTATAATATCTTCTGATATCTCAGAACTAAACTACTGTAAAGACTCTGAATATGAAGAACTCAATATTACTATTTCAAATGGAGATCCTCAATTTATTAAATGGTTTGATTCAACCGATACAGAAGTAGGAACAGGAACCAAACTTGTTATTATTGATTTAAAGAATGGTATTGACTTAGGAGAAGGTGAATTTTATGCAACAGCTTCCTCTGATGGTAAAAACTGTGCTTCCAATACTATATTCATTCAAGTAAATGAATTAGATCTTTCTGATACCGCTATTACAACTCCTAATACTATATTATTTGAAGGAGATACATTAGAATTCTCTACAACAAACCCAACAGATATTGAAACTTATTTATGGACAGGTCCTAATGATTTTTCTTCGGATCTTGCTAATCCAATTATTGAAAACGTAACCTTAGACCACACTGGACAATATAATGTTTTAATGTCTAATAAATGTGAATCTAAAACTAATTCAATTGATATTTTAGTTCTAGAAAATGTAGAAACCGCTCTTGGTGAAAATATAGTATTCTGTAAAAATGATACTGGTACGATAGATCCTGTAACCAAAGATCTTTCTAATAAATATCCTCAAGATTATATTTTCCAATGGTATGGACCTAATGGTTTCTCAAGTAATGAAAAAACCATTACAATAAGTGAAGTTGGGCGTTATGTTTTAACCGTCACTTCACCTGAAGGTAATTCTTCAACAGGATCATTAGCTGTATTATTTTCAACACTTGATTTACAAAATGAAAATATCAAAACATGTTATAACCAAACTTTATTACAACCTATTGGAGGTACACAGCCATATCAATACGCTTTAGATAACGGCCCATGGCAATCTAGTCCAATATTCACTAATATTACACAAGGATTTCATACTTACAAAGTACAAGATGCTAACGGTTGTGTTATTGAAACCTCAGGAGAATATTATACTCCTTTCGTTTTACGAAAAGCCTTTACCCCTAATGGGGATGGTTATAACGACACATGGGATCTATCTGCACTTCAAGGATGTACAAACCTTGATGTAAAAATATTCGACCGCTATGGACGTTATTTATATCAAATTAAAACAAACAATCTGAAATGGGATGGAAATATCAATGGAAAACCATTACCTAACGGAACCTATTGGTATGTTATGGAATTCAATGATGGTGCGACACCTATTTTAAAAGGACATATTACGATTAGAAGAACAAAAGATTAAAGCATGAAAAAAATACTATTAACCATATTATTGGGACTTATATCTTTAGTGGGATTTACTCAAGATGGCTTACCTTACTACAACACCTATCTTTTAGGTGATGAATATCTTTTACATCCATCTATGGCTGGAAGAAGTATTTGTGGAGATTTATCTTTCTCTGTAAGACAACAGTGGTTTGGTACAGATGACCACCCTGCAACTTATATTGCCAGTTTTAATAAAAGAATTGGTGACAGACGTGGTATAGGAGCCTATATCATGCGAGATGAAAATGGTCCTACAAAGCAAACCGAAATGCAGTTAACTTACAATCACCATCTTGTTTTTGATGGAGATGAAGTTAAAAGCCCACATCGTTTACAAATGGCTCTTTCTGCACAAGCTATTTTATTTAATTATGATGATTTAGCTAGTTTAGTTGAGCAAAATATAGATCCCATCTTAGCTAATAGAAGTTACACTAACTTCAATGCTAATTTATCCTTCACCTTTTTAAGTGGTCCTTTTCGAGCAAGTTTAACAGCTAACTCACTATTGGATTTTACTTCTAAAGATGATGATCTAGAAGAACCTATCAATCAAAGAAATTTTATTGGAACCGTTGAATACAAAATAAAACCTTCTGATGCTATTTCTATCACACCAACAGCTACTTATATTTTAGAAGAACAGCAGCGCCGAGACATGGTAGATATAGGAGCTAAATTTTCTTATGGAATTAACCCTGAAACTCGTTTATGGGCTCGAGCTTCTTACAGAGGATACACTAGTGATGGCTTTAACAGTTTAGCCTTTACTCCTGTTGTTGGATTGGATAAGGAAAGTTGGAAGATTTCATATTCTTATGATGTAGATTTAGGAGAATATGGTTCTTATTATCGTGGTGGACATCAAGTTCGTTTAGGAATAAAACTATTCTGTCAAAGTGTCTGTCGATGTGATTATGATGAATGGTAAAATATAAAAACCCTTCCAAATTAAATTTGGAAGGGTTTTAAGTTTAAGAATCTTTTTAAACAAAATATAGGTTAATTCTACTAATAATAAACTAATTTTACACCTTGAAAAGATCTTCATGGAACAAAACTTTTTAAAAAATAAACAATTTTGGCTCCTTAGCATTAGTTCATTATTCTTCTTTATGAGTTTTAATATGATGCTACCTGAATTACCCGATTTTTTAAAAAGTATTGGAGGATATGATATTAATATTGGTTATATCATTGCTTCATTCACAATTGTTGCTATGATTTCTCGTCCATTAAGTGGAAAATTAACTGATGCTATCGGAAGAATGCCTGTTATGATTTTTGGTGCTTTTGTTGCTTTTGTTGCCTCTATTTTTTATCCTATTTGGACTACTGTATTAGGTTTCTTCATTTTACGTTCAATTCACGGTATGTCAACTGGTTTTAAACCGACTGCTACTGCCGCATACTTAGCTGATATTGTACCTCAAAACCGAAGAGGAGAAGCCATGGGAATATTAGGTGTTTTAGGAAGTACAGGAATGGCATCCGGACCTGTTCTAGGTTCTTTCATCAAGGAACATTGGGGATTCTCCCCTATGTTTATCACATCAGGAATTATATCTTTACTTTCTGTTTTAATTTTCTTTGGTATGAAAGAAACCTTACCAAAAGAAAAACGTCAAAAAATTTCTTGGAAATTATTAAAAATTACTAAAAATGATTTTTTTGAACCTAGCGTATTACTTCCTTCAGTTATTCTTCTATTTAATGTAGCTTCTTATGGTGTTGTGGTAACTTTAATACCTGATTTTGCTGATTCACTTGGAATAAGTAATAAGGGTGTTTTCTTTTCTTATGTATTAATTGCCTCTATGCTTGTTCGAATTTTTGCAGGAAAACTATCGGATCGATATGGTCGTATTATCGTAGTACAAATTGGAATGATTCTATTGATCCTCGCAATGATAACAATAGGTTCCTCTACCTCATCTTATATTCTTTACACAGGTGGTTTTCTTTATGGAATTGCGCGAGGGATCTATGCTCCTGCTTCTTATGCTTGGGTTACGGATTTAAGTACTACTGAAAATCGTGGTCGTTCCTTTTCAACCATGTATATTCTTTTCGAACTAGGTATAACACTAGGTGCTATTCTATCTGGCTTTTATTATGACCATGATCTAAAAAACATCCCATACTCATTTTATGGTGTTGCTTTCACTACTTTCTGTGCTTTGCTATTTCTTAGCATCTATAGTTTTAAAAAAAATAATACTAACACTATTGGTGCATAAATTCTTCCACCTTTTCTACCATTTCAGTTGATCCACATACAAAAGACACACGCTGATGTAGCTCAGTAGGCTCTATTTCCATAATTCGCATAAAACCATCTGAAGCTTTTCCTCCTGCTTGTTCAGCTAACATAGCAATAGGATTACATTCATACAATAAACGTAATTTCCCCTTTGGAGATTTTGTAGTTGTAGGGTATAAATACACGCCTCCCTTCAACATATTTCGATGAAAATCAGCTACTAAAGAACCTATATAACGAGATGTATAAGGACGATCTTCTTTTTCTTCTTGACAATATTTAATATAATCTTTTATTCCTTGTGGAAAATGCACATAATTTCCTTCATTAATTGAATAAATAGAACCTGTTTTAGGGATTGTTATATCAGGATGCGATAAATAAAAAACACCCAATGAACTGTCATATGTAAATCCACTTACTCCATTTCCTGTTGTAAATACAATCATAGTAGAAGAACCATAAACTACATAACCAGCCGCTACTTGTTCTGTTCCTTTTTGAAGAAAATCTTTTTCTTGAACAGGGGTTCCTTCTGGTGTAATTCTCCTAAAAATTGAAAAAATAGTTCCAACCGAAACATTCACATCAATATTAGAAGAACCATCTAATGGATCTATCAACACAACATACTTACTTTGATCTGAATTAGCTCCCCGATCGATCGCAATAAAATCATCATTTTCTTCAGAAGCAATACCACACACTACATCACGATTGGTCAATGCATTGATAAAAATTTCATTTGCAAATACATCGAGTTTTTGCTGAGCTTCACCTTGAACATTTTCAGACCCTACAGCTCCGATTATATCAGCTAATCCTGCTTTATTTACCTCTTTATGTACAATTTTTGAGGCCAAACGTATAGCACTTAATAAACGTGTTAACTCTCCTGTTGAATATTTAAAATCTTTTTGCTTTTCGATTATATATTCCCCTAATGTTGAATTATTCGATGTCATTTTTTCAAAATTGGTTATACAAAGCTATGAAAACAATTTAAAGTACAACAGTATTTTTTATCGTTTTAAATATTGTAAATCATACACTTACATCTTACTTACTCATATTCAGTTCATTCAATTTTAATTTTTTACTTTATATTAATCCTCTTACCTTTGTCCTAATGCAAAAGGTCCAAAATATAAAAAAATATTCAAAAGAAGAACTCCCTAAATTAGCTGAATCCATTCGTCAAGAAATTATTGATATTGTTTCTTCTAAGGAAGGACATTTAGGTGCTAGTTTAGGTGTTGTGGAATTAACCATTGCTTTGCATTATTTTTATAATTTCCCTCATGATAAACTGATTTGGGATGTTGGTCATCAAGCCTACCCTCACAAAATTTTAACCCATCGAAATTTAGAAACACTACGTCAATTAAATGGTATTAGTGGTTTCCCTAATCGAAAGGAAAGTATTTATGATGACTTTGGCACAGGACATTCATCCACTTCTATTTCAGCAATTTTAGGTATGGCATTAGCTTCTGATTTAAAGAAAGAAAAACGTCATCACATAGCCGTAATTGGAGATGCATCTATTGCTTCAGGAATGGCTTTTGAAGCTTTAAATCATGCAGGAGCTACCACCACCAATATAACAGTCATTCTTAACGATAATCAAATTGGGATTGATCCTAGTGTTGGAGCTCTAAAAAAATATCTTTCTAATATTACTTGGGAAGAAAACCAATCAGAAATTCAGAATATATTTGAAGCATTAGGATTTTATTATTATGGACCAATTGATGGACACGATTTTAATTCTTTATTTCAAGCCTTTGAAGATCTTAAAGATATTCAAAAACCTAAATTTTTACATATCCTAACCACCAAAGGGAAAGGATATAAAAAAGCAGAAGAAGAACAAATTACATGGCATGCTCCAGGAAAATTTAATAAAGAAACAGGAGAGCGTTTAAAGGAAAAATCACAAAATATTCCTCCAAAATTTCAAGATGTATTTGGAAAAACATTATGTGATTTAGCAAAAACCAATAAACGTATTTTTGGTATCACACCTGCCATGCCAACTGGAAGCTCCTTAAAATACATGATTCAGCAATTTCCTGAACGAGCAATTGATGTAGGTATTGCTGAACAACATGCTGTCACCTTAGCTGCTGGCCTAGCTACTCAGGATATCCTTCCGTATGTAACCATTTATTCCACTTTTTTACAACGAGCCTATGACCAAGTAATTCATGATGTAGCATTACAAAATCTACCTGTAGTGTTTTGTATCGATCGGGCAGGATTAGTAGGTGAAGATGGGGCAACACATCATGGTTTTTTTGACATAACTATACTCAATTCTATTCCAAACTTAGTTGTTTCAGCTCCTTTTGATGAAATTGAACTTCGAAACTTGATGTATTCTGCTCAGTTTACAAAGCAACCTTATGCTATTCGATATCCTAGAGGAATAGGTTATCAAATAGATTGGGAAGAGCCTTATCAACTACTTGAAATAGGAAAAGCAATTATAAAAAAAGAAGGAAAAGCTGTTGCTGTCCTTTCAACTGGAACCATTGGAAATGATATCATTTCACTTGATGCATCTTTTACTCACATTCATTTCCCTTTTATAAAACCATTGGATTACAACATGTTACAAGACGTTTTTCAAAACTACCCAACCATCATTACATATGAAGAAGGTATTCTTAAAGGGGGTTTTGGACAACAAATTATGCACTATGCCCAAAAACAATCTTATAAAGGTACTATTTTCATACAAGGCTATCCTGATCGTTTTATTGAGCATGGTAAAATAGAAGAACTTAAAGAACAAATAGGATTATCACAGAAGCAAATCCATACCTTTATTTTGGATAAATTAAATGATATCGAATCTTAATGTTAAGAATTTTTTCACCGATTTTTCAGTTTCTATTTCTGTTTTCTCAATGAATCCATTTTTTTCTTGATAGGTTTCATTATAGAGTCTTTCTTTTGTTTATCTATTTTTTTTAATTCTTCTTGTGATAATTTTTTTGGTGGAGTCTTTTTTTCATCTTTTTTAACATCCTTATCCTTTCTTGCTAATGAATCTTCAATTTTTAACTGAGTTAACTCTTTGTTCAATGAATCTTTAATCATTTTAAAAATAAGCTTATACTCTTCTGGATACATGGTATAATATTGATGGCTTTTCCTAAATACTTCTAAAGTAATCGTATTCTTATCAAGAATCTTTAATATTCTTTTGTCTGCTTTATTCTTACTATCTCTAACCAACGTATCCAAGACATTATGAGGAATATTTTTTGATAAACCAATTTCAATTAGAAGATCTCGCATTTGCTCTTTGGAAAGTAAATTTTCAGGTTCTTCAAATCTTTTAATACATGAAACTACACTCAAAAATATCACAAATAAAATCCCATATTTTTTCATCTATCACTGTTTTATTTTTTAATAAATTTAGATGGAATTCACCCAATACCAATTTCTTTTTCAGGGCTCATTTCACACTATAATCGATTTAAAAATTGATCCAATCTCAATTTTAAAACACCTAAAGCTGCTTCTTTTATAATTCCTCCATTCATTTTTGATTCTCCACGTATACGATCCGTAAAAACAATTGGAATTTCTACTATTTGAAAACCTTTTTTCCAAATTTTATATTTCATTTCTACTTGAAAACCATAACCAAAAGATTCTATTTTAGATAAATCCAACCCTTTTAATACCCTTTTCTTATATCCAACAAAACCTGCTGTGGTATCATGAATAGGAATACCGGTTATAAACTGAACATATTTAGAAGCAAAATAAGATAACAAGACCCTTTTCATATCCCAATTCACAACATTTACACCATGTGAATATCGTGAACCAACTACCATATCAACATTTTCATTCTTTAAAGCTTTAAACAAACGCTCCAAATCTTCAGGATTATGAGAGAAATCAGCATCCATTTCATAAATACAATCATATTCATTTTTCAATGCCCAACGAAATCCATGAATATAAGCTCTTCCTAAACCATCTTTTTCTTTTCGCTTTTCAAGAAATAACTGATTTCTATATTCTTCTTGTAAATTTTCTACAATTTGATATGTTAAATCTGGCGAATTATCATCCACAACCAAAATATCAAACGAAATATCCAAAGAAAAAACTTTTCGAATGATTTCTTCGATATTTTCTTTCTCGTTATAAGTAGGAATGATAACTAAGTTCTTCAACATATAAAAATTCTATCATGCAAATATAATATAATTGATCTAGTAAAAATCTATTAGATTTAATAACTTTGCTAAAATTAAAAAATTGGAAGAAGTCTTACGAAATACTCAAGGAAATGATTCTTTTTTCTATGTTTTTATGGCTGTTCTCTTAATTCTTGCCATAGGAAACAACTTATTTAAGAAAAATTTATCTCTCTTATTTTCAAATGATTTTGAAACTTCGGTAGATAACTCTTTCTTATTTATTTTTTGTGGAATTCTTTTATTTTCAATGTCTGGAGGGTTATTTTTTAATTCTATTTTCCAAAAATTTAATTTTGAATGGATTTTAGAGATTACCAATTCTAAACTTATTAACAATATTCTCATTTCCAGTATTTTTTGTTTCATATTTGTTGTGATTCGTTTTCTATGGGCTATTATTGCCTTTTTTGTTTCAGGAGTTAATCCTAATATCGAATTTTATTTTTTACTTCGATTACGCTATATCCTTTTTCTTAGCTTCACTTTATTGGTTTTAGCCATATTGATTAAATACTTGAATATAAACGAATTAGAACTATACATTCTATTATTATCTGTAACTTTCGTTGCTCTAATAGGTTTTATATTTGTTCTATTTAAAAGATTAATTTATCTAAATAGTAACACAGACATTCCTTTGTATTATATTATTTTGTACCTTTGCGCTCTAGAAATATTACCCATACTTGTAATAGGTAAAATATTAATTATTAGCAGCTAAGCCAGAATCGTAATGAAAGTAAGATCAATACTTATTTCGCAACCTCAACCAAAAACGGAAACTTCTCCTTATTTTAAGCTTGAAAGAAAGAACATAAAAGTTGATTTTATCCCTTTTATCCATGTTGAAGGAGTTGAGGCCCGAGAAGTTCGAAAACAAAAAATAGATTTCTCTCAATTTACAGCCATTATTTTAACAAGTAGAAATGCAGTTGACAATTTCTTTAGATTAGCAGAGGAAATGCGCTACAAGGTTCCTGATGCATTAAAATATTATTGTCAATCAGAAGCTATTGCAAAGTATTTACAAAACTATATTGTTTACAGAAAGCGTAAAATCTATGTTGGAGAAAAAACTTTTGCAGATTTGATTCCAATCATAAAAAAACATAAAGATGAAAAGTTTATGCTTCCATCTTCTGATGTTTTATCACCTGTTGTTACTAAATCTTTAAATGAAATAGGAGTAGATTGGAAAAGAGCTATTATGTACAAAACGGTTAGTAGTGATTTATCGGATTTAGAAAATGTTTATTATGATATCCTTGTTTTCTTTAGCCCTTCAGGAATTAAATCTTTACTAGAAAATTTTCCTAATTTCAAACAAAATGATACACGTATTGCTGTTTTTGGAAAAAGCACTGTCAATGCAGCTAAAAATGCAGGTCTAAAAGTTGATATTCAAGTTCCTACACCAGGAATTCCTTCTATGTCAATGGCTTTAGAAAAATATGTAAAAACTCAAGAATAAATTAAAAAGGATGCTTTTAAAGCATCCTTTTTAATTTATACGAATATCTTTTATATTTAATTGTATATGAGATTTTCCTTGCCAATAATTTTCCTCAACTGTATACACAATATCAAACGGTTTATTTTTTATCTGAGGTAAATAAGAACCTAACCCAAAACCTATTGCTTGAAAAATATTTCGAGCTCCTTCCTGATACAAATTCATCTTTAAATGTTTGTTTTCATTCCCAATTGCTTTAGCATATCCGGAATCAAAAACATTTTTAGTAAGAAAAACGGGACGCATATTTTGAGGACCAAAAGGAGCAAATTGTTTCAAAATTCGATTAAATTTAGGTGTTACATCCACTAATTTTAATTCAGTATCAATCTCAATTTGAGGTATCAACAATGATTTAGGGATTGTTTTTTTCACTTCTTCTTCAAAGGCTTTTTTAAATAGAGGGTATTGTTCTGAGGCCATTGTTAAACCTGCCGCATA
Source organism: Flavobacteriaceae bacterium UJ101 (assembly GCA_001880285.1). Classification (NCBI taxonomy): domain Bacteria; kingdom Pseudomonadati; phylum Bacteroidota; class Flavobacteriia; order Flavobacteriales; family Flavobacteriaceae; species Flavobacteriaceae bacterium UJ101. Next base: position 1,880,752 of record CP016269.1, on the reverse strand, counting down.
TTTATGTCCTCCAAATTGTTCTAAATATTCAGAACAATGATCTAATGCATCATACACATTATAGCCTTTAACTGATCGAGCTGAAGCTACCATTTTCCCATTACTTTCTGTAAAAACTAATGTCGGACGATAATAACTTTCTGTTAAACGAGAAGCTACTATACCCAATACACCTTTATGCCAGTTTTTCCCAAAAACCACAGAAGCTGCGTTATTTTCTTCATTATTTTCAACAATTTGAACTAGTGCTTCTTGGGTAACATCAGCATCTAAAGTTTTTCTTTCTGTATTTAATCCTCTTATCTGTCGAGCAATTTTCTCAACTTCATCATAATTTTTAGAAGTTAATAAATGAACTGCTAAATCAGCATGCTCAATTCTTCCCGCTGCATTGATTTTAGGAGCAATTTTAAATACAACATCTGAAATAGTAAAATCTGGTTTATCAAAATTAAGTAATAAAGCCTCTAACCCTATATTAGGATCTTCTTTCAATTTTTTTAATCCGTAATAAGCTAGTATTCTATTTTCATCTGTTATAGGAACAATATCTGCCGCAATACTGACTGCTACTAAATCAAGATATTGTTCATAAACATTATTAGGTAACGATAATTCTTTACAAATAGCCTGAATTAATTTAAAACCTACTCCACATCCACTCAATTCCTTATATGGATATTCACAATCTTTTTGTTTCGGGTCTAAAATAGCTTTAGCCTCTGGCATTATCTCTCCAGGTAAATGATGATCACAAATAATAAAATCAATCAATGAATCTTGAGCCATTTTTACTTTATCTACAGCTTTTATACCACAATCTAAAGAAATAATTAATGAAATATCATTATCAATAGCATATTGAATTCCTTGAAAAGAGACTCCATAACCTTCAGCATATCGATCAGGAATATAATGTGTTACATTTTTACTTAAAGAAGAAATAAACATATACATCATAGATACTGAAGTAGTACCGTCTACATCATAATCTCCATAAATCATGATATGCTCCTTCTCATTAATTGCCTTTAAAATACGAGAAACGGCTATAGACATATCCTTCATTAAAAAAGGATCATGCAGCCTTTCCAAACTAGGTCTAAAAAAATTATGAGCTGCATCAAATGTATGAATACCTTTCAAAGCTAAAAGTTCTGCCATTTTTGCATCAACTTTTAATTCATTCATTAAATGTTTGATAACGGTTGATTCTACTTCAGGTTTTAAAACCCATCTATTTTTTTGACTTATTTCCATGTACTATTATAACAAATTCCCCTTTTGGATTTTTTTCTTCAAAGTGTTCCATAACCACTTCTAATGTCCCCCTAACATGTTCTTCATATAGTTTGCTTAATTCTCTAGAAACTGAAACCCATCGATCTTTTCCAAGATGTGTCGAAAAATCGTGTAATGTTTTTCTTAATTTATGAGGTGATTCGTAAAAAATCATTGTTTTTGTTTCTTCTTTTAATTCCAACAATTTTTTTTGACGCCCTTTTTTTACAGGAAGAAATCCCAAGAAAACAAATTCATTTGCTGGTAATCCAGAGCTTACCAAAGCAGGGACAAAAGCTGTTGCCCCAGGTAAGCATTCTACTTTTATATTATTTTCAATACATGCTTTTACCAACAAATAACCTGGATCTGAAATAGCAGGTGTACCTGCATCTGTAATTAAAGCAAATTTTTGATCTAATTTTAATTCTTCAATCAATCCTTCCACAATTTTATGTTCATTATGCATGTGGTATGATTTCATAGGAGTTGTAATCTCAAAATGTTTCAATAACTTCCCACTAGTCCGAGTATCTTCTGCTAAAATTAAATCCACTTCTTTTAAAAGACGAATACCTCTAAACGTCATATCTTCGAGGTTTCCAATAGGTGTTGGTATAATATACAAAATACTCTTCATTATGCAAACCTTTTTTCAATCAATTCTTCGAAACGTTGAGCAAAGTCTTCTTTGGAAGTCCATTCAAATTGTGCAGCATAAAATTTTAAAATATTTTTCGCTTCTATTAAAGAATTACTTTTATTTAATTGAGTTACCACTTCTTCAAAAAGCTTTTTATCTTTATTAAACAATTGATTTTGAAACGCAATTTTATCGTTCAAACTTAAAGCTAGATTTGGAAAATTGCTCTTTTCGTCTAATTCTTTTATCTCATCCAATGGTTCTACCTCAATTTTTGGAGTTTCTAAAATAGGTTCAGATAGAATAGACTGTTGATCTAAGTATTTTAAAACAATTAAGTTTTCATGCATCTTACTCACTCTAGATTCTAAACTAATTAATCCTGAGAAAGTTTGTACTTTTTGAATTTCTTCACAAACCTTCTTGATTTCATTCATTAAATCTGCTTTTGCATTGTTAATATCTTTACCTATCATATCTTTCAAAAATTTGTAATTTTGTTTTCGTAAGTTTTTTTAACTAAGAGGTACTTTTTTTACCTCAATAGGTTTTTTCAACTAAAAATAACAAAACTTACCTTTATTATTTTCAATTTATAAAAGTACAAAATGTTTCTTGAAAACACGATAAATCATACAAAACAAAGCGGATGGATTGAAGTAATTTGTGGCTCAATGTTCTCTGGAAAAACAGAAGAATTGATACGTAGATTAAAACGTGCCCAAATTGCTAAACAAAAAGTGGAAATTTTCAAACCTTCTGTTGATATTCGATATGATGAAGAAAAAGTAGTTTCACATGATTCAAACGAAATTAGCAGTACACCTGTTGAATCATCTGCAAATATCCTTTTATTAGCTTCTGATGCAGAAGTTGTTGGAATTGATGAAGCTCAATTTTTTGATGAAGGAATTGTAGAAATATGTAATCAACTAGCTAACAGTGGAAAACGTGTTATCGTAGCAGGGTTAGACATGGATTTTAGAGGAAAACCTTTTGGCCCCATGCCTTACCTAATGGCTACAGCGGAATATGTAACCAAAGTTCATGCAGTTTGTTCAAAAACAGGGAATTTAGCACATTATTCTCACCGAATTGCGGAAGGTGACCAAGTCGTGATGTTAGGAGAAAAACAAGAATATGAACCTTTAAGTCGTGCAGCTTATTGGAATGAAATAAAAAAAGAACAGTCTTGATTTGAATTATTCTATTCAACATATTGCACAAATTATCAATGCATCCATTACTGGAGCATCTAATACTTCTATTTCTCATCTTTCCATTGATTCGAGAGCTATAGAAAACTCACAAAACACCTTATTTTTTGCACTAAAAGGAAGTCAAAAAAATGGTCATGAGTATATTCAAGATGCCTATAAAAAAGGGGTTCAATGTTTCGTAGTATCTCATTTAGAGGATTCTTTTTCTACCTTAAATGAGGCTTGTTTTCTTCTGGTTCAAAATCCACTAGAAGCTTTACAAACATTAGCAAAACATCACCGTAAATCATTTAGTTTACCTACTATTGGTATTACAGGAAGCAATGGAAAAACCATTGTAAAAGAATGGCTATCTACATGTTTAAATGATAATTTTTCAATTGCCCGTAGTCCTAAAAGTTATAATTCACAAATTGGAGTTCCCCTCTCTATATGGAATATTAATGCCAAACATACTTTAGGAATTTTCGAAGCAGGAATTTCGCAAGTGGGAGAAATGATTCATTTAGAATCGATTATTCAACCACAATTAGGTATTTTAACCCATATTGGAACAGCCCATCAAGAAAATTTTCGCTCAAAAGAAGAATTACTAGAGGAAAAACTCAATTTATTTACCCATTGTGATACCCTTATTTTTCCTTCTTCAAAAAAATGGGTTACTAAAATTATTACAAAACGTTTTCACGATAAAAAACTTTTATCATGGGGTTTTTCAGAACGATCTTACTTAAGAATTATTCGTTTAAAGAAAAGAAGAAATTATACTAAAGTAGAAGCTATCCATAACCATTTTAATATTAAATTTAAAATTCCTTTTGTAGATCAAGCTTCTATTGATAATGTTTTAACAACCATTGTTGCTTTATTACATTTTGGGTTTTCTGAAGGAAGAATTAATCAAAAAATTGGTCAATTACAACCTCTAAAAATGCGTTTAGAATTACTAGAAGGAATTCATGAAAATCTTTTAATATCTGATGTATACAATGCTGATTTAGATTCTGTTAAAATAGCTTTAGATGTATTGGCTCATCAAGAATATCCTTCCAAATCATTAATTTTAACTCAATTTAATTCTTTTGATGAAGGTATTTTTTCCATTATCAAAAAATTAAATCTCAAACATCTTATTTTAATTGGAAATTTCAATAAACAAACTAGTTTAGCTCAAACAACTTTTTATTATAAAAATATTGAAGATTTCCTTGAAAATACAGATCTATCTATTTTTAAGAATGAAGCTATTCTTTTTAAAGGATCTCGTCGTTTTGGACTAGAAAAAGTAGTTCAAAAAATGATTAAAAAGACCCATGAAACTATCTTTGAAATTAACTTAGAAAATTTAATTCATAACCTAAATTACTTTAAAACAAAGTTAAAACCGACCACTAAAATGATGGTTATGGTTAAGGCTTCTTCTTATGGTAGTGGCGTATACGAAATTGCCAATTTGCTTAAATTTCACCAAGTTGATTATTTAGGGGTAGCATATCCTGATGAAGGAATTACTTTACGTAATTTGGGAATTCAGATGCCTATTATGGTTATGAATGCCGATACTTCAAGTCATATTTCGATTATTGAAAACCGTTTAGAACCTGAAATATTTAGTTTTAGAGTTTTAGAATCTTTTATTGAAAAACTAAAACAAACCAATCAAAAAAACTATCCGATTCATTTAAAATTAGATACTGGAATGCATCGTTTAGGATTTGAAGAAAGTGACATGAAGCAACTCCAATCTTTTCTAAAAGAACATACAGAATGGCTTCATATACAATCTATTTTCTCACATTTGGCTACAGCTGATGTTCCTCAAGAAAAAGATTTTACACTTGGTCAAGTTCAACAGTTTCAAACTTTATATGAAAAGCTTACCTCCACTTTAGGATATCAACCTATTCAGCATATATTAAATTCTTCTGGTATATCTCATTTTAGTGAATACCAATTTGATATGGTTCGTTTAGGTATTGGAATCTACGGTTATAATTTTGACCCTAAAATTCAACAGTATCTTAAAAATGTAGGTACCTTAAAAAGTACTATCTCTCAAATAAAAACACTAAAAAAAGGTGAAACAGTGGGATACAGTCGTCGTTTTAAAGCTGAAAAAGAAACGCTTATTGCTACGATTCCTATTGGTTATGCCGATGGAATTAGCCGTTTTCAAGGTAATCAAGTAGGTTATGTTTGGATTCACAATCAAAAAGCACCTATTGTTGGCAACGTATGTATGGATATGATTATGGTTGATATCTCTACTATTTCATGTCAAGAAGGGGATACTGTAATTCTCTTAGGAGAACATCCTTCTTTAGAAGAAGTTGCTCAATGGCAACAAACCATTCCATACGAAGTATTAACTTCTATTTCTCCACGAGTAAAACGAGTTTATTATAAAGAATAACAAACTCCAAAGTCTAATTTTTTATCAAAATTATCTGTTTCTTAAATAATGTATCATTTAATTTATTTAATGAGATAAATAGAATGTTATTTAACGTTAAAAAACTATAAATAACTGAATACAAACATATTAACATTCTAATTTTATCATCTAAAATAAAAACTTATTAAAATGAAAAATTGGAAATCTTTGATTTACTTAAGTCTTTTCTCATTCATTCTATTTGCATGTAAAAGTGATGATGATGATAAAGACAACAATTCAATTTGTGAAGAATGGGGATATGGAGCAATTAATGGTCCCTTAAACTGGAGTAATTGTTACTCAGAATGTGCTGGAACGGTACAATCTCCTATTGACATTCAAGAAACAACACAAAACAACAGTTTAGAATCCCTTACCATGTCTTATCAACCTACAACAATTGAACTGGAAAATAACGGACATACTGTCGAACAATATTACAATTCTGGAAGTTCTATCATAATTGATGGTATTACTTATCAGTTGGAGCAATTTCATTTTCATACTCCTTCTGAACATACTATAAATGGGGTTCATTATCCAATGGAAATTCATTTAGTACATGAAGATCCTCAAACTTCTAATTTGGTTGTTATTGGCATATTAGTTCAAGAAGGACAAGAAAATTCTTTTTTAAGTCAATTCTTCAATGATTTACCTAAAACTAAAGATGAACGCTATTCTTCTCAAAATATTATTAATATTAAGGATGCTTTACCTTCTAATGCTCAATACTATACCTATTCAGGATCTTTAACAACACCTCCCTGTTCTGAAATAGCAACTTGGTTTGTTTATCAAAATCCTATAGAAGCCTCTTCTTCACAAATAACTTCTATGCATGAGATTTTAGGAAATAATAACCGTCCGGTTCAGCCATTAAATGGAAGGACAGTTTACCAATACAATCCCTAATTCAATAATATGATGCATTGATACTCAAAAGCGATATTCCTTGAAAAGAAATATCGCTTTTTTTCTCAATAAATGTATTTTTAATTATTTAATTTTATCTAATCGTTTCGATTTCATAAAAAGGGTATCAACTAATCCATTATGATCAAAATCGTAATGTGAATACGCTTCAAAACCATAAGAAGTTGGTACTATTTTATAGAATGCATTTACTCGATTCGATCCTGAATCATATTGAATATTTAAACTATCATGAATAATTTGCCAAGTACCTTTTGTTGGGTTTATTTTTTCTCCTTTTTCATTTTGATAATGGGCTGTAAACGTCCCATCTTGATTATATTCAGAAAATGCTTTAACTTTTGCATTCTCATCTTCTGGATTATCAAAATTTACAGTAAACTTATTAACTAAACCATCAGCTTGTTGAAAATGAAAGTCTACATACTTTGATTCCCATTTACCTATCATATAATCATGTAAAGAAGAACTACAATTGATAAAAAAGAAACTTATAAATAGTATGCTAATTTTCTTCATATTCTTATTATATTATTTACTCTGATGTCCTATATGCTGACAATCATACAATTCATTCATAGAGGCAAAAGGAACTTCTACTTTATCATAACCGTAAGCTTTATTTAATTTATCTGTCAAATTTTTATCTCCAACACTTAAATCTACATCACTCATTTTAAATTGAGAAGGATGTTCATACCCACAAGCATGAGTAATAGCTAAAACCTCTTTCCTAAAGGTTTTAAAATATTGAGATAATCGTTCTGCTTTTATAGGAATATTGATCCCTGCTTGCATCCATTTATTATGTGTTGCAATTCCAGTTGGACATTGATTGTTATGACATTTTTGTGCCTGAATACAACCAATACTCATCATAGCTTCACGAGCAACATTAATACAATCAGCTCCCATAGCAAAAGCAGTTGCAGCTTCAGCAGGGAAACCTAACTTTCCACTCCCTATAAAGACGATTCTATTGGTTAGTCCTTTCTTTTTAAATACTTGATATACATCTGAAAAAGCATATACCCAAGGTAGTGACATATGATTAGCAAAAGCAGGGGGTGCTGCACCTGTTCCTCCTTCTCCACCATCAATCGTAATAAAATCAGGACCTTTCCCAGTAGTTTCCATAATTTCAGCTAACTCTTCCCATTGTTCCATTTTACCTACGGCTGATTTAATTCCTACAGGTAAACCTGTTTCAATTGCAATAGATTCAATAAATTCAACCATTTCGGGAATATTAGAAAAAGCTTTATGATTAGCTGGAGACAATACATCTTTTCCTATTTCCACTCCCCTAATTTCTGCAATCTGTGGTGTTATTTTACTTCCTGGTAATACACCTCCTTTTCCTGGTTTAGCTCCTTGAGAAAGTTTAATTTCTATAGCACGAACAAATGGTTTTTCTTCTACTAATTTTTTCAATTTTTCCATTGAAAAGTTTCCATCTTCCCCACGAACACCAAAATAACCTGTTCCAAAATGAAAAATCACATCAGAACCTGTGGAATGATAAGGTGATAGACCTCCTTCTCCTGTATTATGATACGAACCTGCCATTTCTGAACCTCGATTCATGGATTCCACAGCTTTTGCTGACAAAGATCCAAAACTCATGGCTGAAATATTAATTATTGAACGTGGTCTAAAAGGACGTTTTCTTTTATGATATGCGCCCATCACTTTAGCACAAGGTACAAAATCGGCTTCTTTATGATTAATATGTTCTTTAGGCAATTCATAAGGAATCATAGCAGGATTTATGAATACATATTGGTGTTGATAAATATCCTGATCAGTACCAAAACTTTCGTAATTGTTTTCTTTTTTAGCTGAAGCGTAAATCCAACTACGTTGTATTCGATTAAAAGGACGCTCTTCCCTATTATTTGCAACAATATATTGGCGTAACTCTGGCCCTATTCTTTCTAACATGTAGCGAATATGTCCAACTATAGGGAAATTATGTGTAATAGTATGATAAGGGTTAAAAAAGATATCTCTAATAGCAACTAAAACTAACACGATGATAACCCAAACCCACCATGAAATTGATGATAAAAACTCTAACATTTTCTTATAAAATTAATTTATTTCCAATATACAAAATTACATCATTTGTTGTTAGAATGATTCTAAACATACTTTTATTTTTTTATAAAATTCAAATGAAAACTGAGGTATTCAAAGAACAAAATAATTAAAAACTTGATACAGGCTCAATCGTTTTTGTATGCTAATTCATATAATTTTAACCTAAAATACTATTCTTATAGAAATTATGCGTAAAAAACCTTATGCATGCGTAACACCATATATATCAATAAAATAAATAATATGCGATTCATGAATTAGTAGTCGTGATTTATAAATCCCACCATACTTTCCTTGTATATATGTTGATCTCTCCCGATATTCGAATCAGACGTGAGAGAAAGTCTAACTAAATTAAACATAGCTTGTTCATTAGTAAATTATAATAGCAGGTAGAAATCTTTCTTAATTCTGCCTGCTTAAACAAGCTAATTAATCTTTATTAAACTCTAAATGAATTCACCAAAACCTTTCTTTTAATTTGAATTAAAAACAACTTCACTTAACGAAACATCATATGAATTCACATCAGTTATGTGATCAATTGGCTCAAAAAAATTCAACCCTATAGTTCTAACATCTTCTCTACATTCTGCTAAAAAACGATCATAAAACCCTTTTCCATAGCCTACTCTATATTTATTAGAATCTGAAATTAACAACGGGACAAAAACAACATCCAATTCCTTTGGCATAACACGCTTTGCTTCAATAGGCTCTGGAACGCCATAATGATTTTCCTTTAAAATAGTATCCTTATCTAATCTAAAATGTTCAAGTGTTGTCGTTTTAAAATCACATTTACTGACCACAATGGTTTTTCCTTTCATCCTTAAGAATTCAATAAAAAACCAAGTAAAAACTTCCTTTCGTTTCTCAATGGGTAAAAAAATATGAAACACTTGGTTTTCAAACACATCCGTTTCTTTTAATTGTCGTAAAAGATCTAAACTTCTCAACCGAATTTCATCTTCTGTTAATTGTTTTCTCTTCTGTTTATATTGTTTTCTTAATTCTGATTTCTCCAAAACGTATTTTCTTTCTTTAAAATTACTATTTTTACATTAATCCATACATACATTTCACATGAATATTGAAATAGAACGTAAATTTTTAGTTTCAGATGATTTTAGAAAATTCATTCAAAAATCAACTCCAATTAAACAAGGCTACCTTAATACCGATCCTGAACGTACCGTTCGTATTCGAACAAAAGGAAATAAAGCTTTTATCACAGTAAAGGGAAAATCTTCAAAAGATGGTTTGGAACGCTTTGAATGGGAAAAAGAACTCAGTCTTCAAGAAGCAAAAATTCTATTTCCTCTTTGTGAGAAACATTGTATTGAAAAAATTCGTCATGAAATTTTGTATGAAAACTATCTTTTTGAAATTGATGAATTTCTAGGAGACAATAAAGGACTCATCTTAGCAGAGGTTGAATTAAAAGATAAAAATGAAACAATAATCCTCCCAAAATGGATTATCAAAGAAGTTACAGGAAACTTAAACTACTATAATTCGTATATTAGCACAAATCCTTTTAAAAATTGGAATAAATGAGAAGAATAACACTATTCGTTAGTATTATTTTACTAACAGCTTGCCATAAAAAAGAAGAAAAAAAAGCACACAAATTATCTGAAGTGAAAAATCTTAATACAATTGAATTAAACTATCCTAATTCAAAAAAAGATACTACGGTTTATGATTCCTATCTTAATGGAACTGAAAAAGTAGCAGATCCATATCAATGGTTGGAAGATGATCGAAGTAAAGAAACCGAGAAATGGGTGAATGAACAAAACGCTGTAACGGAACAATATTTAAATCAAATTCCATATAAAAAAGACTTTAAACAGCGTTTAAAAGAATTGTTACAATACGAGCGAGTTGGTTTACCATATAAAAAAGGTGATTACTATTTCATTAGTAAAAATAACGGATTACAAAATCAATCGGTTACGTATTATAAAAAGGGGAAAGATGGAAAAGAAACTATTTTTTTAGACCCCAATTCAATGTCTGAAAAAGGCACTACTTCAGCTAACGTTGAAACTTTTTCTAAAGATAAAAAATTAGCTTCTATCGGTATAAATGAAGCTGGAAGTGATTGGAAAACAATTAAAATAAAAAATATTGAAACCAACGAATATTTAAAAGATGTAATTGAACAAGTTAAATTTTCTCCTGCATCATGGTATAAAGATGGCTTTTTCTATTCTCGATTTCCTAAAACAAAAGGCTCTGAATTATCTGAAAAGAATGAATTTCACTCTGTTTATTATCACAAATTAGGAACTCCACAAGATCAGGACATTTTAGTCTATATGGATACTGAACCTGAAACTTATAACAATATTTGGGTTAGTGATGATGAAAATTACTTTATCCTTTCTTCTGCACAAGGTACAGGAGGAAATAAAATTAATATTGCCAAAGCAACTCAAGAATTCAATAAAATTGATTGGAGGACAGTTATGGATGATTATGAATCACAGAATAGTATTGTCGATGTAAAAAATGGAAAGTTTTATCTTTTAACAGATTATCAAGCTCCTAACCAACGCTTAGTTACTTTTGATTTTGAAAAATATGAAGAAAGTGATTGGAAAGAGGTTCTTCCTGAGTCAAAATCTCTATTAGAAAGTGTTAGTTTTTCTGGAGGTAAATTATTTGCTAACTATTTAGAAAATGCTTCTACAAAAATTTATCAATTTGATGTAAATGGACAATCAAAAAAAGAAGTTCAACTTCCTGGAATTGGAACGGCTGGAGGATTTAAAGGAGAAGATGAAGACACTTCATCATTTTATTACTTTACATCTTTCACTTATCCAACTACTATTTTTGAATATGATATTGCATCAGGAAAAAGTTCTATTTATTTTCAACCTCAATTACAATTTAATCCTGCTGACTACGAAACAAAACAAGTGTGGTATTCTAGTAAAGATGGAACCAAAGTTCCTATGTTTGTAACAGCTAAAAAAGGACTTGATTTAAATGGAGATAATCCTACCTATTTATACGCTTATGGAGGATTCAACATTAATATTGTTCCTTCATTTAAAACCAATTTCATCCCTTTCTTAGAAGAAGGCGGTATTTATGCTATTCCCAATTTACGAGGAGGTGGAGAATTTGGTGCAGAATGGCATAAAGCTGGAATGTTAACCAAAAAACAAAATGTATTTGATGATTTTATTGCAGCAGCAGAATATTTAATCAACGAAAAATATACTCGTAAAGAAAAATTAGCCATAGCTGGAGGTTCTAATGGAGGATTACTAATTGGAGCCTGTATGACACAACGGCCTGACTTATACCAAGTAGCCTATCCTGCTGTTGGTGTAATGGATATGTTAAAATACCATACTTTTACCATAGGATGGGGATGGGCAGATGAATACGGGCGCTCTGATGATGGACCTGAAATGTTTCATTATTTAAAAGGATATTCTCCTCTACATAATGTCAAAAAAGGAACAAAATACCCTTCTACAATGGTTTTAACTGCTGATCATGATGATCGTGTAGTTCCAGCTCACTCCTTTAAATTTATTGCAGAAGTACAAGAAAAACATAAGGGAGATAATCCAGTATTAATTAGAATTGAAAAAGATGCTGGCCATGGAGCTGGGAAACCTATTTCAAAACAAATCGAAGAAAGTGCTGATGTATGGTCTTTCTTATTTTATAATATGGGGTATGAACAATTACCTTCTAAAAAGAAAATGTAATATTTACTTTATATCTTATAAAAAGAGTTGTCTCAAAACAGCTCTTTTTATTTTTTATAGTATTTTTGAAAAAATAATGCGTTTTTGAAAAAAATATTAGTTACCCGTTTTTCTGCTATGGGCGATGTTGCCATGATAGTTCCCGTTTTAAAAAATGTTCTGGAACAAAATCCTGATGTTCACATCACACTAGTTTCTCGTGGTTTTTTTAAACCTTTTTTTCAAAATATAGAACGTCTATCTTTTAAAGAAATTGATTTAAAAGCAAAACATAAAGGTATTTTAGGTATTTATAAACTAGCACAAGATTTAAAAAAAGAAAAATTTGATGCTTATGCCGATTTACATAACGTTTTAAGAACCCAACTACTTCGTCTTTTTTTAAAATTTTCTATTTCCAATATTGCTTCCATCAATAAAGGGAGAAAAGAAAAAAAAGCCTTAACACGTAAAGAAAATAAAAAATTCACACCTTTAAAAAGTACCTTTGAACGTTATGCAGATGTCTTTAGGTCATTAGACATTACAGTCAATATAAAGCAAACTTTAACTCATAAAGAAGAACCTTTAACTCCTATTTTACAAGAAAAAATTCTTTTTGACTCTACTAAAAAACACATAGGAATAGCTCCTTTTGCCCAACATGAAGGAAAAATATATCCTCTTGTGAAAATTCAAAATATTGTAAAAACACTAGCACAAGATCCAGAACTTCAAATTTATCTTTTTGGAGGAGGAGAAAAAGAAAAAAAACTCTTAGAAGAAATTGCGCAACAAAATATTAATACCATAAGCTTAGTTGGGAAAACAACTTTAGAAGAAGAACTCCAAATTATTAGTAATTTAAACCTGATGTTTTCCATGGATTCATCTAACATGCATATGGCTAGTTTGGTTGGAACACCTGTAGTATCATTCTGGGGTGCTACACATCCTTATGCAGGCTTTATGGGGTTCGGACAATCGGAGGAAAATAGTATTCAACGAAGTGATTTAGATTGTCGTCCTTGTTCTGTTTATGGGAATAAACCATGCTGGCGTGGAGATTGGGCTTGTTTAGACATTGATGAAACAATTTTTGTGGAAAAAATTTATCAGATTTTAAAATAAGAATTGAATTAAAAGTACAATTCATTTTGTAATTTAAATATTATTTAATAAAATATATTACAAATTTTATAATCATGAATACAACTATCAAACACTGGCAATGGAACTTTGCGGCAGGATTTATTCCTTTTACAGCAGGTTTCATTATGCTTATCACCTCCCTTATTTCAAAAAACAATCCTAACTCAGAATGGAATTTAATTTTAGGCAAATTGGACTTTAGCTTCCATGATATATCGAATTTATCACATAATTCAGGAGATTTTTTGGAGCTTTTATCTTCCTTAAGTTCCGTTAATATTATTATTGGAGCTTTTTCCATTATCATGATTTCATACTTTGCATTAAAGCATAAACAAAAATGGGCATGGTGGTTTATGTTTATTGCACTTATTTGGCTAGGATTTCAAGATGCTTACAGTGTATTTATATTTTATACCAAAACGGGAATATCTTTATTTATTATGCCTTTTACTTTTTGTACACTGATGACCATTGGTCTTATCTTAACTAGAAAGCAAATTTTTGATTCAACGAATTAAATATTTCTCATAAAAAACAATAAAAATTGAATATAAGAAAAGCTTTAGAAACAGATTTTGAATCCATTTGGGAAATATTTTCAAAAGTGATTGAATCGGGAGACACCTATGTTTTTACGCCTAATACTCCAAAAAAGGATTTGAAAAAACATTGGTTTGCTAATTACATGGAAACATTTGTAATAGAAGATCATGAACAAATATTAGGAACCTATATTATAAAACCTAATCAAATTGGTTTAGGAAATCATATTGCAAACTGTAGCTATATGGTAAATCCAATTTCTCAAGGAAAAGGAATTGGGAAAAAACTTTGCGAACATTCACTACAAATTGCTAAAGAAAGAGGATTTGAAGGTATTCAATTTAATATTGTAGTTAGCACCAACAAAAGAGCCGTTGATTTATGGAAGTTCTTTGGTTTTGAGATAATTGGGATAACACCTAATGGCTTTAGACATGTTAAATTAGGTTTAGTTGACACTTTCATAATGTATAAATGTTTAAAGTAAGATCTTTTACAATTCTAATTTCAAATCTATTCATAAAAACCTTTAAATGGAATTTCAATTTGATACGGTTTAAACTCTTGTGGTTCTTCTTCTTTTTCAAAATTAGAAACCCCAACACCTAGTAAACGAATGAATTTTTTAGGGAAATTAGCTAGTAACAGCTCTTTTGCCTCAGAATAAATCGTTTTATAATCATTGAAATAGAAATCAAATGTCTTACTACGCGTTGAAACGGTAAAATCTTTATACTTTATTTTTAATGTAACGGTTTTCCCTCTAAAATCACCTTTTTTTAAACGCTGATTCACTTCTCTACAAATTTCAAACAATTTTTCATCTAAAACTGTAACGTCAATAATATCTTCACTAAAAGTACGTTCTGCACTTAACGATTTGCGTTCTCTAAACGGTTTTACAGGAGACTGATGAATTCCTCTTACAATCTGATAGTAATGTCTTCCAGAGCTCTTAAAACGCTTTTCCAACTCTTCTAGCGGCCATTCTTTTAGATCTTTTCCTGTAAAAATTCCCATCTTTTTCATTTTATCAGCCGTAACCTTACCTATACCAAAGAAACGCTCAATACGAAGATCTTCTAAAAAAGATTCTATTTTATGTGGAGGAATTAAATATTGACCATTGGGTTTATTTTCATCCGAAGCAATTTTAGCAAGAAATTTATTAACAGAGATCCCTGCCGAAGCTGTAAGCCCTGTCTTTTCAAAAATTTTAGCACGAATTTCTTCTGCTATAAAGGTCGCAGAAGGATTATTTATTTTATTCACTGTTACATCTAAAAAAGCTTCATCTAAAGACAAAGGCTCTACCAAATCGGTATACTCATAAAAGATTTTTCGAATTTGAGTTGAAACCTCTTTATAACGTGAAAAACGAGCTTTTACAAAAATCAAATCTGGACATAATTTTTTAGCCTGCTTTCCTGACATAGCTGATCGCACACCAAATTTACGAGATTCATAACTTGCTGCCGCTACCACTCCACGATCGCTTCCACCACCTACAGCAATAGGCTTCCCCCTTAAATCAGGATTATCATATTGCTCTACGGATGCATAAAAGGCATCCATATCAATGTGAATAATTTTTCTATTTGCCAGTTGATTTTCCAAGTTAAAAAAAGCACTCAAAAGAGTGCTTTATATTGATTATAAATAGAGTCTTAACAATACTCTTCGTAAGCTGTTTTTAAATTTTCTGCAATCATTTCAGCTGTTCTTCCTTCTATATGATGACGTTCTACCATGTGAACCAATTCTCCATCTTTAAATAATGCAACGGAAGGAGATGAAGGAGGAAAAGGTAACATATGTCCTCTTGCAACATCGGTAGCATCTTTATCAAATCCTGCAAAAACGGTTCCCATATTATCTGGCGTTTTAGATCCTGTTAACGACATTATAACACCTGGACGAGCAGCTCCTGCAGCACAACCACAAACTGAATTCACCACAACTAAAGTAGTTCCTTCCTTTTTTAATAATATTTCTACAGCTTCTGGAGAGGTTAAATCTTCAAAACCATTTTGTGTTAATTCACCTTTCATAGGTAATACTAATTCTTCTGGATACATATCTTTTGTATATTTTTAAACTGTTTCATACAAAATTACAATTTATTTTTTGGATTTCTATAGTATTTTAGACAATCAAAAAGTGTATTTTTGCAAAAATTATATTACGTTGATAAAACGCTATACATTAAGTAAAGAAGAAAAACTTAAAAGCAAAAAATCAATTGAACGACTTTTTTCTGAAGGAAAAAGTTTTGTTCAACACCCTATTCGTATTGTTTATATTAAAAATGAAACTTCAGATATCAATCAAGTAGCCTTTTCTGTATCTAAAAGAAACTTTAAACTAGCCGTAGATCGAAATCGAGTAAAAAGATTAATGCGTGAGGCTTATCGTTTAAATAAATATGATTTAAATGAAAAAGGTTTTGATTTTATACTAATTTATACCAGTAGAAAAATAAAGTCTTATTTGCTTATTGAAACATCCATAAAAACTATTTTAGAAAAATTAGAAAAAAAATAAAGGGCATTACTTTGTAACACCCTCTAATTTTCAAACCACTTTTTTAAATAAATCTTATATAAAAGATTCACTCAAATTTATATCGTTTAATAAAAAAATAAAAGAAATTTAGATGAAAAATCACTTTTTATCGTCTGTTTTCGCGTTAATATCCTTTATTGAATTTACTTTAAGCATGATTATGGTTAAAATTAAACCACAAAATCCTGATAAGACACAAACCCATCCAATATAATTTACAGGTGAACTTAGCTCTGTAAAATCCATTTCATAAAGATTGTATCCAATTAATCCTATAAAAACGATAATTAAAATGTAATAAAAATATTTCATGATTTACTTTTTTTATTGAAACAATTGAGGTGCATAATCACTAAATAATCGTATACAAATAGCCAATAAAATTACCCCAAATACTTTTTTAATTACTGATAAAACACCTTCACTTATATAACGTGATATAACAGGTGAAAATTTTATCCCTATAAAGATAACAATTACATTTAACAAAATTCCAATAATAATATTTTCTATTGCATGATCAGCTCTTAAAGTTAAAATTAATGTCAAAGACCCTGGTCCTGCAATCAAAGGAAAGGCTATAGGTACAATTCCTCCTCCTGAAAGATTATCTTCTCCTGCTTTATGTAATTCAATTCCTAAGATCAGTTCTATTGCTATAAAAAATAACACAATAGACCCTGCTACTGCAAACGATTCAATATCAACATGTAACCATCCTAATAATGTTTGTCCAACAAATAGAAAAGATATGAAGATAAGCCCTACTGAAAGTGAAATCGAAACAGGGTTTATAACTTGTTTACTCCCTTTACTCATGGCTATGATAACAGGAATATTCCCAATCATATCAATAATCGTAAAAAGTAATAAAAAACACTGCCAAATCTGATTCCCATCAAAGTTTAATTCATAATTTAAGATTGTATCTAGCATAGCCTTGTAATTTTTGTGCAAAATAAACAAATATAAGTCGATTAAACCTCTAGAATATGATCGAGTTTAACTATCGAAAGATAGTATTTTATAAACTTTATTGAACAATTTTTCGATCTGCTGTATTTTTATCATGAAAGACGATTCATTATCATTTCTAAAACTTAAATTTGCAACATGATTCATTTAGGTAAAACATTAGTTTCAGAGGACATAATTGAAAAAGAATTTGTTTGCAATATATCAAAGTGTAAAGGGATTTGCTGTGTTGAAGGGGAATCTGGAGCACCTTTGGAAGAAAACGAAACTTTAATCCTCGATCAAATTTATGATAGTGTCAAACCGTATATGAGATTAGAAGGTATTCAAGCTATTGAAGAACAAGGGAAACATATTATTGATCATGAAGGAGATTATGTAACACCTCTTGTTAATCAAAAAGAATGTGCTTATGTAATTTTTGAAGAAAATGGAACAGCTAGTTGTGCTATTGAAAAAGCCTATAATGATGGTAAAGTAGATTGGAAAAAACCTATTTCTTGTCATCTATATCCTATTCGAGTAACGGATTATAGTGAATTTTCTGCTGTCAACTATCACCGTTGGCCCATTTGTGATGATGCTTGCTCTTTAGGAAAGGAATTACAAGTTCCTATTTATCAATTCACAAAAGAATCTCTAATTCGTAAATTTGGAGAAGATTGGTATAATGAATTATCTTTAGTTGCTCAAGAATATCAAAAGAATCTAAAAAAATAACCATGACTGAAAAAGGCCTTGAAAGTATCAAACTGAGAAGAACAGAACGATTTATCAATTCATTAATTGATAGTATCCTTTTTTTAGTCACTTTTATTGTTCTGATTATGTTTTCATTTGTTTTCTCAATTAATCTAGAAACATTAGAAACATCACATCCTTTTATCATAAATTATATAATCCCCTATTTATTAATGATTCTTTTTTATTTCATCCAAGAATATTTATTAAGAGGACGTACTATTGGAAAAATAGTAACTGGTAGTATTGCTGTAGATAATCAAGGAAATATTGTAGACATTAAGAAATCTTTTTATAGAAGCATCTGTAGACTTATTCCTTTTGATTCATTATCTTTTTTAAGAGAATCAAAAAGAGGATTTCACGATACCGTTACTGACACATATGTTGTCAATAAAAAGAAATGGGAAGAAATGAAAAATAATCCAGTTGACCTGATTGATCAAATTGGAATTGAAAACGAAATAAAGTAAAAATGAACTGGGAAAACCTTTTATCCTTACGCCGTGACGGTGACACAACAAAACGATTACGAATTGAAGAAAACCCTATCCGTTCTGGATTTGAAGTAGATTTTGATCGAATTGTATTTTCATCTGCATTTCGACGTTTGCAAGACAAAACACAAGTAATTCCTTTACCTAAAAGTGGGTTTGTCCATAATCGTCTTACACATAGTTTAGAAACTTCTAGTGTTGGACGTTCATTAGGACGTATTGCTGGTAAAATGATATTAGATAAACATCCTCATTTAAAAGAAGTTTTA
This sequence comes from Flavobacteriaceae bacterium UJ101, assembly GCA_001880285.1. Taxonomy (NCBI): domain Bacteria; kingdom Pseudomonadati; phylum Bacteroidota; class Flavobacteriia; order Flavobacteriales; family Flavobacteriaceae; species Flavobacteriaceae bacterium UJ101. The sequence goes on along the minus strand of CP016269.1, from coordinate 1,861,668 downwards.
GGTTATCAAATTGATGATTTTGGAGCGATTGTAGCAGCAGCATGTTTAGCTCATGATATTGGAAACCCTCCTTTTGGTCATTTTGGTGAAAAAGCTATTGGAAATTACTTTTCTAATGGTAAAGGACTACAATATAAGGAATACTTAACTCCTGAGCAATGGCATGATTTAACACGTTTTGAAGGAAATGCCAATGGTTTTAAAATTCTAACCCAACATAACAATGGAATTACAGGGGGAATTCGTTTAACTTATGCGACTTTAGGAACTTTTACTAAATATCCAAAAAACTCCTTACCTGTTGAACATCCACTAAAATCTCAAAAGAAATTTGGTTTCTTTCAGTCAGAAAATGAACAATTTGAAGCGATTGCTCAAGAATTGAATCTCGAAAAAATAGATTCACACAGTTGGATGCGTCACCCATTAGCTTACTTATTAGAAGCTGCTGATGATATTTGTTATTCCATTATTGATTTTGAAGATGGTTTAAATTTAGGATGGATTCAGGAGGATGCTGCTCTCGAATTTATGATTCCTATTGTTAAAGATGTATTAATTACTGAAAAATACCATAAGATGAAGGTTCCTTCTGACCGTTTTAGTTATTTAAGAGCCTTAACAATTGGAGTGCTAGTTCAAGATCTAGCTCAGGTTTTTATTGAAAATGAAGAAGCCATTCTATGTGGAACTTTTAATTATGCTTTACTAGACAAAAGTAAATATAATGCTCAGGTAGAAGATATAAAACGACTTACAATTGAAAAAGTATACAATCATCCTAAAGTATTAGAAACAGAAGCTTCAGGTCATGAAATTATCACCGGAATCTTAGACACCTTTGTTACAGCTGTTAATCTTAATCACGAAGGAAAAGGGTCTTATTACGATCAACATATTCTCAAATTACTCCCTATTGAGTATTCTCCTAATGAAGAAGATTTATTGTATACTAGAATTCAAAAAATTACCAGTTTTGTTTCAGAAATGACCGACAAAAATGCAATCTCATTGTATAAAAAACTTAAAGGAATTGAACTACCATCATGAAATATGCTACTTATATAACCTTATTTATCGCATTCCTATTATTTGGGTGTGCTGCTTATTACCATTTTATTGAATTAGACGAAATACTTCATCAACGTTTTATGGGATTTGGAACGCTTGTGCTTATGTTTCTTGTCATTCCTTGTTTTTTATTATGGCGTTATTTTAAACGTCAAAAAGAAAAGGAACGTAATGAAGAGATTAATAAAATTAATAATTCATAAAATAAAGCATTAAAAAGAGCCATATAATAATCAATACAGGACCTAATACACCTATAAAGATTCCACCTAAACGAAAATCTTTCTGTTTTAATAAACCTGTACTAAATGCTATAGCATTGGGTGGAGTCGATACAGGTAAAAATAATGCTGCACTTGCACACAAACCAATAACCAAAGGTAAAACTAACGGTTGATCAATCACCAAAATACTTGCGATTGGAACTAATATAGTTGTTGTAGCTGTATTACTCATAATATTTGAAAAGATAACCGTTGCAAAAGCAAATACAAATACCAACAAATAAAAATTCAATGTAACATCTTTTAATTGCCTTACAAAATGTTCTGCTAAACCAGTTTCACGAATTGCCAAACCTAAGGATAATCCTCCCGCTACTAACATTAAAGTATCCCAAGGTAATTTACGTACATCATCTGCTGTGACAATTCCAAACATGGTAAAACAAATAATTGGAATACCTGAAACTGCGGAAACAGGAATGTTATGTAGTGTTTTATTCGTAAGCCATAAAATCATTGTTACACTTAAAACACCTAATACAATGTTTCTTCTAACAATACTTTCATTTGATAATTTACCACTTGATTTTGTTAAGAAACTCATGTCTAACGATTCAACTTTTGGTGCATATTTATAAACCAATACTTTCCAAAAACTTAAGATTAATAATAATGCAACTGGGAATCCGAATAGCATCCATTGTAAGAAACTAACTTCAACTCCTACATTTTTTAAAGCTTCCACCGCAATAGCATTAGGAGGAGAACCAATAATAGTCCCCATACCTCCAATGGAAGCTGCTGCTGGAATTCCAATTAATAATCCTTTTGCAAAAGGAGAATCTTTAGATAATTGCCCAATAAAAGGTGTTACACTTGCAATCATCATAGCAGTCGTAGCAGTATTACTCATAACCATAGAAGCCAAACCTGTTGCTAACATAATTCCTAATAAAATTTGCTGGGGTTTATTTCCAAAATTCTTAGCTGCTAATTTAAATATACCAACATCTAATCCTGTTTTTTTCATTCCTTCTGCTAAAAAGAAACCTCCTAGCATTAACCAGATTACACTACTACTCCATGTATTAACATATTTTTGAACATCATCTGGAGTTTCAATAAAATTTTCACTTCCTAAAATATAAACTAGAAAACCAATAATCATGATACCAACTGCAAAAGGCGGTACAGCTTCTGTCACCCATAAACCCACTGAAAGAAACAATAAAAAAAGTACATATTTTTGAGAATCTACAAAAGAATCATCTTGTAGCAAATGCGTTAATAATAATGCTACTAAAATACTGACCAAAAAAGAAATAATGCGATTTTGAAAAGCTACTACCTGTTGCATTTTACGCATTACCCGAATACTCGCTCGCCTTGAATCTGCCATATTGTTTTCTTTCTATACAAATTTACTAATCGTACATTGAACACTTTGTATTTTTTTACTGATATAAATTAGGTTAATAAAGGATATATAAATAAAGCGTTTGCTTTTAATAAAAACAAACGCTTTACCACTACAAATTATATTATTTATTATAATGTAATTTTAATTTTCTTTGCTTATTTGACTTTTTTCTCTTGCTTCAAATGCTAATCCTAGCGGTACTAACATTAAGGTTATATGAATCATTACATTCATCCAGCCAGAAGAAGCTAAAATAGATTCACTACTAAAAACAGCAGGTAACCAAACTAAAATTAAAGCCATAAACATAAAAAATGCTACTGCTAAATACGCTTCAAAGAGACGTTTATTTGCCAAAATTAATATTCCTGCGATTAACTCAGCTGCAGCTAATAGAGCACCTACAATATAAGTTCCTCCACCTAAAAAACTAAGTCCTGACTGTTTTAAAAATTCACTCATGGCATCTAGACCTACTCCTCCAAAAAAACCTGGAATAAATTTTTCTAAACCTCCCCAAACAAATAATAATCCAATTCCGATTCTTACAATACTATTTCCATTCATAATAACTGTATTTTATATTTTTACAGTTCTATAGACGTAAAGGAATTGGATTGCTTACAGATTTTTAAAATTTACCTTTAATCATCAACCTACACAATGTCTAAAAAAGAGAATAAATTCTAATAAAAAACCTTGTCAAGATACTTTGAACTTGACAAGGTTGCTATTTGAAATTACTTAATACTAGTTACTAACTACAAATTAAGCATTTTGTTTTTTAATTAAATTTAAAGCAGAACCTTCTTTGTACCACTCAATCTGTCCTTCATTATACGTATGATTTAACATAATCGTATCTTTAGAACCATCTGTATGAACTACTTCTAATGTTAAAGGTTTACCAGGTGCAAACTGATCTAAATCTAAGAAGTTAAACGTATCATCTTCTTGAATTAAATCATAATCGTTTTCATTAGCAAACGTTAAACCTAACATCCCTTGTTTTTTCAAGTTGGTTTCATGAATACGTGCAAAAGATTTCACAATAACAGCTGCAACACCTAAATGACGAGGTTCCATTGCAGCATGCTCACGAGAAGAACCTTCTCCATAATTATGATCTCCTACTACAATTGTTTTAACTCCTGCTGCTTTATAAGCTCTTTGTGTTGCAGGAACAGGTCCATACTCTCCCGTTAATTGGTTTTTAACCTTATCCGTTTCTTTATTAAATGCATTTACTGCTCCAATAAGACAGTTATTTGAAATATTATCTAAATGTCCACGGAAACGTAACCAAGGACCTGCCATTGAAATATGATCCGTTGTACACTTTCCAAATGCTTTGATTAACAATTTAGCTCCTTTAATCTCTGTACCTAAAGGAACAAATGGTGTTAATAATTGTAAACGCTCAGAATCTGGGCTAACACTTACTTCAACTCCAGAACCATCTTCCATTGGTGCTTGGAATCCTGCGTCTTCTACATCAAATCCTTTTGGTGGTAATTCTTCACCTGTTGGTTCATCTAATTTTACCTCAACACCATCTTTATTTTTAATAGTATCCGTTATAGGGTTAAAATCTAAACGACCTGAAATCGCAATTGCAGCTACCAACTCTGGAGATGCTACAAAGGCATGTGTATTAGGATTTCCGTCTGCACGTTTAGCAAAGTTACGATTAAAGGAATGTACAATACTATTTTTAGGTGCATTTTTAGGATCTGTATAACGTGCCCATTGTCCAATACATGGACCACATGCATTCGTGAAAATCGTTGCGTCTAAATCTTCAAATATTTGTAATAATCCATCACGCTCTGCCGTATAACGTACCTGTTCAGAACCTGGATTGATACCAAATTCAGCTTTAGTTTCTAATCCTTTATCAACTGCTTGCTTTGCAACTGATGCTGCTCTTGATAAATCTTCATAAGAAGAATTGGTACATGAACCAATTAATCCCCATTCAACATCTAAAGGCCAGTCATTTTTCGTAGCTTTCGCATTCATTTCACCTACAGGTGTCGCGATATCTGGAGAGAATGGTCCATTTAAATGTGGTAATAATTCATCTAAGTTAATTTCAATTAACTGATCAAAGTATTTTTCGGGTTCAGCGTATACTTCAGGATCTGCTGTTAAATATTCTTTATATTGATTAGCAGCATCTGCAACATCATCACGATCGGTAGCACGTAAATAACGCTCCATTGATTCATCATAACCGAAAGTTGAAGTTGTAGCTCCAATTTCTGCTCCCATATTACAGATAGTACCTTTACCTGTACAAGACATTGAAAGGGCTCCTTCGCCAAAGTACTCTACGATAGCTCCTGTTCCTCCTTTTACTGTTAAGATATCAGCTACTTTTAAAATTACATCTTTTGGTGATGTCCAACCCGATAGTTTTCCAGTTAATTTTACTCCAATCAATTTAGGAAATTTCAATTCCCATGGCATTCCAGCCATAACATCAACAGCATCAGCTCCACCAACACCAATTGCAATCATTCCTAATCCTCCAGCATTCACTGTATGTGAATCAGTTCCAATCATCATTCCACCAGGAAAAGCATAATTTTCTAATACTACTTGGTGAATAATTCCTGCTCCTGGTTTCCAGAAACCAATTCCATATTTATTTGATACTGATTCTAAGAAATTAAATACTTCTGAACTTTGATTTAACGCATTTTGTAAATCTTTGTCTGCACCTAATTTTGCTTGAATTAAGTGGTCACAGTGTACTGTAGTTGGAACAGCCACTTTCTTCTTACCTGCTTGCATAAATTGTAACAAAGCCATTTGTGCTGTCGCATCTTGGCAAGCAATACGATCTGGTGCAAAATCTACATAAGACTTACCTCTTACATATGATTCTGTTGCTTTTCCATCCCAAAGGTGGTTATATAAAACTTTCTCAGCGTGTGTTAAAGGACGTCCTACTGTTTCACGAGCAATATCAATTCGCTCTTTCATTCGGGCATAAGTTCCTTTAATCATTTCAATATCAAATGCCATATTATTATTGTATTTATTTTAAAATTTTAGCCCTAAATTTACATCTTTTCTTTCTTATTTTAAAATTAGCTTTTATTATTTAGGGTTTTTACAGGTATCTAGAATCATTATAAACAACAAAAGGAGGGTATCCCCTCCTTTCATCAATTTTAAAAATAATATTATTATTATTTTTTATAAATTCTATAATTCTTTTTTAAACCATTATTTATTAATGTAACAATGTAATGACTTCCTGACTTAGCTCCTCTTACCAGTGAAGATATGTCTATAACATTTTCATATTTAGAAACTCTTCGATTATCTTTAGAAATTAAACGTCCATATAAATCGTAAATTTGAATCAACACATCTCCTTCTATATTATTGACTTTCAAATTTAAATCCTGATCAAAATAAGTAGGATAAATCTCTATATTCAATGTTTCTTTAAGAGTTTCTTTCTCTAGTTGGCGTTTTCTTACATTTTCTCTTACTACTGTTTCTTTAGAAACTTCTAAGTGAGGTTTAAGATGATCTTCTTCCTTTTCTTTTGAATAGAACGTAATATAATCTTTAGATCCTTCTGACTTCACATTCAATGCTATACTAAATATATCATTGTTAGAATTTTTCACTAATTCTGTTACATTAATTTTAAGATCTTTTGCATCACTACTAACAAATGTTGTTAAAATAGGCTCATTAGATATAGTTGGACTTGAATTTTTTGTAACTACTTTTTCTTTCCATAACAAATCTGACACAGAATACACTTCCACTTCTAAGTTTCTTTCAATAGAATTGATAGGTAACACCAAGAAAACCTCTTCATCTTCATCAATATCTAAATGTGATGTATTGAATTTTAATAATCCTTTTCTATAATAAATACCCGAATTATTCTTTATTATAAATGTTTCATCATTTCCATAATTTGTATCCGCATATTTACCACCTCTTAAATAAGTATCTGCTAATGGATAATATGAACCCGATAGTACAATACTTGGTTTTTCTCCTTTATTTTCTTTTGAATTAAATGAAACCCATTGAGTAGAACCTTTTGTTAAAGATCTAATCACAACATTTATTTGTTCTTTACCTTCACTCTTCGACTTCAAAATCAATGACCTAATATCAAAATAAACAGCATCCATTGATTTATCAATTTGTTTTTTATCAATAATGGATTCATCAACTGATAAAGGTCTATTATCATAATTCACTTCTATTTCTTTCCAATTATCTTCAACTTCATAAATAGCTGCTTCTAATGTAGACCCTACTCCATTAATAGGTAATTTTAATTCCACCACAGGAATATTTTCTATTTGTAAATCCTTAATATCTAATCTTAGAATAGATTCTCGATAATAACTTGAAGAGTTACTATCTGTTTTTACTATTAAACTCTCTTCCATTCCATAATTATTCCCTTTGAAACTTCCTCCTCGAACATAGGAATCTGCTAATACATAATTTTTAAAATACTCACCTGTAAATTTCACATAAGGTTTTTGTTTTCCTTCTTTTGAATAAAACACTGCATAATTACGCCCTCCTGATTGCTTAGCAAATAAGGTTAAACTCAATGTACTTTCTCCTTTAGAATAAGCATCCAAAGCTAATTCTGTAATATCCAAAACTGCTTCATTATCTCCCTTCATTATTCTATTTTCAGAAATAATAGATGTATTAAAATTAGTAAAGTTATTTTTCGTAATCTCCATTTCATCCCAATCATTCTGTATTACTTCTTGAACATATACATCCATCTCAGAATTTCCTATACTTTGAATAGGCATAACTAATTTCACTTCCGAATCTTCATCAAACTTCATATTAGTTAAATCGACCTTAATAAAAGGACGTCGATAATAATGACCTGTTCCATCATTCTTTAAAACTAAAGTTTCGTCATTTCCAAAATTTGTATCAGAAAAATTACCTCCTCGAACATAGGAGTCTTCAATTATAACACCTTCAACCTTAATAAATTCTCGTGGCTCTGGTGTTTCATAATTTCCTAATATTTTAATACTAGGTTTTTTGTCAGATTCTTTAGAAAAAAATGTTGAATATGAACTGTCATTAGAAGTATTTAGAGTGAAACTTAATTCATTCTTTCCTTCTACTTTTGCCTTTTTTATTAATTCTGTAATGCTAATTTCCACTTCCGTATTACTAATAGAACCACCATCAGTCATTTCTCCTTCAGCAATTGGACGATTATTTTTAGTCACCTTATTTTCTTCCCATTCGTTATCCCCAACATATTGTGCTGTAATAGATGAAGCTGTTATATTTCCTTTCAAAAATAAAACAATCTCTGTATCATCATTCAATTCATTCAAATTGATCTTTGAAATATCTAATTTATAATATGGCATTCGATCCCAAGAACCTAAATCATTTGATACATTTTTTAAAACTATCTCAGTATCATTACCATAGTTTTTAGAAGAACTATTACCTCCTCGGATATAAGTATCTGCTAATACAACATTATCAATTTCCTTCACATCACGAACCCAAACCATTTCTTTAATAGTTTTAGTCGATGTTCTCCCTTGATCATCCGTTATAGTTAAAGTAATATCATATTTTCCTGAGACATCATATCGAACCATAGGATTTCTCACTCTAGTTGATGAAACATAAGAAGCTCCAGGAAAACTCCATTTCCATTTGGCACCTTTTGCTTTCACAACAGAATAACTATCAAACTGAATAGAATCTTTTTCTTTATACAATTTTTTAGCTACAGAAGGTTGTACTAAAATATCTGAATTTGAACGCAATGGCGTTGACCATACTCCTCTAGCACCAGCCATTCGTAATTTTTCATCACGATAGAACGGTTCTAAAGCAAAAATTCTTGGTTGAACTGGTAACCCTTGGCTATAATCAATCCAATTTTCGCCTGAATTTCTTACGTAAACCTTACTCCCAGTTGCTAAATAAAGTGTCTCTTCCGTTCCTAATTGGTGAACAATACTCTGTATATTTCCTGCTCCCGTTGGTTTTTTAATTTCATTCCAAGAAGAACCACCATCATTACTTTGGTACACTCTATATTTGTTATATAACCAAACTCTATTTTTATCTGTACCACTCAATTCTATACCTAAATCCGTTTGTTTAGAATAACCTGTAGGAAAGGTTAATTGTTTCCAATTTTCACCTTCATCAACTGATTTATAAACACTATTTTTCGTTGCAACATATAAAATAGATGGATCTACCCTTGAAACAACTACTTGACGAACATTTTCTTCAAAGTCTTTGATTTCTTTAAAAGTTCTTCCTAAGTCTTTTGAATACCATAATGAATTTCCAGCTCCTTCATACATACTTTCAAAATAGTATGGGTGCCATTCTATATGACGGTTAGACTGTATAATTTTATTCCCATTAGGACCTTTATTATTTTTATGACTAGACTTTGCACTTTCAGTTACAATAACAGGTGATTCAATAAACTTACTCCCTAAATCTCTAAAATAACCTAGTTTATTTATAGGATTGACTACTCCTGTATAAGCTTCAGCTCCTCCTAAAAAAGCTCCAAAATGATTTGGATATGATTCACGAGAAATCGCATTTCCATTATGGTAAGAACCTCCACCCCATAAGTCTTCATTCCAAGCTTGAGAAAAGCCCCACATATAACGAGCTCGAATTCCTTCTATATTTTCATACGTATCTGTATTAATATCGTAGCGAACAAGACCTCCATCTGTGGCTGTCCACATAATATTTTTTTCAATCTTATCAAAGAGATACCATTGCTGATCAGAGTGTCCTGTATTTAACTTTGTAAATGTTTTCCCTAAATCTGTAGTTTTATATGCAAAAATATTCCCTATATAAATATTATTAGGATCCGTTGGTGAAACTTCTAAATCTAAATTATAATATCCTTGATAATATCCATTATTATACCCAACTAAATACAAAGGACCATTTGGATCTTTAGGTGCAGAGAAATCAACATTTTTATAAGGGCCACCTTCTCTTCCCAATAAATTTTTCCATGAATTTCCTTTGTCTTCACTTAAAAAAAGTCCAGTTTGTCCAGCAGCACCAGGAGTTGCATTTCCTACAACAAAAATATATACATTATTTGGAGCTGCTTTTGTCACTGCAATACGTGCTCCACTTACATTTCTATGATCATAAGTTGCATCAACAGTTGGTTCAGAAGGCATATACCATGTATTAGATATTTCATTCCAAGTGTTACCTTTATCATTAGAACGCAATGGTACGGCTCTTTTATTTTTACTATCATATTTTATTGCATAAAATATATTAGCATCTGTTGGGTGTGTTTTAACATCATAAAACTTATCTGCCGAAACAAGAGTCCAATTTATACCTCCATCTATACTTTTATAAAATCCATTAGTCGCTCTACGAGCAGCCAATATTACTTTACTATCTTTGGAAAATTCGATAGCATCAAAACCAACACTTAAAACTTTTTGCCATGTTATTCCCCCATTAGAAGTTCGATAAAGACCTCCATTCGTTCCTGTTAGTACAACATTCTCATTAATAGGGTTAATAGAGACCGAAGTAACGGATGAAAAAGGCTGTTCTTGCCCTACACTGATCCAAGTTTTTCCTTTATCAGTCGTTTTCCATAATCCCCCTCCTTCTGTTCCTGCATAGAGAACTTTTGGATTTGTTTCCGATTGTGCAATTGAAAATACATTTGAATTTCTTGGTATAGATTTTATAGAATTTTTATAAACAGTACCTAAACCTATATCTTCCCAATTAGCATTATCTACTGTACGTGCACTTCGTTTCTGAACAGAACCAACTTTTTCGATTTCAAATTGTTTATTATATAAATCGAAATCAATTTCTCCATTTTCTTTTATAAAAGGTTCGTACGTTCTAACTAACTCTTTGTAATACTGTGTATTATAATTTTTCTCAAACTCATGATTTGTATAATAGTTATCATACAAATCCATTACCTTTTGTAAATTTGGATAATCTTGATACATTTCTTGAACCCATTTAGGTTCATGTTTCACATTTTCATTTTTTTCTCTATTCAATTGAACCTGTGAAAAAATACTTCCCCCCATGAGAAGTAATCCCCATAAACTTTTTTTCATATTTTTCTAATCTATTTAATTTCCTAACCTTTTTAAAATTTCCCCATGTTAGAAAACGAGTATTATTTCTTTAAGTTTTTTTTAACTTTTTAAAAACTGACGCGAATTTAGTTTTTTTCCGCAAAAAACAAACATCATCGATAAAAAAATACATTTCATCGATAAAAACAAACTGTTAAACCTCCTTAAACAATCATTAAAAATAAAATGTTTACAATTGTTTTTTAACATATTTTAAGAAAAATAATTCTAAAATTACATATATAATAAAAATTATATTTTCTCTTTTTTTATTTATTAGTTGATACTTTAAAAGTAAAAAAAGGTCTGTAAATAAATTACAAACCTTTTTTAATATTTATTATGATCGTATTTATCTCTATTAAGGTGCAGGGTTTGGAAATGCTAAATGAATCTTTTCTATTTCATTTAAAATATCCTCATTTAATATAATATCAATAGAATCTATATTTTCTTTTAATTGTTCCATAGTCGTGGCTCCGATTATATTGGAAATTAGAAAATCTCGTGAGTTAACAAATGAAAGTGCCATTTGTGTTAAAGATAGTCCATTCTCTTGCGCTAAATTAGCGTATTGCTGTGTAGCTTTTACTGTGTTTTCATGAGCATATCGAGCAAAATAATTTGGCCAATTGGTATATCGAGCTCCTTCTGGTTTCTTACCTCCTAAATATTTCCCTGAAAGAATTCCACCTCCTAAAGGAGAATATGCTAATAATTTACAATTCTCACGAATTGCCATTTCAGACATTCCTACTTCAAATTTTCGGTTAATTAATGAATAGGCATCTTGATTCGATACAAGAGGCAAATCAAATTCTCTAGCTAAATTGATGTATTGCATTAATCCCCAAGGACTTTCATTTGAAATTCCAATATAGCGAATTGCTCCTTTTTCCACTTGTTTTTTCAATTCTTCCATCACATATCGAAAATCAGTAACAGGATCATCTGAAATATGTGTATAACCTAATTGTCCAAAGAAATTAGTTGGCCGCTCAGGCCAATGCAATTGATACAAATCAATATAGTCGGTTTGTAAACGTTTTAAAGAACCTTCAACAGCTTCTTGAATGAAACCTTTTCCTGAGAAACCTTTTCCTTCCCGAATATGTTTTAATGCAACAGGATTTGCGCTTGAAACCTTTGAGGCTAAAATTATATTATCTCGTTTTTGATTTTTCAACCAAGTTCCAATGTATTGTTCTGTTAAACCTTGTGTTTCTTTATTAAGTGGTACAGCATATGCTTCAGCTGTATCAATAAAATTAATTCCTTTATCTATTGCATAATTTAATTGTTCATGAGCATCAGCTTCTGTATTTTGTTCTCCCCAAGTCATAGTTCCTAAACAAATTTTAGAAACTTCTACTCCTGTATTTCCTAATTTATCGTATTTCATAAGTATTTTATTTACTTTTGATGTAAAATTACAATTTTGCCTTAAAATACATTACAGTTTGAACTTAAAAAAAAGTTATAGTTTAGAAGAAATCCAACAAAAAATGGCTAATTATTGTATTTATCAAGATCGTTGCCATTATGATGTTGAAAAAAAGCTTAGCGAATATGATTTAATTCCTGAGGCAAAAGATCATATCCTTCTTTTTTTAATACAACATGACTTTCTCAATGAAGAACGTTTTGCTAAAAGTTTTGCCAGAGGAAAATTCAATCAAAAACACTGGGGGAAAAATCGTATTAAACGTGAATTAAAATTTCGAAAAATAAACAATCGATTAGTTGATATAGCTTTACTTGAAATTGATTCTAGAGATTATTTTAAAACTTTAGAAATGCTTTATTTAAAAAAGAATAAAGAAATTAAAGAATCTAATCCTTATAAAAAACGACAAAAAATTTACCAACATCTAATTTATAAAGGATTTGAATCAGATCTTATTTTAGATCTTATGAAAGATTAGTTTCTTTAACTTCTTCTTTTAAAAGATTTTCATAAGTTAATGAAATTGTTTGTTTGGTTAGAATAGCCTGAGTAATATTTTGGGTAATCAATGTTTTATTACGGTTAATTTGAAAACCATTTTGTTTGTCAATACTACCTCCATATTTATGAAAATGAATAATACTTTCTGCATCTTTAAAATCATTTTCTAAAAAATCAGAAAACCACTTTTCTCTCATCTTTCGAATTTCTCTTGAATATAGTGTAGAACTCGACCAAATATATGGTTTAACAGGGTCTAACTTAGTAGTTGTTTTTATAATCCCATTCCATCTCCATTGATACAATTCTTGCTTATTATAAAATACAATCGTAAAAGGTTCTATTCTATCTAAATTTATATTATCCCAAGCTTTTAAAGAGTCTTCGCTTCCTATTAAATCCAATAAAATAATCCCTCGACTTTTTCGATAGGGAGGTATTCGTTTATGTTTTTCCTCTGCTCCATTGAGTAGAACCATTATAGCTTCTTGTTCTCGAACTGCAAACCAAGTCCCTCCTGATAAAGGATCTTTAGGGTATAAAATTTCTTTTTCATTAATTTTATAAACAGCAGGCTCTAGTGCTAAACCTCTACGGACATCTTCATCACGATTGGATGTGATAAAGACTTTATTTTTTATTGGTATAAAACTAAGCGTGCACATTATTTCTATGTTTTAATGTAGAAGGTGCTACACCAAATTGGTTATCTATAAGATCTTCTTTTCCTAATTCTATTAAAGCCACTCTAATTAATGCTTGATGATGTATACAATGTTCTACACAATATAATACTTCACGATAATAGCTGGTTTGAATATCTCCAAAGGAACTTTTTAATAGTACAGGTTTATCTTCTTTAATTATAGAATTTTTCACTACTTCAAGTATATCGAATGCTACTTTTGTATTTTCTTGAATAGATGAATTTCTTTTTCGATCATCATACGAAACTTTTGCTGAAGAATATCCTTTTTCAAGACATTGAAATAATTCAATAATGTGTCTACTATGTTCTCCAATAGTAGAACCACTTAAACTATCTTGACGATAGACATAATCTTGATTATCTAACTTTAAAATTAGATCCTTTAAAGAATCTATTATTTTTTTGACTTCCTTAAAATCCATTATTTTTTTATAAAATTAATCAATTCATCTTTTTTTAAAACTAAATACACTAAACTCAATACAAAAACCACAACAGCTAAATAAAATACTTTCCCCCCATCGCCATTTACCTCAATACCCAATGGGCCTAAATGAGAGAAAATTGCCCCTGTTATAATTACTAAACTAAGCATAGCTGCATAAATTCTAGTTTTAGGCACTAATAAAAGAACCGCTGCTATTAGTTCAAAAAAACCAATTATAATTCGTCCGTATGGTTCTAAACCTAATGTTGAAAATATATGTATGGAATCTGGATGTCCAGAAAATTTAAAATATAAGGTTTGCAAATAAATAATTGCAATGACCCAACTTATTATTAATAAAACTTTCTCCTTCATTTTTATTTGTTTTTTATTAAGCTTTCAAAATAGACATTATAAAATAACTATAGCTTCTTACTATAGACTTATTTTAAAAGAAATTACAGCATTCAGAGTTATCTAAAATTTATTTTTTTAGCCTCATCTAGTGCAAAATTCACTATAAAAGATCACAAAAGTATTGCAAAGCTATTACAAAAAGCTACCATTGACCATAACCTGCTCTATATGATTACCTCCGAAAGCATACGGTAAATAATTTAATGAAGGAACTTTCTTTGTTAAAATAAAATTAGCTCGTTTCCCTTTTGTAATACTTCCTACTTCTTGTTCTAACTCCATAGCATAGGCACCATTTAATGTCATACAGTTAATAACCTCAGCTGGTAACATTTTCATTTGAATACAAGCTAGTGAAAATAATAAGTTCATATTACCACTAGGAGAAGATCCAGGATTATAATCTGTTGCTAAAGCCAATGCACAATTACGATCAATCATTTCTCGAACTGGAGGGTAATCCATTCTCAAATAAAAAGCTGCTGAGGGTAACATTGTTCCAATTGTATTTGAATTGGACAAGGCTTCAATAGCGCTTTCACTCATAGTTTCCAGATGATCGACTGAAACAGCTCCTAATTTAACCCCTATTTCTGTACCTCCTGAAGCATTTAATTGATTGGCATGGATTTTAGGTTTTAAACCTCGTTCGATTCCTGCTTTACAAATACGTTCAGTATCTTTTACCGAAAAGAAACCTGTTTCGCAAAACACATCGATATAATCTGCCAAACCTTGTTTTTCTATTTCAGGAAGCATCTCATTCAAAATCAATTGAATATACCCCTCTTTATTCTCTTTATAAGCAGTAGGAAAAGCATGAGCTCCTAAGAACGTTGCTTTAATTGGAATAGGGGAACTTTCTTTTAGACGCTGAATAACACGTAGCATTTTCAACTCTGCTTCAACTGTTAAACCATAACCACTTTTTATTTCAATGGCTCCTGTACCCATCTGAATAATTTCCTCTAATCGTTTTTTTGCCGACTTAAATAAATCATTTTCAGAAGTTTCTTGTAATTTTCTTGCTGAATTTAATATTCCTCCTCCTTTTGCTGCTATTTCAGCATAGGAAAGACCTTTTATTTTATCAATAAATTCTTCTTCGCGACTTTTAGCAAATACTAAATGAGTATGACTATCACACCATGAAGGTATTAGATAACGTCCTTCCCCATCTATTATTTCCTCTTCCGTTATAGACGGAACATTCTCCATTAATCCATAATTTTTGATTTTGCCTTCTTCAATTAAAATAAAACCATTTTCAATAATAGGTAACTGGGCTAACTCTTGCCCACGCAAAAGTTTATTTTCTTCTCGAACATTAACTAAATGTATATTCTTTATAAGGGTTCTATTCATTTTAATATATTTTTATGAAGAAGATTTATGAATTAAAATGCATTTTCTTCTAATAAGTAAATCTACAATTTTTTCATAAAATATTATATAAAAAAATTCAGCAATATTTGTTCTTTGAACCTATTGCTGAATTTCATTTTAGTTATTTAAAAACTTAGATTAAATGGATTCTACCAAGCTTTTTTAGGACGTAATTTAAAAAACTCTATATAACTCGGTGGATTTTCTACAACACCTCTTTCAGAAACGAGTTTTATTGTGATATTTCGTTCTTGTGCTTTAAAAGCAAAATCCTCTAATATTTCTATAATATCATGATCTAAATAGCGTGTATTTCTTACATCTAACTCTAAGTAAGAATTTTCAGGTAATGCATCCAATTCTTTTAAAATTGCTCCCTTATTGAAAAAAGTTACTTCTTCTGCTAGAGTCATTTTCAATTTATTATTATCCTCTTCTTTATGTAAAAAATGAGAATTTTGGAAACTCTTAATTAAAATCACAATAATTCCTACGGTTAAACCTAATAAAATACCATACAGTAAATCAATAAAAACAATACCTAAAACTGTTACTGTAAAAGGAATAAATTGTTTCCAACCTAACTCATACATTTTTTTGAATAAAGAAGGTTTTGCTAATTTATAACCAACAATTAATAATATCGCTGCTAATACAGAAAGAGGTATCATATTTAATAATCTAGGAATTGTTATCACAGAGATTAATAATAAAAATCCATGGATAATAGCTGACATTTTTGTTCTACCACCCGACTGAATATTAGCTGAACTTCGTACAATAACTTGTGTAATTGGTAAACCTCCTATCATTCCTGAAATAATATTTCCTGTTCCTTGAGCTAATAATTCTCTATTGGTTGGTGTTACATTCTTGTGCGGATCTAATTTGTCTGTTGCTTCAACACACAATAATGTTTCCAAACTTGCTACAAGCGCAATAGTAAAGGCTACAATCCAAACTTCAGAATTTGTGATAGCACTAAAATTTGGAAAACTAAATTGTCCAAAGAATGAAGAAACATCTTCTGGAATTGGCACACTAACTAAATGTGTGTCCGCAATAGCTAAATTTGGATTTGACTTTGTCACTGCATAAAATATAATCCCTACAACAACCGCAACTAATGGTCCTTGAATAATTTGGAATATTTTAGACTTTTTAACTAATACCTTATCCCATAGTAATAAAATAAGTAATCCTATAATACCAATCACAGCAGAACCTAGTTGTATATAATCCAAGGTGCTAAAAATACTTGATATCGTATTATTACCATCTAACTGTAAAAAAGAAAAGTCTCCTTCAGGGTCAGCATCATATCCAAAAAAATGAGGAATTTGTTTCATTATAATGATAATTCCTATTCCAGTAAGCATTCCTTTAATAACAGATGATGGAAAATAATATCCAATAATTCCTGCTTTTAGCATCCCAAAAACAACTTGAATTATACCTCCTAAAACTACTGCTACTAAAAAATTCTCATATCCTCCTAATGTTCCAATTGCAGTTAGTACAATCGCTGCTAATCCAGCTGCTGGACCACTTACTCCAATATTAGAACCACTAAGTGCTCCTACAATAATCCCTCCTATGATTCCAGCAATTAATCCTGAAAAAAGAGGAGCTCCACTAGCTAAGGCAATACCTAAACATAACGGTAAAGCCACAAAAAAAACAACTACACTAGCTGGTATATCGTTTTTTAAATTTGAAAAAAGATTATTTTTCATATTTCCCTTTGTTAAAATTCTACAGCCACAAATATAATAATACTTTTTAAATTGATAGTAATACTATCATAAAATTATATAAAACTTTTTTATATTTGCATTAGTATTAAGTTTCAAAAAATTCTTTTTCCAATTTTTTCTTTTAAAGAACACTATTGAATGAATATCAATATTAAAATAGCTCTAAATGAAGGCTTATATTTGAAAGAGCCACAAGATTCAAAATTAGGTAGGAAAATAATTCAACATAGTATCTTGTTAATTGATGAGTTTGGTTTTGAGCAATTTACTTTTAAGAAACTAGCTATCAGAATTAATTCAACTGAAGCTTCTATTTATCGTTATTTTGAAAATAAACATCTTTTATTACTTTTTCTAGTAAACTGGTATTGGGAATGGGTGAACTATTTAATCAGCATTAACACCCTTAATATAAAAAGTCCGAATAAAAAATTACGAATTATTATCCACTCCTTTATATTCGCCTCAAAAGAAAATCCTTCTGTTGACTATGTAAATGAGGATAAACTTCATAATATTGTGATCTCAGAAGGAGGAAAAGCATATCACACCAAAGATGTTGACAAAGAAAATTTAAAAGGCTTTTTTAGTAGTTATAAAAATCTGGTTCACTCTGTATCTAAAGTTATAGCTGAAATTAATCCTAATTTTAAATACCCTTTTGCTTTAGCAACTAATTTATTTGAAATGTCAAATAATCAAATATATTTTGCCAAGCATATTCCTAAACTCACTGATATATCTATCAAAAAAGATGAAAAAGAGGTTGAAAATATGTTAAACTATTTCACAGATAAATTATTAAAATGTGAGCAGTAGAAAAGTTTACTAAATATATTTTTCTATAATCTTTAAAAAACTTTCCGATAATTTCATCTTTTGATGAGTTCTAACATCCAACAATTTAATTTTATGTTTTGATATGGCTACTTTTCGTTGCTGTTTTTCTGAGAAGAAGTGACATTCGTTATAAAAATAATCTTCCCCTACATCCTCTCCTATTTTACATCCAATAGTAATCGTATCTGGGTAAATAACAGGACTGAAATATTTGATTTCTTGAGCGGCTAATATTGGATAGAATTCAGATTTTGAGATATTCATAAAATCAAACCCAACTGCTTCCATAAAATCAATACGGGCTGTTTCTGACCATTTTAAATACACTACATTATTTACATGATTATAAGCATCATGATCTCCCCAACGTACTTTGAATTTAGATTGTATTTTAAATTGATTTAGTTCTTCCATTTTATCATTTATTTTGCCATCCCTTTCTTGGAACGGAATGGCAAAATAATACTAATATTTCATATTTTCTTAAAATAATGTTTCTAATACATCATCTTCTACCATATTGGGTAAGGTCACTTTCAATTCGGGTGTACGTTCCATTTCACGTTTAATAGCAAATAATGCTTCCTTATTTCGCGCCCAGCTTCTTCTTGAGATTCCATTATTTACATCATAAAATAACATATTTTTTAAACGTTTGGAAGCTTCTGCAGTTCCATCTAATAACATCCCAAAACCTCCGTTGATAACTTCTCCCCAGCCTACACCTCCACCATTGTGAATAGAAACCCAGGTTGCACCACGAAAACTATCTCCAATTACATTATGAATAGCCATATCAGCAGTAAACTTACTACCATCATAAATATTACTGGTTTCACGATAGGGAGAATCTGTTCCACTGACATCATGATGATCACGACCTAACACAACCGGAGCTGTAATTTCACCTGATTGAATAGCTTGATTAAAAGCTTCTGCAATTTTAGCACGTCCTTCCGCATCAGCATATAAAATACGAGCCTGTGATCCAACGACTAATTTATTTTGCTCTGCTTCTTCAATCCAACGAATGTTATCGTTCATTTGTTGTTTGATTTCTTCAGGAGCTGTCCTCATTATCTCACGCATTACTTTTAAAGCAATTTGATCCGTTTTCTTCAAATCTTCTGGTTTTCCCGAAGTACATACCCAACGGAAAGGTCCAAATCCATAATCAAAGCACATTGGTCCTAAAATATCTTGTACATACGATGGATATTTAAAATCAATACCATTTTCAGCCATTACATCAGCTCCTGCTCGTGAAGCTTCTAATAAAAAAGCATTTCCATAATCAAAAAAATAGGTTCCTTTTGCTGTATGTTTATTCACTGAAGCAGCATGTCTTCTTAAACTTTCTTGTACTTTTTCTTTAAAAAAAGTAGGATTTTCTGCCATCATGATATTGGACTCTTCATATGATAATCCTACAGGATAATAACCTCCTGCCCACGGATTATGTAAAGACGTTTGATCAGATCCTAAATGTATAAATATATCTTCTTCATCAAATTGTTCCCATACCTCTACTACATTTCCAATGTAGGCAATTGAAACGATTTCTTCTTTTCTTTGTGCTTCTTTTACTCGGTTTACTAAATCTTCTATAGTATCAACCAAAACATCCACCCAACCTTGTTCGTAACGTTTCTTTGCTGCATTTGGATTTACTTCGGCACATACGGTAATACAGCCCGCAATATTTCCTGCTTTAGGTTGAGCACCACTCATCCCACCTAAGCCTGCAGTCAAGAAAATTTTTCCTTTTGAAGTTTCTCCTTCTTCCAACTTTTTTCGAAATCCATTCATTACAGTAATGGTGGTTCCATGTACAATTCCTTGTGGTCCAATATACATATACGATCCTGCGGTCATTTGCCCATATTGTGTAACTCCTAAAGCATTAAATCTTTCCCAATCATCTGGTTTTGAATAATTCGGAATCATCATCCCATTGGTTACAATTACACGAGGAGCCTCTTTATGGGAAGGGAACAACCCCATAGGATGTCCAGAATACATATGCAAAGTCTGTTCATCCGTCATAGTAGCTAGATAATGCATCGTCAATAAATATTGTGCCCAATTTTGAAAAACAGCACCATTTCCACCATAGGTAATCAATTCATTTGGATGTTGTGCTACAGCAGGATCTAAATTATTCTGAATCATAAGCATAATTCCTGCAGCTTGTTTACTCTTCGCTGGATATTCTTCAATTGGGCGTGCATACATTTCATAATCAGGTTGAAAACGATACATATAAATACGTCCAAATTGTTTTAATTCTTCTGCAAATTCTACTGCCAACTCTGAATGCCATTCTTCTGGAAAATAACGTAATGCATTTCGAATAGCTAATTTCTTTTCCTCAACAGTTAATATATCTTTCCGCTTCGGAGCTGGATTTCCTCCTTTAGGATATTCTTTTTTAGAAGGTAATTGATATGGTATTCCTTGTAGGATTTGTTCTTTGAATGTCATTTGCTTTGTATTTAGTATATTGGAATATTAGTATGTTATTAATTTGATATTCTAAATTGAAAATTCTTCAAAAGTTTCATTTACATTTAAACCTAATTCTATTGTTTTCTGATTAAAATGATTGATAAATTCATTGCTATGAATCAATTCATGTACTTTAGCAATATCTGTAGCAAATACACGATCTTCTGTAGCAAAATCAACTTTTGAACGAACTAATGCATGCATTTCTTCAACAATTGCAGATGATTTTAAAGGTCTTCGGAAATCTAATGCTTGGGCAGCATTTAATAGTTCTATGGCTAAAATCTGTTCTAAATTGGATATCACAGTATTTAATTTACGTCCACTAATACTTCCCATACTCACATGATCTTCTTGCCCTAATGAAGTGGGAATACTATCAGCACTACTTGGGAAACACAATGTTTTATTTTCGGTAACCAAAGCGGCTGTTGCATATTGTGGAATCATAAATCCACTATTCAAACCTATATTGTCCATTAAAAGAACAGGTAAGTCCCACTTTCCTTCTATTAATAAATACGTTCTTCTATCTGAAATATTCCCTAATTCAGCTGCTGCGAAACAAGCATAATCCATTGGAAGAGCAATAGGTTGTCCATGAAAATGACCTCCACTAATGGTATCGGTTTCTGAAAAAATGATAGGATTATCGGTAACGGCATTTAATTCAATTTCAACCGTTTCTTTTAAATGCAGCCATGCATTTCGAGTAGCTCCATGAACCTGTGGAATACATCGCATAGAGTAAGGATCCTGAACACGATCACAATCTACATGAGAATTTCCTATTTCAGAGTTCTCTAAAATTTTTCGAATACGTTGCGCTACTAATTTATTCCCTTTATACGGCCTTAATTCATGAAAATGAGGCTGAAATGGAGATTGCGATCCCATCAAGGCTTCAATACTCATAGCTCCAATGATATCTGCTGTATCCAATGCATTTTGTAAACGCTCCACTGCTTTAATAGCATGTGCTAGCATAAATTGCGTCCCATTAATCAATGAAAGACCTTCTTTATAACTTAACGGAATGGGATTTAAATCAAATTGCTTTAATACTTCTTCTGTAGGTACAATATTTCCTTGAAAAAACACTTCACCTAATCCAATTAAAGGCAAACTCATATGTGAAAGCGGTGCTAAATCTCCTGAAGCACCCACAGAACCTTTTTCTGGAATAACAGGAATTACATCATTTTCAATATGCCAAATTAACCGTTCTAAAGTTTGCAATTGACATCCTGAAAAGCCTTTCGCTAAAGCGTGAACTTTAGTTACTAGCATTAGTTTCGCGATATCTTCTGCTATAGGTTTTCCCAAACCTGAACTATGACTTTGTAAAATTTTATATTGCAATGTTTTCCCATCTTCTGGAGAAATATGTTTATTAGCTAAAATTCCAAATCCTGTATTAATTCCATACACTACTTTATCTGAATGTGCAATATCCTCTACAATTTCACGACAATTTTGTACTTTATCTTTTGTAGAATCTGTTAAAATTCCTTTTACTTCCCCTTTTGCTATTTTTAACGCTATACCTGACGTTAAAAAATCATGCCCATATTGAAATATATTTTTCATGTACTTGTTGGTATTTTAGTATGTTAGTATTTGGTATATTGGTTATTAGTTTTGAATGATAAATGTCATCCCGAATTTATTTCGGAATCTATATTCTTTTCTCTTTCTATCTTTATTCTCAATTCACATTTGCTTATCTCAAATTTAAGTTTTATTATTGATAATTATAAATACTATTTTTATCAACATTTAATAACTATGAGTTATCAATTAGAATTACGACACCTTCATTATTTCAAAGCAGTTGCTGAAGAATTACATTTTAGAAGGGCTGCAGAAAAACTATTCATCTCACAACCTGGTTTAAGTCGTCAAATCAAACAAATGGAAAACTTATTAGAAGTTGAATTATTTTCCCGAAATAAGCGTAAAGTACAATTAACTCCTGCGGGGCATTATTTAAAAAAAGAGACTGATTTTATTTTTAATCATTTAAAACAAACTCAACAACACATAAAAAAATTAGACAAAGGAGAAGAAGGGGAACTTACTATTGGTTTTGTGGGCTCTGCTATGCAAACCATCATACCAAAATTATTGGTAACCATGAACACTCATTTTCCTAATACTCACATGAACTTTGAAGAAATTTCTAATTTAAAACAAGTAGAAGCTATCCAAAGCAATGCCTTAGACTTAGGGTTTGTACGCTTAGATCAAGTTCCAAATGATATTCAAATCAAAACCGTTTTCAATGACACTTTTTCTGTTGTTCTTCCCCAGAAGCATTTTTTAACTCATGACAATTTTAAAAGTATGAAACAATTGGAAGAAGAAAATTTTATTCTTTTTTCAAAAGACTATAGTCCTTTATACTATCAAAAAATCATGAGTATTTTTGAGGACCAGGGATTTGAACCCAATATCAGTCATCGATCTGTACATGCACAAACCATCTTTACTTTAGTTGAAAATGGCTTGGGAATTGCCGTTGTTCCAACCTCTTTACAAAAAGGGTTTAATTTGAAGGTAAAATTTCTTGAGATTCCTAATATTAGACAACAAGCTGTATTATCGATAATTTGGAATAAGAAAAATAGAAATCCTGTTTTGCACAACATTCTTAAAACTCAATTTTTATCATTATTTTAGAATATGGAAGAATTTATACATTATATCAAAACATACTGTCATTTAACTGATGAAATTATTGAAGATTTAAAGAAAGCTTCTAAAATTGATCACTACAAAAAGAATACTACTATTATTCCAAAAGGTATTTTTTGTAAACAGTTATATTTTTTAGTTAAAGGAACTGTCCGTTCTTATTTCTATTATAAAGATAAAGAAATCACTCATTGGATTTACACACATCATCATTTTTTTACAGCTTGGCATAGTTACATATTCAATCAATCTACAGAAGAGCTATATGAAACAACCGAAGATTCTATACTCGTTTCAATTAGTTATGAAAAATGGGAAGTTTTATACAAAAAACATCCCATACTAGAGCGCTCAATGCGCATGATTAGTCAACAAGACTTGGCAATGCTCGATCATTTTTATAAAGGATATTATTTTTTATCTGCTAAAGAAAAATATGATTTATTATTACACTATTATCCTGATATTACACAGAGAGCAAATTTAGGTCACATTGCTTCAATGTTAGGAGTCAGCCAAGAAACATTGAGTCGAATAAGAGGTAAAAAGTAATGCTAATCATTAAACCCTGTTTTTTGCCAATTTTCTATTGTAGTTCGGTATTCCCCATCTAATAATCCTTCAGGAGGCATTGGGTTATCCATATTATTAATTCTATAGAGTAATCCATTTTCTTCTATTGCTTTCTTTATATTTTCTTTTGTACTTAAATCTAAACCTCCGCTTGGTAAATCTCCACTATGACAAAACAAACACATATTTTGAATAATAACTTCTACATCTTCTTCGAAACTGATTGGCTTTATAAAATCATTGATATGCTCTTTTTGTACAACTCCTTTTTCTACAGCAATCACCATCTCCTTATTTTCTTCTGGAAGAATGGTAATTAACTGACTTGGTAACACTATATCATTCATAGAAACTTCTCCATTTTCATCTGTATCAGAAATGATCGTTATAAAATAATCACCCGGATGTAAATACGTAAAACGAAATTCTGATACAGTAGGATTCAATTCAGGAAATAATAAAACAGAATTAAAAGCTTCCATACTTTTAAAACCTACTTTATCAGCCAGTGGTTCACTAGAGAGGTAAATAAACGTTTTTACTTTTTTATGAGCTGGGTTTTTAATTAACTTCATATGTAATGTACTTAAAAAAGGATAATCAGCTATGGTGATTACATCTTGAGCTTTCTTTGCTAAATCATACACATCAAGATGGGATGATTTACTTAAAAAAGTAGCTGTTTTTCTTTCTAAATTTCCATATAATTGAGTTGTATTAAAACCTTTCGATAAATCAAAAGCAATTTTGTTTTGAGGAAAGCCAACTTGTTCAGCTGCCTTCTGAGCTAATAAAACAGAATTCCTTTTGGCTTTAAACTCCATGTGTTTACTAGGTTTTGAATCAGCTCCTAATTGACTTGTGTATACATTCCAAACAAGTTCTTCTTTTTTAAACATAAGCTCCATATACATCAATTTCTCCCCTCCAATAGCATCTACCAATCGATAATAATCTTCATCTTTAGAATGCTCTACTCGATCTAGGACAAAATAGGAGGAACGATAAATACCATTTAAAACACCTCCATTTCGAGCCATGATTGTTCTCTTCCCTTTAAAATTAGTTACAAAAAAAGAAGTTAATAAGTTTCCTGAAGTTCCTCCTTCAAAAATACCGTGAATATGTGAAGGAGAAATAGCTCGATAATCAAAAGAAAACCATGGAAACTTCATTCCTAATACTTCATTAGTCCCAACCCAATGTCCTTGAAGTTTTTCTAATAAACCTAATCCTTCTTTATTAATATCAATAGGGTTAACTTTTTCATAAGAATAGTTTTTATAAAAATTACTACTTATTAAGCCTATTAAAATAATGATGGAAATTTTTCTCATTTTTTATTTTTTTCTGAACAGAGCAAAGATAAACGGATCCTTATTACTATTTTTTGATTTATATCAAAAGATATTCTTTTATTTAACCCTAATTTAGCAATGTTATACAATATAAAATATGTTTATGGCTTCTAGTATAAAAAAATGGAGAACAATCGTTGCTTTAATTCTAATGTATCTTATCATTTTCATGCAATGGGAATGGGCTTGGGGAATTCTATTTTTAATTTGGGTTATTCCTGACCTTATAACAGGCTCTACCTATTTTATGGAACCTATTCATAAAAAAGAAAATCCTATTTTATATTGGTTTATTATGATTACTTGGATTAGTATGTGCTTCTATTCAATTTCTACTCTTTTTACAACCATATTTAACTAACCATACAATTTCTTCAAACTTCCTTTTTGATATAAATCAAAAAATAATGCTTATCTTTTAATAATCTTTGATCTCAAATCAAAATACCTTTCATTATGAAAAAAACCATGATGCACGCTTTACCTGTAGAAGCTTATACTTCACAAAAGTGGTTAGACTTAGAAATGAAGCATATCTTTAGTAAAACATGGCAATTTGCTGGTTTTATTGAAGATATTCAAAACCCTGGAGATTATATTAGTATTCAGGCGGGTCTTAACAATATTTTTATTATTAAAGGACGGGACCATCGTTTAAGAGCTTTTCACAATATTTGTCGACATCGAGGAACTCAATTACTTCGTGCAGTAGGAAAAGATCAAAAAGCTATTACTTGCCCTTACCACGATTGGACTTACGATTTAGAAGGAAATTTAACCTCTGTACCTAAGCAAAATGAGGAATTCCCTTCTTTAAAAGGCAAAAAATTACATGAGTGTAATTTAAACCTACATGAAGCTTCTGTTGATATTTTTAAAGGTATGTTATTTGTTCATCCAGAAAAAAATGCTCCGAGTATTCGCTCTTATTTTGGAGAAGTTGAACCCTATCTAGGTCCTCATAAAGTAGAAGAACTCATTGAATATTCAGAAAAGGAAGAAGAACCTTTTTACATGAAAGAAATCAAAGCTAATTGGAAAATTGTAGTAGAAAACTATATTGATCACTATCATTTAGCTCATCTTCATGAAGGAACTTTGAATATGTACGATCATGAAAAAGCTGAATTTGGTTGGATTGGTCCTCATTATTGGTTTTACGAACCTTTAATTCCTGAGTATAGAGAGAATGTTAAAAAATTATCACCTTATGTATTAATTGATTCTGTCCCTGAAGATCAAATTGGAGCTTACGTTCCATGGTTATTTCCAAATTTAGGTTTAGCTGAAAGTGAAGGTTCTTGGAGTACTTTTCAAGTAATACCTATGGCTCCTGATCGTACTCTAGTTATCATTCGTTCTAAAGTGATGAATGTGAGTGAATGGAAACAAACTCAACAATATTTAAAATCAGGAATGAGTAATTTTTGGAGTCATCATGGAACGAAGGGAAAATATGAGGGAGATCCTAACACAGATCCTATGGCTAGTGGGGATTTTATGGAAGAAGATATTTATGCTTGCGAACAACAACAAAAGTCATTGTCTTCTCCTATGTTTAGTGTAGGAGCCCAAGCAAAGCATGGTGAATATGCCATATTCAAATTTCAAGAAATCATTAAAGAATGGATCGAAAAAGAACAATCAAATGAATAACCGAATTGCGTTAACTACCTTAATCGTTCATGATTATGATGAAACGATTGCCTTTTACACTCAAAAATTGGGTTTTCATTTGATTGAAGATGTACAAATTCCTAAAGAACATAAGCGGTGGGTAATTATCTCACCTAATCAATCTAAAGAAAATGGATTAGTATTAGGGAAAGCTAAAAATGACCTTGAATCGAAAGCTGTTGGAAATCAAACTGGAGGTCGTGTATTCTTATTTCTTTACACAGATGATTTTTGGTATGATTACAATCGTTTTAAAGAAAATGGAGTTCATTTTATTCGTCCACCCAAAAAAGAATCTTATGGAACTGTAGCCGTTTTTGAAGATTTATATGGTAATTTGTGGGATTTATTAGAACCTAAAAAATAATAATATGATCAGAATTATAGTATCTTTTGTAATAATTGCTTTTTTAAATTGTACCACCTCAAAAAATCAAACCATCTCTGAGGTTTCAAATAGTTTAGTTTTAACCGTAACCAAAATTCAACCTGAAAAAGACGGTTACACTACTTTCTTAAAAGATAATAAAGGAGGTAAATATACCATGATTGTTAGTATTCCAAATCTAGGTAAAGATTATATTGATTTAAAAGAAGGAGAACAAGTAATGGTCGAAGGAGCTTATGCAGAATCTTATCCGGTACAAATTTTTGCTAAAAAAATAATACGTATTTCAAATTAAAAAATCACTCATGAAAACCTATTTCATTCAGATAATAAATATTCAAAAAGAAACAGATAATGCTGTTTCCCTATCATTTGACATTCCTCCAGGATTATATGAAACCTTCTCCTACAAACCTGGCCAATATATAACCCTTATTTTTAATTTAAATGGTAAGGAAGTACGTCGTTCTTATTCTATCTGTAGTAACCCTTTTGAAGAAGAACCACTTCAAATTGCCATAAAACGAGTAGAAAAAGGTCTGGTTTCTAATCATATTAATGATTATTTAAAAATAGGGGATTTTATAGAAGTATTACCTCCTGAAGGACATTTTTCTGCTTCAATTGATCCAAAAAACTATAAAAGTTATTATTTATTTGCAGCTGGAAGTGGTATCACCCCTATTCTTTCTATTATAAAATCGGTATTAAATCAAGAACCTGAAAGTTATCTCTATGTATTATACGGAAATTCGAATGAAAATACCATTATGTTCAAGAAAGAACTTGATAAATTTCAAAATCATTATGAAAATCGATTATTCCTACAACATATTTTAAGTCGTCCAAAATCTAAATGGTCAGACTTATGGGAAAAAGAAAAACCCTACAAAACAGGACGGATTGATGAAACTTCTATTAAAGCATTTATTAATGAAAATCCTCCTTATGCCCAAAATGCTGAATATTACATCTGTGGGCCTGGCTCTATGATTGAACATACTAAAAACACTTTAAAAACCCTTGATGTCCCTGAAACTAGAATCTTTTTTGAAAGTTTTGGTTCAAATACAAAGGATACACAAAAAAAGGGGGTAGAATCTTTATTAACATTTGAATTAGAGGGAGAAAAACATCAAATACATGTACCAGAAAATGACACGATTTTGCGTGCTATTTTAGATGCAGGACATAAACCTAATTATGGGTGTGAAGGAGGTGTTTGTGGGAAATGTGTTGCCAAAACTACACAAGGGGAAACCTTTATGAATCATAATATGGCTTTATCAGATGACGAAGTGAAATCAGGAATGACATTAACTTGTCAAGCACATCCTAAAACACACGAAGTTTCCATTGTTTTTCAAGAATAGTATTCTTTGGTATTAAAAAGAAAAATGCTCTAAATAAATTTAGAGCATTTTATATTTCTAAAATCTGTTTCGTCTAATTGTTCAATGTCTCTGCTTATTTTGAAAATTTGACTCCACTTTGTTTCGTCTAATTATTTAATGCTTCAGCTTATTTTAAAAATTTGACTCCACTTTGTTTCGTCTAATTATTTAATGCTTCAGCTTATTTTAAAAATTTGACTCCACTTTGTTTCGTCTAATTATTCAATGCTTCCGCACCTCCAACAATTTCTAAAATTTCATTGGTAATGGATGCTTGACGTGCTTTATTATAGGTTAATAATAATTCATTCTTAAGATCCGTTGCATTATCCGTTGCCTTATGCATCGCAGTCATACGAGAACCATGTTCTGCTGCTACAGAATCTAAAACAGCTTTAAATAATTGTGTTTTGAGTGTTTTAGGAATTAAGTTAGTTACAATTTCTACTTTTCCTGGTTCAAAAATATAATCTGAATTTTGATCTCCTTCTCCTTCAGGTAAAACAACTGGCAACATTTGTTCTGTTGTTAGAATAGTTGTTGCAGCATTCTTAAAGCGATTGTATACAATTTCTACTTTATCATAATCTCCAGCAACAAATAAATCCATGATTTCTTGAACAATATTTGAGGTATTTTTGAAAGTCAAATCATCAAACAAATCACTATAATTTTTTACAACATTATACTGCTTTGATAATAGATCATTTGCTTTTTTACCAATCGTATAAAGCTCTACATCTGCATTATTATATTTAGAATCGATCACTTTTGATGCTTCTTTAACTACAGCAGAATTAAAAGCTCCACAAAGTCCACGGTTTGATGAAATCACAACCAATAATACTTTTTTCACTTCTCTTTCTTCAATAAACGCACCCCCAACGTCTCCTTCTAATGTGGCACATACATTTTGAAGAATTTCTTGCATCTTATTTGCATAAGGGCGCATTTCAGTAATGGCATCTTGGGCTTTTTTCAACTTAGCAGCTGATACCATTTTCATGGCACTGGTAATCTGAATTGTTGACCCAACTGATGTAATTCTATTTTTTATTTCTTTTAATCCACTCATTATATTCGTGTATTTTAGTAGATTAGTATTTTGGTAAGGCTAGCTTAACTAACCTACCAACTACTAAAAATCCATTTATGCAAAAGTTTGTGCTACTTCTTCTCCTACTTTCTCAAGAGTTGAAGTTACTTCGTCTGTCAATTTACCTGCTTTAAGTAAATCTAAAATATTACGATGCTTATTTCTCATCAATGATAAGAAAGAAGTTTCAAATTCACGTACTTTTTCTACTGGTACATTACCTAATTTCCCTTTAGATCCTAAATAAATAATAGCCGTTTGTTCTTCTACTGGTAATGGAGAAGAAACACCTTGTTTTAAAATCTCTACGTTACGTTGTCCTTTATTAATTACAGACATTGTAGCAGCGTCTAAATCAGAACCAAATTTAGCAAAGGCCTCTAATTCACGAAACTGTGCTTGGTCTAACTTCAATGTACCTGATACCTTCTTCATTGACTTAATCTGAGCAGAACCTCCTACACGAGATACCGAAATACCTACGTTAATAGCAGGACGAACTCCTGAATTAAATAAATCAGACTCTAAGAAGATCTGTCCATCTGTAATGGATATCACGTTAGTTGGAATATAAGCTGATACATCTCCCGCTTGTGTTTCAATAATTGGTAAAGCAGTTAACGATCCTCCTCCTTTTACTTTATCTTTTAACGATTCTGGCAAATCGTTCATGTTTTTAGCAATATCATCATCTGCAATTACTTTTGCAGCACGTTCTAATAATCTAGAGTGTAAGTAGAATACATCTCCTGGATAAGCTTCACGTCCTGGAGGTCTTCTTAATAATAATGATACCTCACGGTAGGCTACAGCTTGTTTTGATAAATCATCATAGATAATTAAAGCTGGACGACCTGTATCACGGAAATATTCTCCAATTGCGGCACCTGCCATTGGAGCATATACTTGCATTGGAGCAGGATCAGCAGCATTTGCTGCTACAACTGTTGTATACGCTAATGCACCGTGCTCTTCTAATGTTTTTACAATTCCTGCAACTGTTGAACCTTTTTGTCCAATTGCTACATAAATACAATATACAGGCTCACCTGCGTCATAAAATTCTTTTTGATTTAAAATGGTATCGATACAAACCGTTGTCTTACCTGTTTGACGATCACCAATAACTAACTCACGTTGTCCTCTTCCAACTGGGATCATCGCGTCAATTGCTTTTACACCTGTTTGTAAAGGTTCGTTTACAGGTTGACGGAAAATAACTCCTGGAGCTTTACGTTCTAATGGCATTTGGAATGTTTCTCCTTCGATAGGACCTTTACCATCAATTGGAAGACCTAAAGTATTTACTACACGTCCTAACATTCCTTCTCCTACGTTAATAGAAGCAATTCGGTTGGTACGTTTAACTGTTGAGCCTTCTTTTACTTCATCTGATGCCCCTAACAATACAACTCCAACGTTGTCTTCTTCTAGGTTAAGAACCATTCCTTCTAAACCACTTTCAAACTCAACTAATTCTCCATATTGAGCATTTTCTAGACCGAAAATACGTGCAATACCATCTCCTACTTGAAGAACAGTACCTACTTCGTTTAATTCTCCTTCAGTTTGAAAACCTGAAAGTTGTTGTTTTAAGATTGCTGATACTTCAGCTGGTTTTATTTGTGCCATTTTATTTTAGTATTTTAGATATTTAGTAGTTAATAC
This sequence comes from Flavobacteriaceae bacterium UJ101, assembly GCA_001880285.1. Taxonomy (NCBI): domain Bacteria; kingdom Pseudomonadati; phylum Bacteroidota; class Flavobacteriia; order Flavobacteriales; family Flavobacteriaceae; species Flavobacteriaceae bacterium UJ101. Next base: position 1,829,939 of record CP016269.1, on the reverse strand, counting down.
ATTTAAACTTCAATATATCTATTCAATATTTTTTTAAAATTTTGGTATATAATGATTATCTGAGAACTCTTGTGTTAAACTGTATAATTTAGATTTAATAGAGTTATCAATTTGTTTATCACCTACTCGAACAATAAATCCTCCTATTAAAGAAGCATCTACTTTCTTATTTACTTTTAGTTGACGATTACCAATCAAACTTTGTACTTTAGTTAAAATCTTTTGGATAGTATCATCACTTACTTCAACTGCTGTTGTAATATTAACTGCTTCAATTTGTCTTTGAAAATCATACAAAGTAACATATTCTTTAGCAGCAACACCTAACAAATCAGCTCGTTTATGAGAGATTAATAAATCAACAAATTTTAATGTTAATTCAGAAAGTCCTTTTAACGATTCTTTTGCAATTACACTTTTCTTTTTGATATCAATAGTTGGTGTACTTAAAAAGTTTCGTAAATCTCTACTTTCCTTTACTACCTCATGCACATTGTTCATTTCCTCATAAATCAAATCTTCCTGATTTGTTTCTTGAGCAAATAACAACAATCCTTTTGCATAACGTTTCGCAGCTCTTGATCCTTGTTGCATGAGTTATTTTTAATTTAGTTTAATATCTTCTACTAATGACGCCACCAAACTTTCTTGCTTAGATTTGTCTTGAAGCTCTCCTTTTAATACTTTTTCTGCAATTCCAATAGATAATGATGCCAATTCATTTTTCAATTCCGTTTGAGCAGCCATTTTTTCTTGATGGATTGTTTGACGAGCCGCTTCTAATTCTTTAGCTCCGGCCTCATGTGCTTTTTCTTTTGCTTCTGCAATGATTTTATCACGCATTTCACGTGCTTCATTTAAGATTCCTTCACGTTCAACACGTGCTTCTCTTAAAATTTTATCATTATTAGCTTGTAGTGCTACCATTTCTTCTCTAGCACGTTCTGCTGCCTCTAATGCATCCTTAATTCCTTCTTCACGCTCATTTACTGCATCTAAAATAGGTTTCCAAGCAAATTTCTTTAACAAGAAAACTAATCCAATAAACAAAACTGTTTGCCAAAAAAATAAACCTAATGAAAATTGTTCTATTAATTTATCCATTTATCTATATTCTATTATATTCAATCTATTTTTAAAATTAAAAGAACAGTTGCAACCAACCGTCGCAACTGTTAACTTTGATTTTTAAGACGCGAATAATGCCGCGAATCCAATACCTTCAATTAACGCTGCTGCAATTAACATCGCTGTTTGAATTTTTCCTGAAGCTTCAGGTTGACGTGCGATAGCATCCATTGCTGATCCACCAATTTTACCGATACCTAATCCAGCACCAATAACGATTAAACCTGCTCCTACAATGTTTGGAATTGTCATAATATATTTATTTAATAATTAAACATTCTTTTTTAATGGTGATCATCATGTTCTTCAACTGCTGATCCAAAATATAATGCTGAAAGCATTGTAAAAATATAGGCTTGTAATGCTGCTACTAATAATTCTAAAATAGAAAGTGCAAAAGCCAATCCAAATGACAACGAACTTCCTATCCAGTTTTTAAACAAGAACATTAATCCTATAATACTCATTAATACAACGTGTCCCGCTACAATATTAGCATACAAACGAATCATTAACGAGAAAGGCTTAATAATAGTTCCTAATAATTCAATAGGAGCTAATATTACTTTCATTGGAGCAGGTACCCCTGGCATCCAAAATATATGTTTCCAATAATCTTTTTTAGCTGTAAATGTTGTAATTAAATAAGTTAATAAAGCTAATGCAAAGGTAATCGCAATATTCCCTGTTACATTTACTCCAAGAGGTGTTAATCCTAACAAGTTCAAAAACCATATAAAGAAAAAGATGGTTAACAAATAACTCATATATCTTTTATAATGTTTTTTCCCAATATTTGGAATAGCAATATCATCTCTAATATATAAAACGATAGGTTCAAAAAAGCGTCCAATTCCTTTAGCTACCCCACCGTTTTTAGCATATGACTTTGCTAAACTTCTAAACAATAAAAACATTAACAATCCTGTAAATAGAATCGTAACAACATTTTTAGTAATAGAAAAATCTAATAAAATCTTTTCGTTTGTTGGATGATGATGCTCATCATAATGTAAGGTTCCTTGAGCATCTGTCTTATAAATCTTAGAATGGCTCAGTTTATAATAATTCCCATCTACCTCTGCAACCGTTTCACCATGGTGGAATTTAGAAGAAGAGAAGATCTTCAATCCATCATCCCAAATAATTACAGGTAAAGGAAGTCCAATATGGTGTGTTTTCCCAGCATCATCTGTATAAGAAAACAATGAAAAATCATGCGAATCTAATAAGTGATGATCTATGTATTCCTTTCTTGTTTGCTCGGTTTCTTCAATTTCTTCTACTACAGTCTCATTTTTATCACTAGCCCATGCAAAGCTAGTTAAAAACAATAATACGAATGATACTAAAGTACTTAATGGATATGATTTACTCATCACTTGTTACACTCTTTTAAAAATATTTGCAAATTTACATATTATAATCAAATAACAAAGCGCTATTTCAATATAAAATTGATTATTTTTTTCTTGGCTCGTTATTTAATGTTTTTCCTATGAAAAATATTTCTATAAAAAGACTTAAAACGTAGAGTAATGTAACATGAATTTTATCGCTTTTCAATTCTAATTCAAGTACAAGAAAAACATAGCTAGCTACCACGACCACTTTGATTACACTACCATACAAAAAACCTGCATTAAGTTGTTCGGGCTTTTTAAAAAACCATATTAAACTTAACACAATAACACCTAAAGTAAGACTCGTTAAAATAGCATAATAATCAAGTACTGAAAAGTTAATTTTTAAAGGAACTATCTCAATTAACAGATAGTGTACAAAACACAATATTATTAAACTTATTGCACTACCTAATAAAGGTTTCAATAAAAAAGACTTCATGTTCACACTTGAGTTCTTTTACGATTATACAGAGGTAACACTATCACAGCTATAATTCCAGCAAGAACCACCATAACAGTTTGAGAAGTCCAGATAATCCATCCTAAAGCATACCCCGTTGTTTCTGCAATATCATAAATAGCCAAACCTTGCATAACAAATAATGGATAAGCTCCCAAACCTCCTTGAGTTAAAATCATCGCTAGGGTTCCAAAAACAAAACCAGCAACCATGGTAGCAACACCCACCTCTGCTGTTTCTGGCAAAGCTTTAAAACAAATTCCAAACATACAAATATACGACACCCAAATAATTATTGTATGTATAAAATACATCATCTTATCTTTCATCGTAAAAATTGTCATCATTCCATCATACAAACCTTGCCAAAGTTCACTTATTTTTTTTGCTATTCTAGAATTCGATTTTTTCACAAAAAGAATTATCCCTAAAAGAATCATCATTCCTAACAGCATAAATCCAATTAAAAATGATAAAGCAGAAACATTTTGCAAAAAAGCTAATTTTGATTGTATTTTAGGTAACAAAAAATCATACACCACTTCATATTGAAAGAAAATAAAACCTAACATTATAACGAATAACATAATTAAATCTACCAATCGTTCCACAATCATAGTCCCAAAAATCTTTTCAAATGGTTTTTTTTCATATCGACTCATCAAAGCACAACGTGTTACTTCTCCTGCTCTTGGAATGGCTAGATTAGTAAAATAATTAATTAAAAGCGTTAAATAACGGTTCCAAAATGAAGTTTTAATATTTACCGCATCTAATGAATATTGCCATCTAATTGCACGGCTTACATGACTAATCATAGCAATCAATAAAGATATAAAAATCCAGAAATAATCTGCATTTTTAAAAGAATCTATAATTTCTTTTTGTTGAACTTCGGTTAAATCTTTAGTTCCTAACCAAATAAAGAAAATCCCTAATAAAACAGAAGGGATTATAATTTTTGCTATTTTTCCTATTTTACTCAAATTACCTCAATTGATTAGTCTCTTCATTAGGGAAAATAACAGTAGGTTCAAATATTTTAGCTTCTTCAAAATCCATTTGAGCATAAGCAATAATAATCACAACATCACCTTTTTGAACCTTACGAGCTGCTGGCCCATTCATTTGAATAACACCACTTCCTCTTTTCCCTGGTATTGTATATGTTTCTAATCTTTCTCCATTATTAACATTAACAATCTGTACTTTTTCACCTGAAATCATATTAGCAGCATCCAAAAGATCTTCATCAATTGTAATACTTCCCATATAATTTAAATCGGCCTCCGTAATTTTTACTCTATGTATTTTTGATTTAAAAACTTCTACAATCATTTTTAGAATTTTATAATGCAATATTATCAATTAATCGAATATCATTTGCAAAAGCTGCTACAAATGCACGATATTTTTTATTTTTATCGATAACTTGCGTTGGTTTTAACGTTTGAATATCACTAATCAAAAAGTATTCCAAATCTAATGCACTTTCATTAAAACTTTGTTTTACAAAATGTTCAATATCGGATATTGATTCTTTTGTTATTTTATATTGAACTTCTTTTAATATTCGATAAATTATAGGTGCTTCGTTTCGCATTTCAATAGTCAATCTTCTATTTCTAGAACTCATTGCCAAGCCATCTTGCTCTCTAAAAATCGGACATCCTATAATTTCAATAGGTAATTTTTCAATTTCAACCAGTTTTTTTATAATCTGAAGTTGTTGAAAATCTTTTTCTCCAAAAAAAGCTTTATCTGGTTTAATTATATCAAAAAAACGATGAACAATTGTTCCAACCCCATCAAAATGTCCTATCCGAAAAGCACCTTCCATTTCTTTTTCTATTCCTCCAAAATCATATTTTTTAGATTCTGCTCCTCTTGGATACATTTCTTTTACAGAAGGTACAAAAACAATATCGCAAGAAGCTTTTTCTAAAAGTTTTAGATCTTCCTCTATCGTAATTGGATATTTAATTAAATCATCTTTATTATCAAACTGCGTTGGATTTACAAAAACACTACATATAACTTCATCACATTCTTTTTTTGCTTTTTCTATTAAAGAAATATGCCCTTCATGTAAAGCTCCCATCGTAGGAACAAATCCAATTCTTTTTTTGCTTTCTTTCGTTAATAAAAGAGTTGATTTTAATTCTTTTTCTGACCTAAAAACCTTCATTTTAACAAAGTTTATAACAATCAAAGGTATTAATTTACAAATAAAACCAACCTATTTTCAATGCTTTTTATTAACTTTGCAAGATATTTAGTTTAAAATATTTATCATTTCAGTTCATTATGGATAAGAAAAAAATATTATACGTAACTTCAGAATTAACCCCTTATTTTGCAGAGAACAACCTTTCCACTTCTAGTTTAGAAGCGGCAAAACGTATGCAAGAATCAGGACACGATGTACGTGTTTTTATGCCAAGATTTGGTGTTATTAATGAAAGACGTCATCAACTACATGAAGTTATCCGTTTATCAGGGATGAACATTGTTGTTAACGATATTGATCAACCTTTAATTATAAAAGTAGCTTCTGTCCCAGGAGCAAAATTACAGGCTTACTTTATAGATAATGAAGAATATTTCAAACGAAAAGCTGTTTACGGTAATGAAGAAGATCCTTTCTTTAAAGATAATGATGAACGTCTTATCTTTTTTGCAAGAGGTGTTTTAGAAACTGTAAAAAAGCTTAATTGGTCTCCTGATATTATTCATATTCAAGGATGGTTTGGTGCTTTATTGCCTTTATACGCCAAAACGATCTATAAAAACGAACCTATTTTTTCTAATTCAAAAATTGTATACTCACTATATGATCAAGAGTTTAGTGGCTCTTTGAATCATGATATTTCTAATAAAATTAAATTTGATGGTATTGATAGTGACATTATCAAGACATTAAATGAACCTACATTCCAAAATCTTAACAAAATTGGTGTAGATTTCTCCGATGGTATCGTTGAAGGTTCTGAAGAACTTTCAGAAGAATTAAAATCTTTAAATCATCCTATAAAATTAGATTTTAAACCTATCGAAGAGACTAAAGATGCTTTTTTAGCGTTTTATTCAAAACACATATTGGAAGAAAAAGAAGTATAAATGAAAAAGATTTTGAATTATATTGGCCTATGTTTTTTAGGTCTAGGGGTTATTTCGTGTGAATCAGAAAATGAGAATATTACAGTAGATTTAGGAAATGGAAATTTAAACACTGCCGTTATTGAAATTCCTATAGCATCCACAACACATATTATTGATTCTATACGATCAGATGAAACCAATTTATTAGTTCCAATAGGAAATGCTTCTTCTACGGCATTTGGAACTACCGTATCCTCATATGCAGCAGCAGTAGACTATTCAGGTACTTTAGGATCTTCTTTTGGAGATCAAGCTACTTTGACCAAAGTAGTATTAAAAATACCTGCTTATGCTGAAACTTTAACTAATGATGAATACAATAGTTTATTAAACGATAGCTCCAAAACAACTTTAATAAAAGGAGAAAACAGATCTGATGTTGACACTTTAGTGACACAATATACAGTAGATTCTATTTTTAACAAACGTTCTGATCAATTAGACTTATCTGTTTATCAATTAAGTCAAAAATTAGATGCATTCAGTACAGATTATTTTTCTGATGGGAAAACATATGGGACTAATGCTACCCAAACTGAATTTTCAAAAGGTACTAAGTTAGGATCAGGTAGTATTTCAAGTGTAGTAACCGACACTATATACGCGTTTTATAATTCTGATACTTCTGAATATTCTATTTCATCAGCTCTTTCGACTGTTAATTATGAAATTGAATTAAGTCTTTCTGAGTTTTCAACATTATTTGATGATCTTCAAAATGGAAGTATCTCAAATCAAACTATTTTTAAAGAGCGTTTCCCTGGATTTGTTGTAGAACCTGATAACACCAATGGATTTACTTTTGAAACTATTTCAACTGCACCTACGATATCATTAGATTACACCTATAATCGTGATACTGATGGTGATGGAATTCCTGACAGTACAGATCCTGACGATGATAATGATGGTATACCTGATGGAGTATATGATTCTAACAATAACTTACAAGATGGGACTGATAATGATGATGACGGAGATGGAACTGATAACCTTTCTGATTCAAATTACAAAGATTATGTTCTTGATAATACATTAACATTCTCTATTGGTAATCAAACTGAACACCGTGTAAGTAAATATTTACGAGAACTTGCTGGAGAATTTACTAGTGCAGAAGGCAATGATGAATTGTTATATTTACAAGGGCAAGGAGGTTCTGAGTTATTACTGAACATTGATCAAGAAGCTTTAACTGCTTTCAAAGATTCCATTACTATAAATGGACAAGTAGGTGCTTCTATCGCTGACGCTTATATAGATCTTTACATTGACGAATCAAAATCCACTTCTAGTATTCCATACTGGCTACAAATATTTGATAATACTAATAAAAGAGAAATTACAGATTATTCTTTATATGCAAATTCTTTAACTGGTTTAGATGATTATAAAAACAGAATCGGTGGAACATACGATGATACGAATAAAAAATATCGTATCAAAGTAACTCAACATATCAAAGATATTATTGAAAATAAAACCTATACCGACACTTACGATACAAATGGCAATGGGAATACAACGGAAGAACTTCCTTATGAAAATGTAGAATTAGGTATCAAAGTAGGTCAACATGTTACAAACGAATTCATTACTGAAGATAATACGAACATTTTTAAAAGTACTAATCCTTATCAAGCAGGAGAAGTTGTCATACATGGGAATACATCTAGTAATGAACAAAAGAAATTGAAATTAATTATATTATTTACCTATCGAAGTAATTAAAAGCTGATACATTATGTGTGGTATTGTTGGTTATTTAGGAAATCGCGAAGCGTATCCAATTATTATTAAAGGATTAAAAAGATTAGAATATAGGGGTTATGATTCAGCAGGAATTGCTGTATTAAAAAATGATGACATTACATTAGTTAAAACAAAAGGTAAAGTGGCCAAACTAGAAGAAAAAGCAGGAAATTCGGCTTTGGAATCTGGAATTGGTATAGGGCACACCCGTTGGGCAACTCATGGTGTTCCCAATGATGTGAATTCACATCCTCACGTTTCTAATAACGGTGAAATTGTTTTAATTCATAATGGAATTATCGAAAATTATGAACCGATTAAGCAAATGCTTATTTCTAACGGATTTACATTTAAATCTGATACAGATACTGAAGTATTAGCAAATCTTATTCAGTACATTAAAGAAAAAGAAAATTTAACTCTTGCAAAAGCCACTCGTTTTGCCTTAAACGAGGTATACGGAGCTTATGCTATAGCTGTAATGGAAAAAAGTAATCCTGATGAAATTATTACAGGAAAACTAGGAAGTCCTTTAGCTATTGGAATTGGTGAAGATGAATTTTTTGTTGCTTCAGATGCCTCTCCATTTATTGAATACACCAAAAATGCGGTTTATTTAGAAGACGGTGAAATTGGTGTCATCCGAAGAGGTAAAAAATTGGAAATTAGAAAAATAAAAAATGATGATGTCGTTGAACCTGCTATTCAAGAATTAAAACTCGATTTAGAACAAATTGAAAAAGGAGGTTATGAGCATTTTATGCTTAAAGAGATACATGAGCAACCTAAATCTATTCATGACACCTTACGTGGTCGTTTATTAAACGAAGAAGGGATCATTAAAATGGCTGGTATTTGGGATCATCGAGAAAAATGGGTTAACGCAAAACGTATCCTGATCATCGCATGTGGAACTTCATGGCATGCTGGATTAATTGGAGAATATCTTTTTGAAAATATTGCTCGCGTTCCTGTAGAAGTTGAATATGCCTCTGAGTTTCGATATAGAAACCCCATTATCTATCCTGATGATATTGTGATTGCTATTTCACAATCAGGTGAAACAGCTGATACACTGGCTGCTTTAAAAATGTCAAAAGAAAAAGGTGCATTTATTTTCGGAATTTGTAACGTAGTAGGATCTTCTATTGCTCGTTTAACTGATGCTGGTGCTTATACACACGCCGGACCAGAAATCGGAGTTGCCTCAACAAAAGCCTTCACAGCACAGGTTTCTATTTTATCTTTACTTGCTTTAAAACTAGGAAATCATAAAGGAACAATTGACAATCAACGTTATAAAAATTTACGTGAAGAACTAGAAATCATTCCTGAAAAAGTAAAAGAAGCTTTAAAAACAGATGCTAAAGTATTAGAATTATCAAAAAAATATGCTGACTTTCCTAATGCTTTATTCTTAGGAAGAGGATACAATTTCCCTTCTGCCTTAGAAGGTGCTTTAAAATTAAAAGAAATCTCATACATTCATGCAGAAGGATATCCTGCTGCCGAAATGAAGCATGGTCCGATTGCTTTAATAGATGAAAATATGCCTGTTATTGTAATTGCAACCAAAAACGAACATTATGAAAAAGTAGTTTCTAATATTCAAGAAATTAAATCTCGTAAAGGTCAAGTAATTGCCATCGTAACTAACGGAGATTCTCAAATAGCTAAAATTGCAGATCATGTAATTGAAGTTCCAGAAACTTTAGAAGAGTTTTCTCCTATTGTAAATGCAATACCATTACAATTATTTTCATATCATGTTGCAGTTCTAAGAGGTGCAAATGTTGATCAACCTCGTAACTTAGCAAAATCAGTAACGGTAGAATAATTAATCATATAAAAACTAAAAACCTGTTCTTTGGAACAGGTTTTTAGTTTAATCCCTACTTTTCATGAGAAACGTATTTAAATATTGTCCTAATTGCCAATCTGAAAACACAACATTTGAAAATGATCATTTGTTCACTTGTCACGATTGTCATTTTATTTATTATCATAATGTTGCAACTGCTGTTGCTACCATCATAAAAAATAATGGGAGAATACTCTTTTCTGTTCGAAATAATGAACCTATGAAAGGGAAACTAGATCTCCCTGGAGGGTTTGTTGACCCAGGTGAGACAGCTGAAGAAGCCGTAAAAAGAGAGCTAAAAGAAGAACTTAATTTAGATATTCAACATTTAGATTTTTTTACCACAGACCAAAACACTTATTTTTTCAAAGGCATTACCTATAGAACCTGCGATGTATGTTATATTACAGAAATTGATGACACTCATTTTTCTATAGATCCTGAAGAAATTCAAGAAATAAAATGGTTAAAGCCTGATGAAATCAAACTCGAAGATATCGGTTTTGATTCTTTACGTAGAGTAGTAAAAAAATATCTTGATTCACAATAAACACCATCCTTTCACATAATATTTTTATCTTAGCAAAATAATTCTTAACAACATGTCTGATTACGAAAATAAAGTTAATAAACGCCGCGCACGTTCATCATACATATCCGTTATTATTAGTATGTCACTAGTACTTTTCATGATTGGATTTATTGGTGTTTTATTGATCAATGCAAAACAATTTTCAGATTTTGTAAAAGAAAATATTTCATTAGAAATTATTTTTTCTGATGGTGCTAAAGAAAATCAAATAGATGAATTAGTTAAAAAAATTAAACTTTCTGACTATTCTAGAGATCAAATCTTTATCAACAAAGAACAAGCACTTATTGAAGCAAGAGAAGTAACAGGAATGACAGAAGATGATCCTTTTTACAACGAACCTATCTACCCTGCCTCATTACAAGTTTACTTAAAAGCTGATTATGTAGAACCTGCAAAGGTAGATAGTATTGCAACTAAACTACGTTCTAATAGTATTATTGATAAAATAGGTTACCCAAAAGATGAGTTGGACACCATTTACCATAACATTAGTAAAATTAGTATTTGGGCACTTGTTATTGCTAGTTTATTTTTAATTATTGCGATTGTATTAATCAACAACTCTATTCGCTTAAACATCTATTCTAAACGATTTACAATTAAAACCATGCAATTAATTGGAGCAAAAAAATCGTTTATTAGAAGACCTTTTTTGTGGAAAAGTGTTTTCATTGGGTTTATTAGTGCTTTATTGGCTATTTTGGCTCTAGGAGGAATTTTATATTATTTATTTTTCTACAAAAAAATATTTCAAGAACCTTTTGCTTTAGATTATAATTTATTAGGATTATTAGCTTTAGGAATTATCGCAATAGGAATTTTGTTATCCTACTTAAGCACCTACTTTGCTACCTCAAAATTCTTAAAATTACGAACCGATCAATTGTACTATTAATTATGAAGAATCAATTTATATTTAAAAAACAAAACTACCTTTTAATGGTTATAGGTATCGTTGTTATTGCTCTTGGTTTTCTTTTGATGATGGGAAATGGTGCAAATACAACTCCCGAAGGAAACTTTGATCCCAACTACTTTAATGAAGATATTTTTTCTTTTAGAAGAATACGCTTGGCTCCTATCATCATTATTATTGGTTTTATAATTGAAATCTTTGCTATTTTAAAGAATCCACAAGAATTAGAAAAAAAATAATATGGAAGAAATCATAAAAGCTATCATTGTTGGAATCATCCAAGGATTAACTGAATTTTTACCTGTATCTTCTAGTGGACATATTGAATTATCTAAAGCCATTTTAAATTTAGATTTTGGAGAACAAAGCTTATTGTTCACCTTAGTTCTTCACACTGCAACAGCTTTAAGTACTGTAGTAATCTTTAAAAACCAAATTCTTGACATCATTTCAGGAATTTTCAAAGGAGAAAAAGAAGACATAAATTTTGCTATTAAAGTTGTGATTTCTATGATCCCAGCTGTTCTAATAGGGTTACTATTAAAAGATCAAATTGAAGCCTTATTCTCAGGAAACATTTTACTAGTAGGTATTATGTTATTAATCACAGCAGGATTATTATATTTAGCAGATAAGGCAAAAGATACACAACGTGATGTTAGTTTTAGAGATTCGCTTATCATTGGGATTGCTCAAGGAATTGCTATTCTACCAGGAATTTCAAGATCAGGAGCTACCATTTCCACTTCTGTTTTATTAGGAAATGATCGTTCAAAAGCAGCTACTTTCTCTTTTTTAATGGTTATTCCTGTTATTTTAGGTGCTATGGCAAAAGACCTAATCGATGAAGCTGATACTTTATCTTTATCAACTAATGAAATACTGCCTTTAATTGCAGGTTTTATTGCAGCTTTTATTTTTGGAATCATAGCTTGTAAATGGATGGTTTCACTCGTTAAAAAAGCAAAACTTACTTATTTCTCTATTTATTGTTTGATTGTAGGAACCTTAGCTATTGGTTATGCACTATTTATACAATAAGTCATAGAAAAAAGATGAAAAAGAGAAAAGAATAAAGGTTTTATTAGAAATTCAGAGCTCAGAATACCAATAGTAAGTTAAAAGTGAATAACGAAAAGTGAAAAGAACAATTAAAAGAATGTCATTCCAAACTTGATTTGGAATCTCATCATCGTATTATTAAGAATAATTGAACAGGATCCTGAATCAAGTTCAGGATGACACAACCAATAACCAATATACTAACCACCCATTAAAATGACACTTGAAGAATTACAGTCTGGAAAAATTTTACTTATTGACAAACCATTAGATTGGACTTCATTTGATGTGGTGAACAAAATTCGTTGGGAAATTCGAAAAAAATATCATTTAAAAAAATTCAAAGTAGGTCATGCTGGGACTTTAGATCCCAAAGCAACAGGATTACTCATTCTTTGCCTTGGTAAAGAAACCAAAAATATTGAAACTTATCAAGGTCAAGAAAAAATCTACACCGGAACTATTAAATTAGGAGTTACAACTCCTTCATACGATACGGAAACTGAAGAAGAAGGAAACTTTCCTATTGATCATATAAGCAAGGAATTAATAAAAAAAACGCTACCACAATTTACTGGAACTATTCAACAATACCCTCCTATTTTTTCAGCTTTAAAAAAAGAAGGAAAGCGATTGTATGAATTTGCAAGAGCAGGAAAAGAAGTAGAAGTAAAACCACGACAAATTCATATTCAAAATTTTGAAATAACATCTACGGAATTGCCTTACTTAGACTTTAATGTCACCTGTAGTAAAGGAACATATATTCGTTCTCTAGCACATGATTTTGGTAAAGCCTTAAATTCGGGAGGTTATTTAACTGCTTTAAGGCGTGAACAAATTGGGAATTTCACTATACAAAATGCTTTCTCAATCGAAAAAGCTATTGAAATCATACAAGAGGGGTATGATTTTTAATAAACTTATTAATTTTTCTTAATTTTATTGAATAGAAGATTTGGTTTCATAATATGCTCCCAGAAAAATTCAAAATATTATCTACAAAAGTTCTAACTAAAGAACACAAACAACATTTTTCTACCAATTTAGAAATTATAGCTCAGGATTTTATTTCTATAGAACCCATTCACTTTAATTTTACACCTCAAACAAACGATCTTATTGTTTTCACAAGTCAAAATGCTGTAAAAGCGGTAACACAAAAAACTTCCACAATTGAAAATGATATCGTTTGTGTTGGAGAAAAAACAGCAAAATTAATAGAAAATCAATTTCAAAAGAAACCTAAAATCATAGGAAATTCATCAAAACAACTAGCTCAAGAAATTATAAAGGCCCACTATTCATCTATTCTTTTTTTAAGTGGGAACTTACGACGTGATGAACTCCCTCATATTTTACAATCTGAAAACATTGATTTTAAAGAAATTACTGTTTACAAAACCATATCTCAACCTCATACTCTATTCCAACATTTTGATGGAATGATATTTTTCAGTCCTTCAGGTGTTGAATCTTACCTTAAAAACAATCAATTTTCTAAAAATACACTTATCTTTGCTATCGGTGATACCACCGCTGATTTTATTAAACAAAAAGGTAGTGAATGCATTATTTCAAAAAAACCTACTCTAGAAAGTTTGATAGAAACAGTTAATTATTATTTTAACAACAAATAGTTTAACATACTATTTATCAATATACTAAGACACTAAAAATGGCATATAAAAACGACTTATTCCTACGTGCATTAAATGGAGAATCTTTAGAGCGTCCACCTGTATGGATGATGCGTCAAGCAGGACGTTATTTACCTGATTTCATGAAATTAAAAGAGAAATATGATTTCTTTACACGTTGTCGTACACCTGAACTAGCTACTGAAATTACAGTAATGCCAATTCGTCAAGTGGGAACTGATGCAGCTATTTTATTTTCTGATATTTTGGTTGTTCCCCAAGCTATGAATATTGATGTTGAAATGAAACCAGGTGTAGGGCCTTGGGTTCCAGAACCTATTCGTTCTCAAAAAGATGTCGATCAAGTTATTGTTCCAAACATTGATGAAACATTAGGCTATGTTTTAGATGCCATTAAAATGACCAAACAAGAATTAAACGATGAAGTGCCTCTTATTGGTTTTGCAGGATCCCCTTGGACTGTATTTTGTTATGCCGTTGAAGGAAAAGGTTCTAAAACGTTTGATATTGCCAAAGGTTTTTGCTTTCAAGAACGTGAAGCTGCACATCAGTTACTACAAAAATTTACCGATACTTCTATTCAGTACCTACTAAAAAAAGTAGAAGCAGGTTGTGATGTTATTCAGATTTTTGATAGCTGGGGGGGGTTACTTTCTCCTCAAGATTATCAAGAATTTTCATGGCCGTATATTAATCAAATTGTTGAGGCAGTTAGTGAAAAAGCAAAAGTTATTGTATTTGCAAAAGGTTGTTGGTTTGCTATGGAAGAAATGGCAAAATCTAAAGCATCCGGATTGGGTGTAGATTGGACTTTGACTCCTAAATTAGCCCGCCAAATGACAGGAGGCAATATTACGTTACAAGGGAATTTTGATCCAGCTGCTTTATTAGCTCCAATCCCTGAAATTCAAAAACGAGTTAAAGAAATGATTGATGCTTTTGGTACCGATCGTTATATTGCAAATTTAGGACATGGTATTTTACCAAATATTCCTGTCGATCACGCTAAAGCCTTTGTTGAAGCTGTTAAAAACTATCAAAAATAATGCGTTTTTCACTAGTCGATTTTAAAAAAGTAAGTGCTGAAGATTTTTTTAATTTAATTGAAAAAAATAGAACTGATTTAATAGATCATTTTCCAAAAACATTATCTTTTTGCCAGTCACTTGAACAAACAAAAGATTTTATTGCTTATAATTTAGAAGAAATGGAGGAGCAAAAATCCATCCCATTCTGCATTATAAATATGGATTCCAATGAATTAATTGGCTATATCAAAATTTTAAACATCGATGCTGACATACCAAAATGTGAATTAGCCTATTTTACCGATACGGATTATCAAGGAAAAGGTATTATGTCAACTGCATTATCAAAAATCATCCGTTTTAGTTTTGAAAAATTAAACATGAACAAAATTTATGCTCGAACAGCAAAAGATAATCTACCCAGTCAAAAAACTATTTTAAAAAATGGATTTGTTCAAGAAGGTATCTTACGAAGTGATTTTAAAGATATTAACGGTCATTTACACGATTGTCTTTATTTCGGACTATTAAAAATAGATTGGGAACAAAATTAATTTATATCTACTTTCTTTAAAAATATTGAGCCAGCTTTAATAAAGTTGGCTTTTTTTCATAATTTATTTTTATTATCATTATTTTTATTTAATCTAAATAAAGTATATTTGAATAATCTTTAAAAATATTTGAAATGAAAAAAAAATTACTAACCATCTTAACATTACTTAGTGTTCATCATTTCTATGCTCAAGAGCAAGATTCTATTGATCTTGATGGAGAATTTATTGAAAGTGTCGTTTTAGAAGGTTATCGTGACAAATCTGAATATGTTTCAAAAATGCCTTTGAAAAATATTGAGAATCCACAGGTTTATAGTACTGTCAGTGAAAATTTGTTAAAACAACAAATCATCACTAATTACGATGATGCTATGAAAAATGTACCAGGAGTACAACAATTATGGCAATCCACAGGTCGTGGTGTTTCAAATGGAGCTTATTATTCTGTTAGAGGATTTTCAGTTCAACCTACGATGTTAAATGGTTTACCAGGATTAACCAGTGGTTATCCTGACCCCGCCAATGTAGAACGAATAGAAGTCATCAAGGGACCTTCTGGCACCCTATTTGGTAGTCAAATTACTTCCTATGGAGGATTAATTAACGTGATTACTAAAAAGCCTAAAAAAGATTTTGAAGGAGAACTTAGTTATACATTAGGAGAAAACACTTTAAATCGTGTTACAGCAGATATTAATACGCCTATTGATAAACAAGGAAAATTAACTTCACGATTTGTTGGAGCTTTTCATACTGAGGATAGTTACCAAGACTATGGGTTTAACCGATCGTATTTATTCGCACCATCATTTTCTTACAAACCCAGTGATCGTTTATCTTTTTTAGTTCAGGCTCAATTCACCGATTCTGAAATAACCAATCCTACTATGTTATTTTTAGATCGAGCTAACCCCTTAACTGTTGATAATATTAACGATTTTCAATACAACCCTTATCATTCCTATACGAGTGATGATCTTACTTTAGAAAATCCTACTTTTAATATTCAAACACAAGCAAATTATAAAATAGCAGACAATTGGAACTCTCAAACCGTTTTCCAAGTTGGAGAATCTCGTTCAAAAGGAATTTACAGCTATTTATATGAAGGAACTACTACCTTAAATAATGTATTAACACAACAAAGTTTTCCTACATTATCACAAGGATCTATGTTTATGAGACTTTTCTCTGACCAAAATATTACCAATACTACCTTTGATATCCAACAAAATTTCACTGGAAATTTCAAAGTTGGAAACATGAAAAACAAACTTTTAGTTGGTTTAGACTATTATCACAATAAACAAAGAGATAAAAGTTCAAATTATATATCAAATGGAGCTATCTATTTCGGAAATGATGATGCCAATTACGTAAATCAAGTATTAAATTTATTTGTACAAAATTTTTCGCCTGATCAATACCCTATTTCAGGAGCTAATGGAAATTTAACAAAAGAAGGAGCTGAACAACTACTTCAAACTACAACATATAATGATAATGAAGTCAAAAACAAGGTATACAGTGCTTATGTTTCTGATGTTCTCGATGTAACCTCTCGTTTAGCTTTATCAGCAGGATTACGCCTAGATTATTTTGATAGCCAAGAATCAGGAGCAGATCAAACCACCTTATCACCTAGATTTGGAGCAGTTTATCAAGTTATTCCTAAAAAATTATCCTTATTTGGAAATTATATGAATGGTTTTACCAATACAACTCCTCGATCTGTAGCTGATACTGCTGGGAATAATGTTTCTATAAAAGAATTTGACCCAGAACAGGCTAACCAATGGGAATTTGGAATAAAAACCAGTCTAATCGATAATAAAATGGTTTCTTCCTTAAGTTTTTATGACATTAAGGTTACCGATCGTATTATGGCTGACCCTAACAATCCTAATAACTTTATTCAAGGTGGTGAAGTTCGTAGTAAAGGAGTTGAATTGGACGTAAGAGCCAACCCTTTTGCCGGACTAGATATGATTGTAGGTTATAGCTATAATGATAGTAAAGTTGAAAAAACAGATAACCAAGAAATTTTAGGCACAAGACCTTTAGAGGCTGGTGCAGACCACTTATTCAACTTCTGGGTAAATTATACGATGCAAGACTATTCTTTCTTAAAAGGATTAGGTTTTGGAATAGGTGGAAATTACACAAGCGAAATGGCTATTATTAATTACGCCTCAACAGGTGTGTTCAATGTTCCTGCTGAATTTATTTTAAATGCAGCGGTATCTTACGAATTTTCTAAGTTTAAAATTAATGCCAAAGTAGATAATTTAACAGATCGTGAATACTATCGTGGTTGGACAACAATCAACCCTCAAATGCCACGACGCTTCTTAGGAAGTATCACGTATAAGTTTTAATTATTATATTCAACTCAAACCGTGTTAGGGATTTTCTCTAACACGGTATTCTCTATTATCTATATGAAAAAAAAGACAAAAAAGAAAAATTACTTAAAAAGTTATATTAGCACTCTGCATTTATGGCTAGGATTATCATCTGGTCTTATTGTTTTTATTATTTCTATTACAGGATGTATTTATGCATTCCAAAAAGAAATACAAGATGCTACGCAGTCCTTTCGATATGTTAAGGAAATAAGAGAAAAGACGATTCCATTAGATGAATTAAAAGTTATAGCAGAAAATCAGTTTGAAAACCGTAAAGCTTTTCGAATTTTTCAAAGAAAAGCAGAACATACGGTTACTTTTTTATTTTACGATGACCAAGGTTATCATTGGGTTTATATCGATCCATATACAGGAGAGGTAGTTGAAAGCCGTGATATGACAACCGATTTTTTCACCATAGTATTATATCTACATACCGATCTTCTTATTTTAGGAGGAGTAGGTAAAAACATTACAGCAGCAGCAACGTTTATTTTTGTTATCATGATGATCAGTGGCCTTATTTTATGGTGGCCAAAGAATAAAGCAGCTCGAAAACAACGTTTATCATTCAAATGGAAACCTACTACCAAATGGAGGAGAAAAAATTATGATTTACATAATATCTTAGGCTTTTATATGTTATGGATTTCCATTTTTATTGCCATAACCGGTCTTGTTTGGGGCTATGAATGGATGGAAAAAGGAACCTATTGGTTAGCGTCAGGAGGAGAAACCATTCAAGAAAGTACCTTAACTTCCATTGTCTCAGAACCTGTTTCGGAATATCCTTTAGAAGAAGTTACTCAAAAAACAATGGCTGAATTTCCTAATGCAGGATTAACCATTACATTCTTACCTGATGAAGAAACTTCGGTATATTGGGTTATGTCTACAACCGATATTGATCAATATTATAAAAGTAACTCCGTTTTTTATGATCAATATTCTTTACAAGAATTAACACCTAATACCATTCCTGAACGACGATTTTCTCAAGCTTCTTTTGCTGATAAAGTTCATCGAATTAATTATGATTTACATACGGGAAGTATTTTTGGATTAACAGGAAAATACATTGCTTTCTTTGCCAGTTTAATCTCAGCATCATTACCTATTACTGGTTTTTTGGTATGGAGAGGAAGAAAAAAGAAACAAAAGAAAAAATAGTTTGTGAAATTTCAATTACAGCCTATTTCCTTTTTTTTATCATGAAATAAAGAATAACAATCAAATTTATTTCTTTCTTCATTAATATTTACACTAGATTTGTAATATGAAGAAAGGAATATTATTTGTCAATTTAGGATCCCCAAAAAGTACTGAAGTTTCAGATGTTAGAACGTATTTGAGAGAATTTTTATCAGATAAATACGTTATTGATACTTCATGGCTTATGCGAAAATTTATCGTAGAGTGTATTATTCTACCTCGTCGACCTAAAAAATCTGCAGAAGCCTATCAAAGTATTTGGTGGGAAGAAGGTTCTCCTTTAATTGTCCTTTCAGAACGTTTTACAGAAAAAGCTAAAGAGGTTTTAGATGCTCCTGTTGCCTTAGCCATGCGCTATGGAAACCCTTCTATTGATCAAGGAATTACCGAACTTAAAAAACAAGGTGTTACCGATATTTTAGTCGTTCCTTTATACCCTCATTATGCCATGAGTACAGTAACAACAGTAGTAGAAAAAGCGAAACAAGTTCAACAAAAAAATCATCCTAATATTCATTTAGAGTTTTTACCTGTTTGGTATGATCACCCTGATTATATAGAAGTTTTAAGCGACAGTATAAAGAAAAATTTACCTGAAGAATTAGATTATTTATTGTTTTCTTATCATGGTGTACCTCATTCTCATATTTTTAAAACAGATATAACACAATCACATTGTCAAATCAATGATGAATGTTGCCAAAAGGCTACAAATGAAACTGGAAAAAAGGCACAAAGTGTTTGCTACCGTCATCAATGTTTTAGTACTACTTGGTTAACAGCTGAAAAATTAGGTCTAAATAAAGATCAATATGGTATTGCATTTCAATCGCGATTAGGAAATCAACCTTGGTTACAACCTGCTACTGATGATACTTTAGAAGCCTTACCTGCACAAGGGAAACGTAAAGTTGCTGTGGTATGTCCTGCTTTTGTTTCAGACTGTTTAGAAACCTTAGAAGAAATTTCTATGGAAGGAAAAGAAGAGTTTTTAGAAGCGGGAGGAAAAGAGTTTCACTATATTGATTGTCTAAACGATCAAGATGCCTGGGTAAAATTGATGGCTAAATGGTGCAATGAATGGATTTCAAAAAATTAGAAATTCCTGAATGGTTCAGGTTTATACTTTAAAATCATTCCCCAAACAGAAAATAACACTTATAAAGGCAAATTTTTGAATCTTTTACACTAAACCAGATTTACAATTAAAACCTGTATCAATCCAATCAAAAAACCAAGAATTGCACCTATCCATTCAATAAATTGGAGCTCATTTTTCATTACGGTAGTCATTAAATCATTGACCTCATCAGAATCTAAACTAGCAATTTTTTCTGTTACCATTTCTTTGATGTTCACTTTCTCTGACAAATAGGTTTCAAAGTTATTTTGTAAATCTGCAATGGTATGATCTACTTCTGATACTATTTTCTCTTTAATTTGAAGTCGTTTTTTAGAGCTTACAAATATAGATGCAATAGGATACGTTTCTTTCAAATCATATTCTAGGTAGGTATCTAATTTCGCTTCAATAGTATTTTTTACAAGGTTAATATTTTCTGTGGTAAAAACTTTCTGTTTTACGACATCATGAGATAATAGGTTTTCTGCCACCATTTCTCCTATTCGGTTGGCAATATCCAATTGTCGTTTAGGAAAAATACCTTGAACTTCAATTCCTATAATTTTAATAGGGTTTTTAGGATGAAAAAGCATTAAAACGGCTATTTTGTTCGTTACCCAACCAATAGTACCTGCGATTAATGGAATGAATAGTAATTGAAGATAGAAATCCATATTCTTTTTTAAAATAACACTTTATAATTATTTAACCCTCTTGTTGATATTCTTTCAAATATCGCTCCAAAATCTGTTCCACACTGCGAGTCGATTTTTTTGTCCAATCTAATCGCTTTTCAAAAATCTCTTTTTCTGTTAATTGCCATTGCACATCAGAATCCATCAACTTCTGTGTTAGCGCTTGTAAAATAATGGCTGCTGAAACGGATATATTAAAACTTTCAGTAAAACCACGCATAGGTATTTTTAAAAAACCATCTGCTTCTTTCATAATTTCTGGAGAAATACCATCTCGTTCTGTTCCAAAAACCAAAGCCGATTTCTTTGTAACATCAAAATCATCTAGATAACAAGAATCATTATGAGGCGTTGTGGCAATAATTTGATACCCTTTTTTTCTCAAATCTTTCAAACACTCTTCTCGATCATCATATGAATGTAAATCCACCCATTTTTGAGCTCCCATTGCAATTTCTTTGTCCATTTCTAATCGATGGCGTTCCGATATTGCATATAGATCTTGAATTCCAAAAATTTCACAACTACGCATCACCGCACTCGTATTATGCATTTGATAAACATCTTCCATTACTACAGTTAAATGACGTGTTCTTCTTGATAGAATATCCAATATACGTTCTTTTCTTTCTTCTGTAAGATATTGTTGTAAATAATCAAATATTTCCTCGTCGGTTGGTTTCTTGATCAATTTCCTAATTTTACCCAAAAATACTATATTTGATTATGAATATCAAAAAACAACTTTTAGCAGAACATTCTAAAGCCAATTGTGAAAAAATAGCTTCATATATTGGTAAAGATGCTAAAAAGTTTGATGAATTAGTTCAATTGATGATATATGAAGAACATCGTATTGCTCAAAGAGCTTCGCATACATTACAATTCTGTACTGACTTACATCCTTCATTGGTTTATCCCTATACACAATCTTTTATTGATATTTTAAAACAAAATCCAATAGATGCTGTAAAGCGATGCATTACACGTTCTTGGGAAAAAATCACATTACCCGAAGAATTTCAAGGAGAAATTCTACAAATTGCTTTTGACTTTGTTCAAAACCCACAAGAAGCCATTGCAGTTAGAGCTTACTGCATTACCATCTTGTTTAATATCACTCAAACATTTTCTGAATTACAGACAGAATTGAGTCTGGTTTTACAAGATATTATAGATTACGAAAATTCCCCTGCTCTATTAGGTCGTTCCAAGAAAGTTTTGAAAAAATTAAAAGCTTTTTAAATATAAAATCTGCAATCGTTAATCGATATGCTTTATTTCATCATTTCTGTATTCTGATTTCTGAACTATTAATTCTTAATTTTCATCCTAATTATGAATTTCAACCGAAGTATCTTTCTTTTTAAGTAAGCCTTCTGCAAAATCAAATGTTTTTTTCAAAAATTTAGGGGGTCCAATTCGATATCCTATAAAAACCTGAAATACATTCTCTTTTAATTTTGATTCTCCTTCTCCACTTATATTTTCAGCATAATTAATACTTGCTTTACCACCAGCAAAAAAAGTTTCTGAATTATATCCTAAAGAAAATTCATTTTGTATACCTCCAGTAAATACCTCATCTTTAAAATGTCCATAATTAGTATACTCAACGTTGATCCACTCATGACCAATTAAAGGAATTACTTTAGCTGACGCATACCAATTCTCTTTAGGAACATAATGATAAGCATAACCAATACCTGTAGTGACTATTGTATTTTGTTGTTTGTTAGGAATGGATTCCGTTATATCTAAAATTTCTGGTGAAAAAGATTGTGCTTTAAGTTTCTCGTAATTAACAAAAAGCGGTACGATAAGAGAACCTGCGCTTTTACGTTGCACTTCTTGTTGGTTATTATCTAATTTTATAGAATGTTTTTTACCATTAAAATAATAATAGCTTTCACTAGTATACTGTTCTATTTTCATATCAGCTAATTTCAAATATTTTTCATCTGTGAGTATTGTAAAATTTTTAAAATCATCTGTGTTTTCTAAATAAAAACCTGAAGTTCTCTTATAATTGAAACGTTGAAATATTTTAGGGAGTGTCAAATTTAATCCTAAATTAAATGATTTTGTTTCTCCTTTTTCATCATTATCATCATTAGCTCCAATAAAATCAGGAGCAAAGGAATAGGATAATGTTAAAAACCGATAAGCTGCTGTTAATCGTAATTTATAATCTTCATTAGGTTTAATTACAAAATCTCTAATTTCACCTGTTGTAGTATATACTTGAGCATCATTTTCTAATTGATCTGTATTTACATCTACTTTAAATGTTAATCGATGATTTAAATCTTTTATGTAAGTAGAATCTTTTTGAGAATAACCCAATACCCCATTTATAATAGTTACAAACAGTATTAATTTTTTCATGCTTTAGTTTTACACAAATATAACCTTTATCTACTTTTTATAAAATCACTTACGAAATAACTGATTAATTTACCTGTCTGTGAAGAAATTTGACCATTTTCTAACTCATAAGCTCCTTCACAAATATGCAAATACGCTACATCTACCTCTTGTTTAAAATAATCAATAAACTGACGAGCTTCATTCGCACTAAAACCAGTTGGCGTCATAGCACTTGAAAGCACACCTTCTATACAGTCTAAATCTAGCTCAATACCAACAGGCTTTTCTTTAACAAATTCTTTGGCTTTATCAAATGCTTCTCGTAATGTAATTTCTTCTTTAATTTTGATTTCTTCATAAAGAATAAAATCTATACTTAAATCTACGTTTAACGCATCAAAAAGCGATTGAGAATTATAATTCTCGTGTAATCCAATCATATAATACTTTCCAAGAAAACCTTCTTCTTTCGCATAGCGAAAACCATTTCCCGAATGTCTTCCTTCTAAAATTCTATAATCAGCATGTGCATCTAAATTGACACAATTTATTTTTTGATTTAATCCTTCTGATGCTGCCTTCAAATTAGGAAAAGCATTATTATGTCCTCCTCCTATAATGATAGGTGTTTTTCCAGCTTTAAAAATTTCTATCAAAACTTTTGAGACATTTTGATCAATTTCTGCCACCAGATTTCTTAAAGTTTTAATATCATGAGGGTTTTGTTGATATTCTTCTGAAAAATCAAAAGCACCTAATAAAACTATATTTTCACCTGTTTGATACTGATTTTCCTGAATATTCAGAAATTTACTTAGAAAAGCATTCCATACAGTTTGTGTTCCACCTACTCCATAGTTTGCTCTTACTCCAAAATCTTCTGGAATTCCTAATACAACATATTGTGCTGAAATTTTTTGTAAATCTTCTATTGTTTTGACAAACTGTACGTTCTCTCCTAATTTTGTTTCTCCTTCTCTTTTTGAAATATAGGTTTGAACTTTTTCAGTATTATATAATTGAAATTTCATTTCTAAATTTTTCACCTAAATTACGGATGTTTTTTGATAATTAAAATAGGTCTTCTAATTGTTAAATTTGATATTATCTTATTAAATTCCACTTATATACATTATATTTGTATGATATGGATTTATATAAACTTCACCAAAAAAAGAAAATTTTCAATTATCAATCCACAGTTTTTAACTCTCAACCTGATAAATTCATTCCTCCTGGGAAATGACATTATCGTATTCATAATACTTATTTATAATTAAACATTCTGTTTAATCACTCTATTTAAATTTATGATTCTAAATAATCAAAAGAATTCTTTTATTTTGATTATCAGCACTTTATATCTATAAAAGATATTTCAATACATACTGATTAAAACCATTATCTAATCTCGTTATTAGATTTTCTTAATAAAAAAAACTTATGTCTCAAAATACACGTAGTGATCAAAAAACATTTTTAGGAATTAAAGCCAATGGCCCCGTTTTCATTACTTCTTTACTTATCATTTCAACCTTAGTTATTACCACTTTAATTGTGGGAAAACCAATGGAAAAATGGTTTGCTGATACTCAAAACACTATTGCCAATAATGTAGGATGGTTTTTCATCTTACTCGTAAACGGAATCCTTGTTTTTGCTTTATTTCTTGGTTTTGGAAAATTTAAAGATATACGAATTGGGGGAAAAGATGCCAAGCCTGATTTCTCCACACTAGGTTGGTTCTCCATGCTTTTTAGTGCTGGAATGGGAATAGGACTACTTTTTTGGAGTGTTGCAGAACCCATTTTTCATTTTAACAGTAATCCTTTTGTGACAGATCAAGAGAACATTATAAAGGCGGCAAAAGAAGCCATGGGAATTTCTTTTTTACATTGGGGAGTTCATGCATGGGCTTTATATGCTATTGTAGGTGTTGCTCTAGCTTTCTTTACTTTTAATAAAGGATTACCACTAACCATTCGTTCTGTATTTTATCCTTTATTTGGAGAAAAAATTTATGGTCCTATAGGAGATGTTATCGATATTATTTCAGTCATTGCAACTCTTTTTGGATTAGCCACTTCATTAGGGCTTGGTGTTCAACAAGTTAATGCCGGACTAGAATATTTATTTGGGATAGAAAATAGTACTTTTGTACAAGTTATTCTAATTGTAGTGATTACTTTCTTTGCTACTTTATCCTTAATTTTAGGTCTAGACAAAGGAATTCGAATATTAAGTGAATGGAATATGCGTTTGGCTATATTCTTATTAATCTTCATGCTTATTGTAGGTCCCACTTTATTTTTACTAAAATCATTTGTTCAAAATATAGGACATTATATTTACGAGTTTTTTGAACTCAGCTTCTGGACCAACTCTTACAAAGGGATAGGGGAAGAAACAAACTGGCAAAATTCATGGACCGTATTTTATTGGGCTTGGTGGATTTCATGGTCTCCATTTGTTGGAATTTTTATTGCTCGAATTTCTAAAGGGCGAACAATAAAAGAATTCATTTTAGGGGTTTTATTTGTTCCTACAATCTTAACCTTTTTATGGATTACAGTTTTTGGTGGAAGTGCTATTTATCAAGAATTATTAGGAAATCACTCTATTACTGAGGCAGTTAATAAAAATGTAGCCACAGCTATTTTCTATTTATTAGAACAATATCCTTTAACTACATTTGCTTCTATCTTAACCGTTTTATTAGTTGCTAGTTTCTTTGTTACATCATCTGATTCAGGTTCTTTTGTAGTAGATACTTTAACCTCCGGTGGAAGACATGACGCTCCAAAAGGGCAAAAAATATTTTGGGCTTCTATGGAAGGATTAATTGCAGCTGTTTTATTAATAGGAGGTGGATTAATTGCCTTGCAAACAGCCTCTATTTTAACAGGACTCCCTTTTGCTATTATTTTAATTATTCTTTGTTTCAGTCTCTATAAATCATTAATGGACTATATAAAAGAAGAAAAAATATCTAAATAATTAAAGCGAAGTAAATATTAAACTTTTTTAAGAATAATTCTGAATTGTGTTCCTTTACCAGGTGCTGAACGATATACCGAAATTTTCCCACCATGGTATTCTTCAATAATTCGTTTTGCTAAAGATAAACCCAATCCCCAACCACGTTTTTTGGTTGTATAACCAGGTTTAAAGATTTCTTTATGCTTTGATGAAGGAATTCCTTGTCCATTGTCTTCTACATCAATAAAAACTTCATTTTCCTTTTCAAAAAGATGCACCGATAATTCTCCTTTACCATGCATAGCATCTACTGCATTTTTTACTAGATTCTCAAATACCCATCCATATAAAGGTTCCGATAAAGCTACTTCTGCATAATCCACTTCAGATTCAAATTCGAATGAAACATTTTTGGAAAGACGTACTGACATATAATCAAATGCTTTCCTTGTTGTATCCACAATATCAGCTCTTTCTAATTCTGTTTTAGAACCTATTTTGGAAAATCGTTCAGCAATAGTAGTTAAGCGCTCTACATCTTTTTGCATTTCATTAACCGACATTTGATCAATATCTTCCATTTTCAACAATTCTAACCAACCAATTAGCGAGGAAATGGGTGTCCCAATTTGATGTGCCGTTTCTTTTGCCATTCCTGCCCATAAGTAATTTTGTTCGGAATGTTTAACGGTTTGATAATACCAATAAGTAAATAATCCAAATAAAGCAATTAAAACAATCAAAATAATGGGGTATAACTGTAACTGATCCAACAATTCTGAATTCTTATAATACATCTTTTGAGTACCAAAAGGTAACTTCATTTTAATTGGCGGATATTTTTTTGCCATTTCTGACACTTTTTTTCGAAGTCTCACTGAATCATTTACAATAAAATCTTTAACATTTACTGACAAATTATAAGATCCATCTTCATTTAAGATGATAATAGGAAGATTAACGGAATTCAAAAAAGAAATATAAAATTCTGTAGCCTCAATTGGTGTCGTTTCATCTGAAGTAATCAACAATCTTTGTACCTGAACGTAGTTTTGAACTTTTAAGGCTTCTTCTTCTTTCAGTTTTCCAACAAACTTGGTAATCATCCAAATAGAAAATACAACAATAACAAAGGCTACTAAAAACCCCATCCATTTATTTAAAACTGTATTTTTATAAAAATTCATACTCTATGCTACGTACTTATTTTAATGATTAGATTCTCTTTCATTCAAAAAATCCTTATATTTACATAACGTAAAAATATAATATTATTATTAAATGGATAAAGTACAACAGTTTATTCAACAAAATAAACCGCAATTTTTAAACGAATTAATCGATTTACTTAAAATACCTTCTATTAGTGCTGATCCAGCCTATAATCAAGATGTAATCGAATGTGCAGAAACAATTGCTCAACGCTTAAGAGATGCACACATAGAAAATGTTGAAGTTTGTGAAACACCAGGTTATCCTGTTGTTTATGGAGACAAAATTATAGATCCTAATCTCCCTACAGTATTGGTTTATGGACATTATGATGTACAACCACCTGATCCAATTGATTTATGGGAATCAGGACCTTTTGAACCTGTTATTAAAAAAACAGAAAAACATCCTGAAGGAGCTATTTTTGCACGTGGAGCCTGTGATGATAAAGGGCAAGCTTATATGCACGTAAAAGCTGTAGAAGCAATGATTAAGACTGAGTCTTTACCTTGTAATGTTAAATTTATGATAGAAGGGGAAGAAGAAGTAGGTTCTGAAAGTTTAGAACATTTTGTAAAAAATAATAAAGAAAAACTGAAGAACGATGTTATTTTGATTTCAGACACAGGAATGATTTCTAACACTCAACCTTCTATCACTACCGGTTTACGAGGATTAAGTTATGTAGAAGTAGAAGTAGAAGGTCCTAACCGAGATTTACATTCTGGTTTATATGGAGGAGCAGTAGCCAATCCAATTAATATTTTATCAGAAATGATTGCTTCACTTCATGATGAAAACAATCATATTACCATTCCAGGTTTTTATGATAAAGTAATTGAACTATCAGATGCTGAACGTGCTGAAATGGCCAAAGCACCTTTTGATGTAGAAAAATATAAAGCTTCGATTGGGCTATCTGATATTCACGGAGAAAAAGGTTATACAACCAATGAACGTAACTCCATTCGCCCTACTTTAGATGTTAATGGAATCTGGGGTGGATATACAGGAGAAGGTGCTAAAACTGTGATTGCATCAAAAGCATATGCTAAAATTTCTATGCGATTGGTCCCTGATCAAGATCCGGAAGAAATCACACAACTTTTTATGGATCATTTTCTTACAATAGCACCTCCATCGGTTAAAGTTAAAGTAACACCACACCACGGAGGCCATGCTTATGTAACACCTATTGATAATAATGGTTACTTAGCTGCTAAAAAAGCTTTAGATCAAACTTTTGATAATGAAGCTTTACCTGTTCGTTCAGGAGGAAGTATTCCTATTGTAGCTTTATTTGAAAAAGAATTAGAATCTAAATCAATTTTAATGGGATTCGGATTAGATTCAGATGCTATTCATTCACCTAATGAACATTTTGGAGTATTCAATTTCTATAAAGGAATTGAAACCATTCCATATTTTTATAAATATTATACAGAATTAGAAATAAACAATAAATAATTCTTTACATAATTGAAAACTCCAAATAAATTGGAGTTTTCAATTACTAGATTTTAAACGTCTCTATTATCCTCTACTAAAGAAGGTAATATTTTAAAATATTTTTTGAAAATTTCAGTGAACTTAGAAGGATGTGAATACCCCAAACTATATGCAACATCTTTAACTAATTTCCCAGAACATAGCATTTCTAAGGCTTTATTCATTTTAACTTTGACTATCCAATCTCTATAATTATATCCTGTATAAAGTTTAAAAGCATCTCTTAATTCTTTTGGTCTAACTTCAAACTGAAGTGCTAAATCAACAATTTTTGGAATCCTTTCCATATCAGAATGAACAATTTCAATTACATTCTCTACAATATTTCTCATATTAGAATCTAACTTTATTCCATTATTTAAAGTTACAATATTATGTTTGGTTTCTAAATTACTATGTACTTTTTCAATAATCTTTGTTAATTCACCTAAAATAAACAATGTCTTTGAACGATCATTATTTAACGCTTCATAAATTAATGATAAACTATTACGTATATAAAAATCTTTATTAATAAACTCATACCAGAAATTATATTCCTTACCATATATATATTTAAATATTATTTCATTACGGCTAATTTCAGCATTTAACTTTGATTTATTATATAATGAATAATCTGGATCTCTATTTTTAATTAACTCTTCTGTTTTTATTACTAATAGTATTATTTGATGTTTTCCAGTTTTTAGTTTCACATCATAAGATAAAGCATTTCTATAAACAATCAATTCTTCATCACTCTTAAAATCAACTTGTTCTCCTCCAACATCAATATTTAATATCAAACTACTATCACATGTAATAAAATAGTTTGAACTATTAATATCATAATTTTTTCTTTGACAAAGTGTGAAAGATTTAAATACTGATATATCAAATATAAGACCATAAAAAAAATTACCACATTCAACTTTTCTAATCTTTCCTTCAATAAAATCTTCATCTATATATATAGTTGATTTCACATCCGTGTTTCCATTTTTAAACTGTCTTAAAAGTCTTTTAAAATCACTTTCTAAATCATTTCGTAAAATAATTTTATTCATATTTTGGTTTAAAATTTAACATGAGATTTTAAATATATAACAGAAATATGAAAAAAGAATGAATAACACACAACCTAAAAATCTATCTATACACCTCTAATTTTTGTGTATACACCCCTCATCTCCCCTTATCTTTTATATAAAATCATAAATTTATTATGATAAACATAATATTTTGCATAAAAAATAACAAATAAACAAAATAATAAGCCATATTTTCAACAGTATAATTAATATACTTTAAAGTCTTGTATATACTGTGTTTCTTTTAATGATTATACCATACGACCTATTCTAATCTAATTTTGCCAAGATTTAAAAAAAAATTTCTATGATGAAAAATTTATTTACGGCAACTGCATTACTCTATGCATTGTCTTATTCTGCGCAAGTAGGAATAGGTAATAATGAGCCAAATGGTGTGCTCGACCTAACAAACACAAACAAACATGTTTTTGTTTTACCTAATATTCAAAATGAAGAAGTAATTGAGAAAGTAAACTCTACTAAGAATTTATCTATTGGCTCTATGTATTTTGATTTAGACTTAAATTGTCTACGCGTCTTACATAAAGATGATGAATGGAAATGTTTATCAGGAAATAGTTCAATTGTAGTAGAAAGACTTGGCTGTCCTTCTGTTCAAGCTCCAAATTGGAAAGCATCTGAAGCAACTTCTCACGATAATATAATTTTATATATAGATTTACCTACTTCTTTTGAAACTCACATTAAAACCGGAGATACCATATTTGAAGGATCTTTAGGTGATATAGGAATCTTAGGTAATAAATTACAACCAGGAGACCTTATAAATTTAGGAGAGACGGAAGTTCCTGCATTAGCTTTAGGGAGTAATATATACACAATACTATTAAAAAATCCAGTCTCAGTAGATATATCTAATTCTAATCGTGTGTTTCACAGCCCTTTTGGAGGGGATCAAGGAATGCAAGAAGATTTTTGTGGATGGCCAATTGAATAATAAACGATATGAAAAAAATACTATTTTTAATTATTATGATAACAAACACATTTAATGTGTTATTATCACAGCAAATAAAATTAAAAGATTGTGAAGATTCTAATTTCACTATAACTGAAAAAGAATACACTGTTGGGGAAGTTCCATCAGATGATGTCTTTTTAACAAGTAACACTCTAGAGAATTTATCTTCTAATTTTGTTAAGATATCGGAAAACCAAATATTAGATTTAGATCAATATTTTTTTATTAGAGCATTTAATAATTCTTTTATTGGTGCCAATTCTACTTCTAGAATTCTTTCGAAAATGAATGTATACAATCAACCTCCTGTAGGAAGTTATTATTTTGATTTGAGTAATTTAGTTAGAGACGCTTCTTCAAGATGTAATATTATAAAAATAAATATTATTGAAGATTCATCTTCTCCTGATCTTTCTATAACTTGTCATCTAATGGACAATAATATGACTTTCAATGAAAACATAGGTCTTATGGCGGTGGCTGGATACATCACAGTTACAAATAGTGGTAAATCTCCTTATTCATTGTCTTCAAACACTACACTAGGATCTGTGGCAGGACTAGATATTAAACCTGCTCAAAACTATACCATCAATCCAGGTAGCTCTACTGACGTTATTCTTTTGCTAACGGGCACAACCAACTCTGTATCTCAAAATACAACATTCTCTATTGATCGTATAACAGTTGAAGGTGCATCGTGTACCCCTAGCCTTAAGGTTACCATAAACAATGTACCTTCTGAAGCTAATATATCCAATGTAAATTGTAGTGGATTACCTGAGTCAAGCTCTAAAACTTACAATGAAAATACATCTGTTGATGAACAAATTGGACACATCACAGTTACAAATAGTGGGGAATCTCCTTATTCATTGTCTTCAAACACTACACTAGGATCTGTGGCAGGACTAGATATTAAACCTGCTCAAAACTATACCATCAATCCAGGTAACTCTACTAGAGTTAATGTTAAACTATTGGGTACAACCAACTCTGTATCTCAAAATACAACATCATCCATTGATCGTATAACAGTTGAAGGTGTATCGTGTACCCCTAGCCTTAAGGTTACCATAAACAATGTACCTTCTGAAGCTAATATATCCAATGTAAATTGTAGTGGATTACCTGAGTTAAACTCTAAAACTTACAATGAAAATACATCTGTTAATGAACAAATTGGATACATCACAGTTACAAATAGTGGTAAATCTCCTTATTCATTGTCTTCAAACACTACACTAGGATCTGTGGCAGGACTAGATATTAAACCTGCTCAAAACTATACCATCAATCCAGGTAACTCTACTAGAGTTAATGTTAAACTATTGGGTACAACCAACTCTGTATCTCAAAATACAACATCATCCATTGATCGTATAACAGTTGAAGGTGCATCGTGTACCCCTAGCCTTAAAGTTACCATAAACAATGTACCTTCTGAAGCTAATATATCCAATGTAAATTGTAGTGGATTACCTGAGTTAAACTCTAAAACTTACAATGAAAATACATCTGTTAATGAACAAATTGGATACATCACAGTTACAAATAGTGGGGAATCTCCTTATTCATTGTCTTCAAACACTACACTAGGATCTGTGGCAGGACTAGATATTAAACCTGCTCAAAACTATACCATCAATCCAGGTAACTCTACTAGAGTTAATGTTAAACTATTGGGTACAACCAACTCTGTATCTCAAAATACAACATCATCCATTGATCGTATAACAGTTGAAGGTGCATCGTGTACCCCTAGCCTTAAGGTTACCATAAACAATGTACCTTCTGAAGCTAATATATCCAATGTAAATTGTAGTGGATTACCTGAGTTAAACTCTAAAACTTACAATGAAAATACATCTGTTAATGAACAAATTGGATACATCACAGTTACAAATAGTGGGGAATCTCCTTATTCATTGTCTTCAAACACTACACTAGGATCTGTGGCAGGACTAGATATTAAACCTGCTCAAAACTATACCATCAATCCAGGTAACTCTACTAGAGTTAATGTTAAACTATTGGGTACAACCAACTCTGTATCTCAAAATACAACATCATCCATTGATCGTATAACAATTGAAGGTGCATCGTGTACCCCTAGCCTTAAAGTTACCATAAACAATGTACCTTCTGAAGCTAATATATCCAATGTAAATTGTAGTGGATTACCTGAGTTAAACTCTAAAACTTACAATGAAAATACATCTGTTAATGAACAAATTGGATACATCACAGTTACAAATAGTGGGGAATCTCCTTATTCATTGTCTTCAAACACTACACTAGGATCTGTGGCAGGACTAGATATTAAACCTGCTCAAAACTATACCATCAATCCAGGTAACTCTACTAGAGTTAATGTTAAACTATTGGGTACAACCAACTCTGTATCTCAAAATACAACATCATCCATTGATCGTATAACAGTTGAAGGTGCATCGTGTACCCCTAGCCTTAAAGTTACCATAAACAATGTACCTTCTGAAGCTAATATATCCAATGTAAATTGTAGTGGATTACCTGAGTTAAACTCTAAAACTTACAATGAAAATACATCTGTTAATGAACAAATTGGATACATCACAGTTACAAATAGTGGGGAATCTCCTTATTCATTGTCTTCAAACACTACACTAGGATCTGTGGCAGGACTAGATATTAAACCTGCTCAAAACTATACCATCAATCCAGGTAACTCTACTAGAGTTAATGTTAAACTATTGGGTACAACCAACTCTGTATCTCAAAATACAACATCATCCATTGATCGTATAACAGTTGAAGGTGCATCGTGTACCCCTAGCCTTAAGGTTACCATAAACAATGTACCTTCTGAAGCTAATATATCCAATGTAAATTGTAGTGGATTACCTGAGTTAAACTCTAAAACTTACAATGAAAATACATCTGTTAATGAACAAATTGGATACATCACAGTTACAAATAGTGGGGAATCTCCTTATTCATTGTCTTCAAACACTACACTAGGATCTGTGGCAGGACTAGATATTAAACCTGCTCAAAACTATACCATCAATCCAGGTAACTCTACTAGAGTTAATGTTAAACTATTGGGTACAACCAACTCTGTATCTCAAAATACAACATCATCCATTGATCGTATAACAATTGAAGGTGCATCGTGTACCCCTAGCCTTAAAGTTACCATAAACAATGTACCTTCTGAAGCTAATATATCCAATGTAAATTGTAGTGGATTACCTGAGTTAAACTCTAAAACTTACAATGAAAATACATCTGTTAATGAACAAATTGGATACATCACAGTTACAAATAGTGGGGAATCTCCTTATTCATTGTCTTCAAACACTACACTAGGATCTGTGGCAGGACTAGATATTAAACCTGCTCAAAACTATACCATCAATCCAGGTAACTCTACTAGAGTTAATGTTAAACTATTGGGTACAACCAACTCTGTATCTCAAAATACAACATCATCCATTGATCGTATAACAGTTGAAGGTGCATCGTGTACCCCTAGCCTTAAGGTTACCATAAACAATGTACCTTCTGAAGCTAATATATCCAATGTAAATTGTAGTGGATTACCTGAGTTAAACTCTAAAACTTACAATGAAAATACATCTGTTAATGAACAAATTGGATACATCACAGTTACAAATAGTGGTAAATCTCCTTATTCATTGTCTTCAAACACTACACTAGGATCTGTGGCAGGACTAGATATTAAACCTGCTCAAAACTATACCATCAATCCAGGTAACTCTACTAGAGTTAATGTTAAACTATTGGGTACAACCAACTCTGTATCTCAAAATACAACATCATCCATTGATCGTATAACAGTTGAAGGTGCATCGTGTACCCCTAGCCTTAAAGTTACCATAAGAAACAATGGCGGTGCTATCTCTCCTGTAGAAAGTGGAAAAGACTATTATCGATTCGATCGTAATCAAAGAGTCGTAGTAGAATCATGTACAGGAACTCTTCAAGTAGCACCTCCTACACTGGTAATAGCTGACGATAATTTATCTTTATCTTCAATATACAAATTATATATTGATAATGTACTGATCACATCTAACTTTGCTATATCTACAAAAGAAACCCAATCATTTGAAGATAATAGAACTGTATCAAAATATGTATATGACCTTAATCAAAATAAGAGTAATAAACAATTACATCTTCATTCAGATTTCAGCTATTTGTGTACTTTAAAGACAAATGCTAAAATACTAGGAAACCATCCATATTATAGTACAAAGATATTTAATCAAGCAAGTCCGACAGGTCAAACAAAAAACTGGGAAGTGCGCGATTCACAAGGCAATGTTATTTATTCAGGTGTCTTTGAAAATAATTCAAGACCCATTCCTGTATATCAAAACTAGAAACTAGCACCTAATTTATTTATTCTATAATTTTCCCCTAATCCCTAGATACCGAGAACATATGTTCTCGGTATCTTTTAAAAATGAAAAAAATGAACTTTTCTACTTTATTATGTATTATATTATTATTTATTACTATAGTACAACTAAGTGCTCAAGTAGGAATTGGAACAAATTCCCCAAACAGCTCTTCTATATTACACTTAAAAAGTTCTAATAAAGCTTTAGTTTTATCAAAACCTAATATTTCTTCAATTTCTAATCCTATAGACGGAATGTTAATCTATGATGAGAATAATAAATGTTTAAAATATTTTAGAGACTCTAGCTGGTCAGATTGCTTAAAAGAAAAAGAAACTGTATTACCCGATGCTCAAGACTTAACCTGTGGATACACTCTCGCTGCAGATAGAAATTGGCCTATTATTAATCAAATTAATTCTTATGAACATTTATATGTAATATCTATCATAAATAATGGAACAAAAACATATACCTTTAATAACATAGTTAATCAAGATATATTTATGTGGGAAAAAGATGGTAACAAGTTAGTTATTAGAGATTCCCCAATGGGTTCAAGTGCACAAATCCCCCCTAATGGAGGAAGTCAAATCTTTTATTTAAGTTTAGAAGGTATTCCTAATAAATCTGGCACTTATACTCCTGATAGCTTCAAAAATGGAAATATAAATTGTCCAAATTTACCCAAAACACATACATTTACTGTTACAAATTAATTCATTCTATTCACTAGATAAAGATATGATCATAATTAATCGTCTTTGTTATAATTTAGACTTACAATTTGTGAAGATTTGAATTTACTAAAATGGAAGAAAAATGATTTCAAATTAAACATACTATATTATGTATGTATTTATGTTTTTAACTATAATATAATTGATTGTAAATTTTTATCAATTATTAAGATACTGGGAACATATGCTCTCAGTATCTTTTTTATTTTATACAAATAAGATTTGGAATGAATCAGACATTATTCATTCACCAAATGAACATTTTGGAATATTCAATTTCTATAAAGGAATTGAAACCATTTCATATTTTTATAAATATTATACAGAATTAGAAAAAGGATAACATCACTCACATTATTAAAAAAACGCTTTACTAAATTTAGTAAAGTGTTTTTTTAATTACCAATTCTTTAAACTTTATCGTTTATTTTTAACCATTAAAATATTAATATTTTCATAATTATGTATTTTATCGAATTAATCATACTTAAAAATACATTCCTTCTATTTTTACAATATTAACTCTTAAAACGCATACTTATGAAAATTTCAAAAAACTCAAAACTCTTCATTTTTTTTAAAGTTTATTAGTTACTCTACTTCATTAACTAAGTAATCAATATTTATTAAAAGCAGTTCATATTCCTATACTATAAAAAGTATAGGCAAGAAAACTATTATGTCAAATTAAAAAATAATTCAATGAAAAAATTCGTATATATCCTCTTATTTTTAAGTCTAGCACTATTTTCAAATGAAAATGTAACACTACAAAATAAAAACACAGAAACTATACATTTTCCAACCTTAGAAGAACCATCATTGCCTTTCAATGCGAAACTAATTAACCCATTATACCGATTAAATACTGGATGGCAAGATTATACAATAATTAGAGAAAATTTAATTAATAATCAAGGAACTAAATGTCCAGAAAACATATGTAACTCCAAAGAAAACACAGCAAAACAAATTCATTCTGGTAATTATTTTTACCACATAGGAGTCAATGGTGATCATCGTTTTTATGATTTAGCACCTGAATTTAATAGCTATACAATATTAGATAATGAAATAGTCACAATTGCAACCCTATTAAAAAATAATACTCAAGAAAAAATTCAATATGAAATTGAGTTAAATGTTCCAAGTGATAAGGGAACTCTTGGTGATTATAGTTTTACAGCAAATAGACCCGCAAATTGGGATAAAGTCATTAAAATTAGAAGAGAAGCAAATATAGATGGAACCTATTATGCAGGCACAAAAGATAATCAACTTTATTTTCAAGGAGATCCTTTACCAAAAATAAAATACAATAATAACTTAAATAAGTGGTTCATAGATCTTTTCCCACAAGAAATTGTGAAACTTGTAATTGAATTTCAATCTAATGGTAATACAGAAATTGCTCAAAATAGCTATATCAATATTACTGATACTAAAAATAATTACAGTAAAACACTAAATCTAAATTTAGAATTAATTAATAAACCCATACCTAAAATTGATTATCAAAACATTATATATTCACCTAATAGACAATTAACTGCATCACATAGAGGTAATGAAGGACGACTTCATGAATATTGGAACAAACTATATAAAAACTTTGGTTTTAATAGCTTCATGATTAATTATTCATCTTTTGATAATTATTCATATGATGAAAATGGTAATGTTACAAATCCTAGTAATTATGCTGAAAATAACCTTAAAAGTGCTATTGGAGTATCTCTAAATGGTGTTTGGAACTTTAATTTAAGATATATGGATTATTTTGATGACTTTGATGATAATATACTTGACCATAAAGATCAAAATACTTTAACTATATTCTGGCAGGGACAAGGAATAAATAATTTCGAATATCTATCAGACAAATGGATAACAGCATACATTAATACATTAAATCATGCTTTTAACTACATAAAGACAGCACCAAAAACAGAACGATATGGTAAATTAAGTAATTACCAAACTCTTGATCCCAAAAAAATAATAATTTATCCATTTGAAGAAGCACAATTATTTTTATTAAATAATCCTAATTCTGAACAAATTATTAATTTTTATAAACGACTTTACAATGAAACTGATTTTACAATTGCAGGTGTATTTAGTACCAATCAATATGAAGAAGCAAAATATTCAATCGGTCAATTAATTAACTATTTAGATATTGCTTTGATTAGTTATAAAATTGAAGCATTAAAACAGCAAAACATTGAACTTGAAGAATTATTTCAAAAACGTAAAAAAAATCTAAAAACATTTAAAGTTAGTCTGTATGGTAATGATGCAGGAAGAAATCAAAGTCTTGGTATTAGATTTTTAGCTCAGAAAGCTGTTCTAAAAGGGTACGAAGGTTATCACAACTATGCGTTTGAATACTTAAAACAAAAAGGGGATTGGATAGGAGAAGCACCAAGTGTATACAATTATCCTAATGGTATCGATTATGGTTTTATTTACGGAGGAAACTCCCACAATATTGGGAATAATTATAAGGTTGCACAACACTGGAATCCAAGACTACGTCATTATAATTTTAATTATTGTCATGCCAATATTGTAGATTTACAATATGTTCATAGTTCTAGACTTTATCATTTTATGGAATCAACTATAGATGCTAAAATTATAAAATACCTAAAATCACTTAATATTAATGCTCTAAATAATAGATTAGAAGAATTTAAAAACTTTTTTGAAAATGCACAAACAAGTAATTTAAATGAATCCTCGGAAGCACCATCACTTGTAAATGGTAATTTAATTGATCTTCAAAAAGACGTCAAAATGATCAGTAATGAATTAAAACAATTATATGCGCAATACTATTCCGAACCAACACAAACTGTTCATAAAATAGCTCCTAGTACTACAATAGAAAGGAAAAATACATCATTCTCAAAAATATATCCTAACCCTACACCTGATTATGTTACAATCGAATCTAACAAAGTCATCAAATATTGGAGAATTGTTAACCTTATAGGAAGTCCTATCTCTCAAGGCTCTACAACAAAAGCAACATCATTTTTAAAGCTAGACTTTCATACCTATCCAAGCGGTATATATTTGATACAAATCATATATGAGGATGGCTATAAAGAAAGTAAAAGAATTATTAAAAAATAAACAATAAAAAAACTCGATACAACAGGTATCGAGTTTTTTATTATATCGTAATAATTTATCTATTTACAAATTCTTAAAACTTCACATTAAAAGCTTTCTTCTGTGGATAAATAGCCGTATCATCTAAAATTTCTTCAATTCTTAATAATTGATTGTATTTTGCCATACGATCTGAACGAGATGCAGAACCCGTTTTAATTTGTCCGGTATTTAAGGCTACAGCTAAGTCAGCGATAGTATTATCTTCCGTTTCTCCTGAACGGTGTGACATTACAGTTGTATAACCTGCTTTTTGAGCCATTTGTACAGCTGCAATCGTTTCAGAAAGTGTTCCAATTTGATTTACTTTAATCAAAATTGAATTAGCAGTACCTGATTCGATTCCTCTTGCTAAAATTTCTGGATTTGTTACGAATAAATCATCTCCTACAATTTGAATTTTATCTCCAATCTTATCGGTTAATTGTTTGAAACCATCCCAATCATTCTCATCCATTCCATCTTCAATAGAAATAATAGGATATTTTTCAGCTAATTCTGCTAAATACGCTACTTGTTCTGCACTAGTACGGATTTTAGCCCCTTCACCTTCAAATTTTGTATAATCATACTTCCCATCTACATAAAATTCAGAAGCAGCGCAATCTAAAGCAATCATAATTTCATATCCAGGTTTATACCCTGCGTTTTCAATCGCTTTAATTACAGTATCTAAAGCGTCTTCCGTTCCTTCAAAGGCAGGTGCGAATCCTCCCTCATC
This sequence comes from Flavobacteriaceae bacterium UJ101, assembly GCA_001880285.1. Lineage (NCBI taxonomy): Bacteria > Pseudomonadati > Bacteroidota > Flavobacteriia > Flavobacteriales > Flavobacteriaceae > Flavobacteriaceae bacterium UJ101. The sequence continues at coordinate 1,789,726 of CP016269.1, read as the reverse complement.
TCCTACTGCAGTTGATAAACCACGATCATGTAATACTTTCTTTAAATGATGGAATACTTCTGTTCCCATACGAATAGCGTCTGAGAAAGAATCTGCTTTAACAGGCATTACCATAAATTCTTGAAATGCAATAGGTGCATCTGAATGAGACCCACCGTTTACAATATTCATCATAGGAACTGGTAATGTATTGGCTGAAACACCTCCAACATAACGATATAAAGGTAATCCTAACGTATTGGCAGCTGCTTTAGCTGTCGCCAAAGAAACTCCTAAAATAGCATTAGCACCTAATTTACCTTTGTTATCTGTTCCATCCAATTCAATCATCATTTTGTCAATCAAATTTTGTTCAAAAACAGACATTCCTACTAATTCAGGAGCAATCACATCGTTTACATTTTCAACAGCTTTCATTACGCCTTTCCCCATATAACGGTCACCTCCGTCACGTAGTTCAACTGCTTCGTGCTCACCTGTAGAAGCTCCGGAAGGAACTGCGGCTCTACCCATAACCATATCTTCTGTAATAACGTCTACTTCAACAGTAGGATTTCCTCTTGAGTCAAGGATTTGTCTTGCGTGAATTGCAGCAATAATACTCATCTTGAATTAATTTTTAATTATTATTAAAATGTACAAAGTACACTTTGTGTTTTCTTTTGGTAAAGATACAAAAAAAGGACAAGAATTAACTTCCTGTCCTTTTATTATTTTTAAATGATTGTAATCATCAATTTAAGCTAAATTTAATAGGTATTGTTAAATCCATATCCATTAAACGATTTCTTATCTTTATTTCTTTAGAAAAACCACTTTTCTCTACTGCTCGTAAAGCTTCTTCATTAAAATCTTTATACCCTGAACTTCGAAAAATCTTAGCACCCGAAATTTTACCCGAACTATTTAATTTAAAGTTTACAATCACAACTCCTTCTATTCTATTTGCTACAAGACTTGGAGGATATTGTAATTTATTGAACACATTACGTTTAATTTTATTCTTGATTTCATCTTCTTTAACCGTATGTGCTCTTTTTTTAGATACTAGATTTCCTTCTTTATTAAAATATTCTTCTTTGATTTCTTTTCCTTCTTTAAATAATATTGTAGCACTTCTCTCTCCTGTTTCATGAAAATATTCCCAATTATTTTCTTCCTTCCCTTTACTATATTCTCCTTTCCCCCAAAGTTTTCCACTAGGATAATAAAATTCCCAGTTACCTGATCGTTCTCCATTTTCATATTTTCCTTTCCAGATAAGTTTTCCTTCTTTATCATAACAAAACCATGTTCCTATTCTTTTGTCATTCTTATAAACTCCTTTAGAAGAAAGAACTCCATTAGAGTGATAATAACGAATCAACCCTTGTAAATCTTTCATTTCTCTAGTATTATAAAAACCAATCATTTGAACTGATCCTGTATGATAAAAATCTATTGCTTTCCATTTTCCTTTTTCAATAGGATAAGCTGTTCGAAAATAAACCATATCTTTTGGATTCTTCACTTTCTCCCATTTGCTGTCATACAATTCTGTGATCGTATCTTGAGCTTTTAAAAATGAAAATATTAAAATAAAAGTAAGTAACAGTAGTTTTTTCATAATATTACTAAGTTACATATTTTTTGTTAAACCTAACACATCTCTATTGTATATATCATAAAAAAACCGTTCCGAATTAAATTCAGAACGGTTATTTATAATAATTAAAAAATTATTTTTTATTCAGCAGCTTCATCTGCTTTTGTTTCTGTTGCTTCAGCAGCAGGAGCTTCCGTCTTTGCAGTCTTCTTTCCTCCTCTACGTCGTGTTTTCTTCTTCGCAACTTTTTCCGTATTGTAAATTTCATTGAAATCTACTAATTCGATCATCGCTGTTTCAGCAGCATCTCCTAAACGGAAACCTGTTTTGATAATACGTGTATATCCTCCTGGACGATCAGCAACTTTTTGAGAGATAGATCCAAATAGTTCTGTGATCGCTTCTTTATTTTGTAATTGAGAGAATACTACTCTTCGAGAGTGAGTCGTATCATTTTTTGATTTAGTAATGATCGGCTCTATATATTTTTGTAAAGCTTTTGCTTTTGCTACAGTAGTGTTAATACGCTTATGCTCGATTAAAGAAATCGCCATATTCGCTAACATCGCTTTTCTATGAGAAGCTGTTCTACTTAAATGGTTTATTTTTTTACCGTGTCTCATTATGATGGGTATTAAATAGTCTTATTAAATTATTATTCGTCTAATTTATACTTACTCAAATCCATTCCGAATGTCAATTGCTTTTGTGCAACTAATTCTTCCAATTCTGTTAAAGATTTTTTACCAAAATTACGGAACTTCATTAGGTCGTTTTTGTTATACGTTACCAACTCTCCAAGAGTATCTACTTCTGCTGCTTTCAAACAGTTTAATGCTCTTACTGATAAATCCATATCTACTAAGCGTGTTTTTAATAACTGACGCATGTGTAAAATTTCTTCATCGTATGTATCATTAATTGCTGTTTCTTCAGCTTCTAGTGTGATTCTCTCATCTGAGAATAACATAAAGTGGTGGATCAATATTTTTGCTGCTTCTGTTAAAGCATCTTTTGGATTAATTGAACCATCCGTTTCAATATCAAAAACTAACTTTTCGTAATCTGTTTTTTGTTCAACACGATAGTTTTCAATCGCGTATTTCACATTTTTGATTGGTGTATAAATCGAATCTATAGCAATAGTACCGATTGGTGTATTTGCTTTCTTATTCTCTTCAGCAGAAACATATCCTCTACCTTTATCAATTGTAAAAGTAAGGTTTAAATTCACTGATTTATCCATGTTACAAATCACTAATTCTGGATTTAAAACTTGGAAACCTGAAATGAATTTACCTAAATCACCTGCTGTAAGTTGCTCTTGTTTTGAAATAGAAACAGAAACCATTTCATTGTCGGCTCCTTCTACTTGTTGTTTGAATCGTACTTTCTTTAAATTTAAAATGATTTCCGTAACATCTTCTACAATACCTTTAATTGTTGAAAACTCATGTTCAACACCTTCGATATTGATTGATGTAATTGCAAAACCTTCTAAAGATGAAAGTAAAACTCGACGAAGAGCATTACCAACTGTTAAACCGAAACCTGGTTCTAATGGTCTGAATTCAAATTGTCCATTAAAATCGTTTGATTCGATTAATATAACTTTATCTGGCTTGATGAAATTAAGTATTGCCATAATTTTAACAGTGATTAATTACTTAGAATATAATTCGACGATTAATTGTTCTTTGATATTTTCAGGAATTTGAATTCTTTCAGGAGTTGATGTAAATACACCTTCCTTCTTCTCATCATTCCACGTTAACCATTCGTAAACATCTTGACGATTTGCTAATGAATCTTCAATCGCTACTAATGATTTTGACTTTTCTCTTACACCTACTACATCACCTGGCTTTAATTGGTAAGAAGGGATGTTTACCACTTCTCCATTAACCGTAATGTGCTTATGAGACACTAATTGTCTTCCTCCTTGGCGTGTAGGAGCAATTCCTAAACGGAAAACAGTATTATCTAAACGAGACTCACATAATTGTAATAAAACCTCACCTGTAATACCTTTAGAACGTTGTGCTTTATCAAATAAGTTAGCAAATTGACGCTCTAAAATACCGTACATATACTTTGCTTTTTGTTTTTCAGCTAACTGTACAGCATATTCTGATTTTTTTCCTCTTCTTCTATTAGGACCATGTTGTCCTGGAGGATATTTTCTTCTTTCGAAGTTTTTGTCTTCACCGAAAATAGTTTGTCCAAATTTTCGGGCGATTTTGGTCTTAGGACCTCTGTATCTTGCCATTTTTTAATAATTTAAAAAGATTCCAACTATGAATTAAGGCTTAATCCTTCGATAGTCATGATGAATCTTGTGTTAAAAAATCTAATTAATTAAACTCTTCTTCTTTTAGGAGGACGACATCCGTTGTGTGGCATTGGTGTAATATCAATTATTTCTGATACTTCAATACCATTGTTATGTAAAGTACGGATAGCAGACTCACGTCCTTGTCCTGGTCCTTTAACATAAACTTTAACTCTACGTAATCCTGCTTCGAATGCTACCTTCGCACAATCTTCAGCTGAAACTTGGGCTGCATAAGGTGTATTTTTCTTAGACCCTCTGAAACCTTGCTTACCAGCAGATGACCATGCAATTACTTCTCCATTCTTGTTCGTTAAAGAGATGATAATGTTGTTAAAAGACGCTTTGATATGAGCTTCTCCAACTGCTTCTACTTTAACCTTTCTTTTTTTTGCGGTTGATTTTGCCATAATTGTTATTTACTATTTAGTGGCTTTTTTCTTATTAGCAACTGTTTTCTTCTTACCTTTTCTTGTACGTGAATTGTTTTTGGTTCTTTGACCTCTTAAAGGTAATCCCATTCTGTGACGGATTCCTCTTTGACATCCAATATCCATTAAACGTTTAATGTTTAATTGAACCTCTGAACGTTTTTCTCCTTCAACTTTCCATTCTTCAGAGATAACGCTACGGATCTTATTGATCTCATCATCGTTCCAATCTTGTACTTTAGTGTCTTCACTTACTCCAGCTTTTGCTAAGATTTGTGAAGCTGCACTTCTTCCGATACCGAAGATATATGTTAAACCAATAACACCTCTTTTATTTTTCGGTAAATCAACACCTGAAATTCTTGCCATAATATTCTACTATTATTACCCTTGTCTTTGTTTGAACTTAGGATTTTTTTTGTTAATCACATAAAGACGTCCTTTTCTACGAACGATTTTACATTCTGAACTTCTTTTCTTTAATGATGCTCTTACTTTCATCTTTATCTAACTTTAATTTAGATTAGTATCTAAATGTTATTCTTGCTTTGGTTAAATCATAAGGTGACATTTCTAATTTTACTCGGTCACCTGGTAATAATTTAATATAATGCATTCTCATTTTTCCTGAAATATGAGCTGTTACAATATGCCCATTTTCAAGTTCTACGCGAAACATCGCATTTGATAATGCTTCTATAATTGTTCCGTCTTGTTGTATTGCAGCTTGTTTAGCCATTTATTAATGTTTTGCTCTTCCTGATTCCATTAAACCATCGTAATGGTGATTCAATAAATATGCATTTATTTGTTGAATCGTATCAATTGCTACTCCTACTAAGATAATAAGTGAAGTTCCTCCAAAGAACATGGCGAAATTTTGTTGTATTCCAAAATTCATCACGATACCTGGTAAGATTGCAATGATCGCTAAAAAGATCGCTCCTGGGAAAGTAATTTTAGATAAGATATCATCTAAATAATTTGATGTCTCTAATCCTGGTTTAATTCCTGGAACAAATCCTCCACTACGTTTCAACCCATCTGCCATTTGATTAACAGGGATTGTAATTGCGGTATAAAAGAACGTAAAAATTATAATTAAAACTGCAAAGGTAATATTATATGCGATACCATCCAACTTTCCGAACTCATTTAATACTGACATTTTCTCAGGATCATCTCCTACGAAGTAAGATCCGACCTGAACTGGCAATAAAACAATGGCTTGTGCAAAGATGATAGGCATTACCCCTGCTGCATTTACTTTTAATGGAATATAATCTCTAACAGCATTGGTTACAGAACGTGTATAAGAGCTACCACTAGCTTGGACTCTCTTAGCATATTGAACTGTTACACGTCTTACTGCTTTTACTAATAGAACTGATGCTAAGATTACTAATAACCAAAGAATTGCTTCTACTAATACAAATACATAACCTCCATTCTCTCCTAAATTAACTTGATAGTTAAATTCTTCGATAATCGCTTGAGGTAATGTTGCAATAATACCAACCATAATAATTAAAGAAATTCCATTACCGATTCCTTTATCTGTAATTTTCTCTCCTAACCACATTGTAAACATGGTACCTGTTACCAAAATTAAAGTGGCTACTGGATAAAACCAGCTAGAGCTTGCAAAACTATAATAAGCTTGAGGTGCAGCGTCCATTGGAATAATCATGCTTTGAAACATGATTAAATAAGATGGGGCTTGCACTAAACAAATTGCTATAGTCAACCAACGTGTAATCTGATTCAAAGTTTTTCTACCACTTTCACCATCATTTTGCAATTTTTGAAGATATGGAACCGCCATTCCCATTAACTGTAAAACAATTGATGCAGAAATGTAAGGCATGATACCAAGTCCTAAAAGTGTTGCTCTTGTAAAGGCTCCACCTGTAAAGGCTGATATAATCCCTAATAGTCCATTTTGTTGCTCTCCTGCAGCTTGCAATTGTGCCATATAGTTTTCAATACCTAAAGGATTGATTCCTGGCAATGGAATGTGGGTACCAATTCTATATACTAATAACAATCCCAGAGTTAAAAGGATTTTATCTCTTAACTCTGTGATTTTAAATATATTTTGTATCGTTTGGATAAAACTTCTCATCAAACAAAAAATTATAAAGTTATTACTTCTCCTCCAGCTTTTGCTACTGCGTCAGCTGCACTTTTCGTAAATTTATCAGCGGTAATTTTTACAGAAGCTTTTAATTCTCCTCTACCTAAGATTTTTACTAGATCATTTTTATGCACTAATCCTAACTCTACTAATACTTCTTTTGATAAAGTATCTGTAATTTTTTTGTTGTCAACTAATGCTTGAATGGTGTCTAAGTTAATACCTTTATACTCTTTACGATTGATATTCTTAAACCCGAATTTTGGTACTCTTCGTTGTAAAGGCATTTGACCTCCTTCAAAACCAATTTTTCTAGAGTAACCAGAACGAGATTTAGCACCTTTGTGCCCACGAGTTGAAGTACCTCCTTTTCCAGAGCCTTCTCCACGTCCTTTTCTAATCCCTCGCTTTACTGAACCTTTTGCAGGTTTCAAGTTACTTAAATTCATTGTTTATTTTTTTATTTTTCAACTTCTACTAAATGAGCTACTTTACGTACCATTCCTTCAATTTGAGGAGTCGCTTCGTGCTCAACAATTTGATTAATCTTTTTTAACCCTAATGCTTCTAAAGTTCTTTTTTGATTTTGAGAACGATTGATAGCACTTCTCTTTAATGTTACTTTAATCTTTGCCATAATATCGTTTCTTTTATCCTTTAAAAACTTTTTGTACAGAAATACCTCTTTGACGTGCAATGGTATCAGCACTTCTTAAAGATAATAAAGCAATAACTGCAGCTTTTACTACGTTGTGTGGATTAGAAGATCCTTTTGATTTTGATAATACATCATGTACACCAACTGCTTCTAATACAATACGTAATGGTCCTCCAGCAATAACTCCTGTACCATGTGCAGCAGGACGAATAAATACGTGTGCACCTCCGTAACGTGCTTCTTGCTCATGAGGGATTGTTCCATCTAATAAAGGAACTCTAACTAAATTTTTCTTAGCATCTTCAACTGCTTTTCCAATTGCTGAAGCTACATCTTTAGATTTCCCTAAACCGAAACCAACTACTCCATTACCATCTCCTACAACTGAAATTGCAGAAAATCCGAAGGTTCTACCCCCTTTAGTAACTTTGGTTACACGTTGTATTCCAACCAAGTGATCTTTTAATTCAAGACCTCCTGGTTTTACTTTTTCTATGTTTTTTAATCCTAACATACTTCTTTTTCTTAGAATTTAAGACCTCCTTCTCTAGCACCTTCTGCTAAAGATTTAATTCTTCCGTGATAAACAAATCCGTTACGATCAAACACTACTGTTTCAATTCCGGCAGCTTTTGCTACTTCAGCAATTTTCTTTCCAACAATTGCAGCTTGTTCTGATTTGGTAACTTTTCCTGAAATTACACCTTTTACTCTCGATGATGTTGCGGCAAGTGTCTTACCTTCGTTATCATCAATAATTTGTGCATAAATTTCCTTATTACTTTTGAAGACTGAAAGTCTAGGACGTTCTTGAGTTCCGAAAATATTTTTACGAACTCTACTTTTAATTTTTTGTCTTCTCTGTTCTTTATTAATAGCCATCTTTCCTTAATTATTGAGATTAAGCAGATTTACCAGCCTTACGACGAATTTCTTCTCCAACGAACTTAACACCTTTTCCTTTGTATGGTTCTGGCTTACGGAAACCTCTAATTTTAGCGGCTACCATTCCAACCAATTGTTTATCATGAGATGTTAATGTAATTAATGGATTCTTACCTTTTTCAGTAACGGTTTCTACCTTTACTTCTGGAGCAATTTCCATTACAATGTTATGAGAAAATCCTAAGGCCAATTCTAATCTTTGTCCTTGATTTGAAGCTCTATATCCAACTCCTACCAATTCTAATTCTTTTTTAAATCCTTCTGTCACTCCTTGAATCATGTTATTCACTAAAGAACGATATAACCCGTGCATTGCACGATGATCTTTTTTATCAGATGGACGTGTAAATGTTAACGTTCCTTCTTCTAAAGAAGCTTCTATACCTCCTTTTAATTCTTGTGACATTTCTCCTAATTTACCCTTAACGATAACAACGTTATTTTTAATTTCAACAGTTGCTCCTGCAGGGATAGAGATTGGTGCTTTTCCGATTCTTGACATTTTAATCTAATTTTTTAGTAAATGTAACATAAAACTTCACCACCAACATTCTCATGACGAGCTTGCTTATCTGTCATTACTCCTTTAGAAGTAGAAATAACAGCAATCCCTAAACCATTTAATACTCTAGGTAATTCTTTAGCACCTACGTATTTTCTTAAACCTGGTTTAGAAGCTCTTTCTAATTTACGAACAGCTGGTTCTTTTGTTAATTTATTGTACTTCAAAGCGATTTTAATCGTTCCTTGTACAGCATCATCTTCAAACTTGTAGTTTAAGATGTATCCTTGGTCAAATAAAATCTTAGTGATTTCTTTTTTGAGTTTTGAAGCGGGTACTTCTACTACTCTATGACCTGCCATAATTGCATTTCTTACTCTTGTAAGATAATCTGCGATTGGATCTGTTACCATTTAATATTAATTTTGAGTGATGAGTTTTGGTTTTAGTTAAATATAAAATCTAATTCCAACTTTAAAACTCGTAATTTAATTTTTTACCAACTTGCTTTTTTAACACCTGGAATTAATCCTTGGTTTGCCATTTCACGGAAAGTTACACGTGAAATTCCAAACTGACGCATATATCCTTTAGGTCTTCCTGTTAATTTACAACGATTGTGTAAACGAACTGGTGAAGCATCTTTAGGAAGCTTTTGTAAAGCTTCATAATCACCTGCTTCTTTTAAAGCTTTACGTTTAGCAGCATATTTTGCTACTAACTTTTGTCTTTTCACCTCGCGGGCTTTCATTGATTCTTTAGCCATACTTCTAGTTCTTTTTAAAAGGTAAACCTAAATGTGTTAATAATGCTTTTGCTTCTTTATCCGTATTAGCAGAAGTAACGAAAGTAATGTTCATCCCTTGGATTTTCTTTACTTGATCGATATTAATTTCTGGGAAAATGATTTGTTCTGTAATTCCCATATTATAATTTCCTCTACCATCGAATCCATCTGCTGGTATCCCGTTAAAATCTCGTACTCGTGGAAGAGCAGCTGAGATGTAACGATCTAAAAATTCGTACATGTTATTTTTACGTAATGTAACTTTTGCCCCAATTGGCATATCCTTACGTAATTTAAAACCTGCCTCATCTTTTCTAGATATAGTGGCTACCGCTTTTTGTCCTGCGATTGCTGTCATTTCCTCTATAGCATAGTCGATTACTTTTTTATCTGCTACAGCAGCTCCTAAACCTTGAGAAAGAACGATCTTTTCTAATTTAGGTACTTGCATAACTGATGTGTAACCAAACTCTTCTTTTAGAGCTGCAACAATCTTATCGTTATATGACTTTCTAAGTCTTGGTTCGTAACTCATTTCTTAAATTTATTTAAAAAATATCACCTGATTTTTTAGCGTAACGTACTTTTTTACCATCTTCCATCTTGTATCCCACACGTGTTGGTTTACCTGATTTTGGATCTACTAACGCTAAATTTGATACATGAATGGGTGCTTCTCTTTCTATAATTCCACCTTGTGGATTTTCAGCTGAAGGTTTTGTATGTTTTTTAATCATGTTAACACCTTCCACGATAGCGCGGTTTTTGTCAATGATTACTTTCATAACTTTTCCTGTAGCTCCTTTAGAAGCGCCTGATAAAACAACTACGTTGTCTCCTGTTTTAATTTTTAATTTTGGCATCTTTCTAACGTTTTATAACACCTCAGGTGCAAGTGAAACAATTTTCATATATTCTTTATCACGTAACTCTCTTGCTACTGGTCCGAAAACACGCGTTCCACGCATTTCGTCCTTATCGTCAATTAATACACATGCATTGTCGTCGAATCTGATGTAAGAACCGTCTTTACGTCTTACTTCTTTAGTAGTTCTAACTACAACAGCTTTTGAAACAGTCCCTTTTTTCACATTTCCAGAAGGGGTTGCGTCTTTCACTGTAACAACAATTCGGTCACCTATTGAAGCGTAACGTCTTTTAGTTCCTCCTAAAACACGAATTACTAATACTTCTTTAGCACCTGTATTATCTGCAACTTTTAGTCTCGATTCTTGTTGTAACATATTACTTAGCTCTTTCTAAAATTTCTACTAATCTCCAACGCTTATTTTTACTTAAAGGACGTGTTTCCATAATACGAACTGTGTCCCCTTCGTTACATGCGTTATCCACATCGTGTGCCGTGTACTTCTTCGATTTTAATACGAATTTTCCATACATTGGATGTTTCATTCTCTTAGTCTCTGTAACTACGATGGTCTTTTCCATCTTATTTGAAGTTACGACTCCTATTCTTTCTTTTCTTAAGTTTCTCTCCATTTCCTTAAGATTTCTTTAAATCTCTACTACGTAATTCAGTGGCAAGTCGGGCAATGACTTTTCTATCTTTTCTCAACTGGATTGGGTTTTCCAGAGGAGATACGTTATGTACCAATTGGGTATTTTGGTACTTCGCTTTAGCTTCTGCTAATTTAGTAGCGATATCTTCTGTTGATAATTCTCTAATTTCAGATATTTTCATAACCACTAATTTTATTCTTGAACGAAATCATTCGCTACTATAAACTTTGTTTTAACTGGTAACTTTTGAGCAGCTAATCTTAGTGCTTCTTTCGCTACATCATAAGGTACACCTCCAACTTCAAACAAGATACGTCCTGGCTTAGCAACAGCAACGAAATATTCCGGTGCTCCTTTACCTTTACCCATACGTACTTCTTGAGGTTTTTTAGTGATGGGCTTATCTGGAAAAATTTTAATCCATAATTGCCCTTCCCTTTTCATATATCTTGTAGCAGCAATACGAGCTGCTTCAATTTGTCTTGATGTAATCCAAGTAGCATCTAACGCTTTGATACCAAAGGTACCGTACGCTAATTGGCTTCCTCGAGTCGAGTTACCTTTCATGCGCCCTTTTTGGACTCTTCTAAATTTTGTTCTTTTAGGTTGTAACATGATCGTCTCTTTTGTTAATTACTACTTTCTTTTTCTAGGTCCACCTTTTTTACCAGCACCACCTGATTTTTTCTTTTGCATTCCAACTAATGGAGATAAGTCTCTTTTTCCGTAAACTTCTCCTTTCATGATCCAAACCTTGATTCCAAGACGACCATATGTTGTATGAGCTTCTGCTAATGCATAATCTACATCTGCACGGAAAGTTGATAATGGAATACGTCCATCTTTATATGATTCAGAACGTGCCATTTCTGCTCCGTTTAAACGTCCAGAAATTTGAATTTTTATTCCTTCACAGTTCATTCTCATTGCTGATTGGATTGCCATCTTAACCGCTCTTCTATAAGAAACACGGTTTTCAATTTGACGAGCAACACTTCTAGCAACTAACAATGCGTCAAGTTCTGGTCTTTTAATTTCAAAGATGTTGATTTGAACTTCTTTTCCAGTTAATTTTTTTAACTCTTCTTTTAGTTTATCAACTTCTTGTCCACCTTTACCAATAATAATTCCTGGGCGTGCAGTTGTAATTGTTATTGTAACTAACTTTAAAGTACGTTCGATGATAATTTTAGACACGCTAGCTTTTGCTAAACGTGCGTTAATATATTGACGGATTTTATAATCTTCAGCAATTTTATCACCGTAGTTCTTTCCTCCGAACCAGTTAGAATCCCATCCTCTGATGATTCCTAATCTATTTCCAATTGGATTTGTTTTTTGTCCCATAGCTTATTTCTCGGTTTTATTACCTAAAATTAATGTTACGTGATTTGATCTCTTTCTAATTCGGTGTGCACGACCTTGTGGTGCAGGTTGAATTCTTTTTAACATTCTAGCACTATCAACGTAGATTTCTTTTACAATAAGATTTGCATCTTCTATATCAGATCCTTCGTTTTTAACTTGCCAGTTTGCTATAGCAGACATCAACAATTTTTCCAATTTATTTGAAGCTTCTTTTTTACTATATTTTAAAAGATACAACGCTTTGTTTATATCTTCTCCTCTTACAGTATCAGCTACTACTCTCATTTTTCGAGGTGAAGTCGGGCAATTGTTTAATTTAGCAAAAGCAACTTGTTTCTTAGCCTCGGCGCGATTTTCTGCACTAATTCTCTTTCTTTTTCCCATTACTATTACTTTTTACCTTTGTTTTTTGCGCCTGCATGACCTCTAAAGGTACGTGTAGGAGCAAATTCACCTAATTTATGTCCAACCATGTTTTCAGTTACATATACTGGAACGAATTGACGTCCGTTATGTACTGCGATAGTTTGTCCTACGAAATCAGGAGAAATCATAGAAGCTCTTGACCAAGTTTTAATAACAGACTTCTTTTCTGTATTCGCTAAAACTTTCTTTTCTAATTTATAATGGATATACGGTCCTTTCTTTAATGAACGTGCCATAAATTATTTCTTTCTACGTTCTACAATATACTTATTTGAAGCCTTTTTCTTCGCTCTCGTTTTGAATCCTTTTGCTGGTCTTCCTTTACGATCTCTAGGATGTCCTCCTGAAGAACGACCTTCACCACCACCCATTGGGTGATCAACTGGGTTCATTACTACTGCTCTAGTTCTTGGTCTTCTACCTTTCCAACGACTTCTACCTGCTTTACCTGAAACTTGTAATTGGTGATCGGAATTCGATACCACACCTACAGTTGCTAAACACGTCGTTAGAATCATTCGTGTTTCCCCTGAAGGTAATTTCACAGTTGCATACTTTCCTTCTCTCGCTAACAATTGAGCATAAGCTCCAGCACTACGAGCCATAACTGCTCCTTGTCCTGGTCTTAATTCAATACAAGAAACGATTGTACCTAGTGGCATTGCACCTAGTGGCATTGCATTACCTACTTCTGGAGCTACATTTTCTCCTGATACAATTTCCTGACCTACTTTCATTCCATTTTGAGCGATCACATACGTTTTAGCACCATCTGCATAATATAATAATGCAATAAATGCTGATCTGTTTGGATCATACTCAATAGACTTAATCGTAGCAGGCACTCCAAACTTATTACGTTTGAAGTCAATTTCTCTGTACTTTTTCTTATGACCACCACCAATATAGCGGTTTGTCATACGCCCTTGATTGTTACGTCCACCCGTCTTTTTCTTTCCTGATACCAATGACTTTTCCGGCTTGGCTGCCGTTACTTCTTCAAAGTTATTTACTACTTTGAATCTCTGACCTGGTGTGATTGGCTTTAATTTTCTTACTGACATTTCTTAAATTAAATATTACCGTAAAAATCAATTTCCTGTCCTTCAGCTACTTCAATAATAGCCTTTTTTGTTCTATTCGTTTTACCTGTAAGCAAACCGCTTTTTGTATAACGAGACTTAACTTTTGGTCGATAAATCATAGTTCTCACAGACAAAACGTCTACTCCATATGTTTTTTCTACCTCCTTTTTAATCTCAATCTTATTTGCACTCGGATTTACTAAGAATGCAAAACGATTATTTAACTCGCTATCAGCTGTTGCTTTTTCTGTAATTACAGGTTTAATTAAAATACTCATAACCGATTATTTTGTTAAATTTTCCTGAATTTTCGCTACAGAGTTCTCTAATAACACAACTTCTGAAGCATTCATTAAATCGTAACTATTTAATTCTGAAACAGTTACAACTTTTACTTTTGGTAAATTTCGTGACGACAAATATACATTTTTATTTGACTCTCCCAACACAAGTAGTGTTTTTTTGTTTTCAAGCCCTAAAGAAGACATTACATCTTTAAAATCTTTAGTCTTTGGAGCCTCAAAATTAAAGTCTTCTAAAACTTTAATTTGGTTGTCTTTCGCTTTTTGTGAAAGAACCGATCTTTTAGCTAAACGTTTAACCGATTTGTTTACTTTAAAAGAATAATTTCTTGGTCTTGGACCAAATACTCTACCTCCACCTGTAAACAAAGGGTTTTTTATTGAACCAGCACGAGCTGTACCTGTTCCTTTTTGTTTTTTGATCTTTCTTGTACTACCTGCGATCTCACCTCTTTCTTTCGATTTGTGAGTTCCTTGACGTTGTGCAGCTAAATACTGCTTAACTTCTAAATATACAGTATGTTCATTTGGCTCAACACCAAATACTGTTGTATCCAAAGAAATCTTACGTCCAGTTTCTTTACCTTTTATATCTAAAACTGCTACTTCCATTACTTTTGTATTAATAAGTATCCATTTTTAGGACCTGGTACAGATCCTTTTACTATTAAAAGATTTTTTTCAGTATCTACTTTTAATACTTGTAAATTCTGAACCGTAACTCTTTCTCCTCCCATACGTCCTGCCATTCGCATTCCTTTAAATACTCTTGACGGATCTGATCCAGCACCAATAGATCCCGGTGCTCTTAGTCTGTTATGTTGACCATGTGTAGCTTGACCAACTCCTCCAAATCCATGACGTTTTACAACACCTTGGAATCCTTTACCTTTTGAAGTTCCTGCTACATCAACATATTCTCCTTCTACAAAAACACTTGTATCAACAACATCTCCTAGCTTTAATTCTTCTGCAAAATCAGCAGCGAATTCAGCTACTTTATACTTTGGAGTTGTCCCTGCTTTCTTAAAGTGACCTACAGCCGCTTTTCCAGCGTTTTTTTCTTTTTTGTCATCGAAACCTAATTGGATGGCATTATAACCATCAACTTCTTCGGTTCTGACTTGTGTCACGGTACAAGGACCTGCTACTATAACGGTGCAAGGGATATTCTTCCCTGCTTCGTCAAATAAACTGGTCATACCGATCTTCTTTCCAATAATTCCTGACATTATTAATAATTTTAGTTAAGAAGCTGGACAACCGAAAAACGGTGTCCAGCTATGAACTATTTTAAATAATTTACTATACTTTAATTTCTACTTCAACACCACTTGGTAATTCAAGTTTCATTAAGGCATCTACTGTTTTTGATGAAGAACTGTAGATGTCTAATAATCTCTTATGAGAAGATAATTGAAACTGTTCACGAGACTTTTTATTCACGTGTGGTGAACGTAGTACTGTAAAAATCTTTTTGTTTGTTGGTAATGGAATAGGCCCATTAATAACAGCTCCTGTTGATTTTACAGTTTTCACGATTTTTTCAGCTGATCTATCAACTAAGTTATGATCGTAAGATTGTAATTTTATTCTAATTTTTTGACTCATTGCTTGTACCTTTTAAGATTATTCTCCTTTTGAAGCTTTAATCACTTCTTCTTGAATATTTGATGGAGCTTCAGTATAGTGTGAGAACGACATTGTTGACGTTGCTCTACCTGAAGACAATGTTCTTAATGATGTAACATATCCAAACATTTCAGATAATGGAACATCTGCACGAACTACTTTTGCACCTGCTTTATCGTCCATACCGTTAACGATAGCACGACGTCTGTTTAAATCTCCAACAATATCTCCCATGTTTTCTTCAGGAGTAATCACTTCTAATTTCATCATTGGCTCTAGAATTACAGCTCCAGCTGCTTTAGCTGCTGCTTTATATCCTAATTTAGCTGCCAATTCGAATGATAATTGATCTGAATCCACTTGGTGGTAAGAACCATCTTTTAATGTAATCTTTAATGAATCCATTTCATAACCTGCTAAAGGACCGTTTTTCATCGCTTCTTTAAATCCTTTTTCAACTGAAGGAATAAATTCTCTTGGAATGTTTCCTCCTTTGATTTCAGACACAAATTCTAATCCTGTTTTACCTTCTTCTGCAGGTTCCATTGTAAATACAATATCAGCAAATTTACCACGACCTCCTGATTGTTTCTTATAAACTTCACGGTGATCAGCAGGACGAGTGAATGCTTCTTTATATTCTACTTGAGGTTGACCTTGATCAACTTCAACTTTAAATTCTCTTTTTAAACGATCTACAATAATGTCTAAGTGTAACTCACCCATACCTGAGATGATCGTTTGACCTGATGCTTCGTCTGTACGAACTTGGAAAGTCGGATCTTCTTCAGCTAATTTACCTAAAGCGATCCCTAACTTATCAACATCTGCTTTTGTTTTTGGTTCAACAGCAATACCAATTACCGGATCAGGGAAATCCATTGATTCTAAAATAATAGGTGCATCTAAAGCACTTAATGTATCTCCTGTCTTAATATCTTTAAAACCTACAGCCGCTCCAATATCTCCAGCTCCAATAGATTCTACTGGCTCTTGTTTATTAGAGTGCATCTGGAAGATACGAGAAATACGCTCTTTATTTCCAGAACGGTTATTTAATACATATGATCCAGCATCTAAGTTACCAGAATAAGCACGGAAAAAGGCTAAACGACCTACGAATGGATCCGTAGCAATTTTAAATGCTAATGCTGAAAATGGCTCATCATAAGAAGGCTTTCTTAAAATAGGCTCATCTGTTTTAGGATCTGTACCGTCAATTGCTTCTTTATCTAATGGAGAAGGTAAATAACGACATACACAATCCAACATGTGTTGAACTCCTTTATTTTTAAATGCAGAACCTGCTAACATAGGAATGATTGACATATCTAATGTTGCAGCACGTAAAGCATTATGTACTTCATCTTCAGTAATTGAATCTGGATCTTCCATAAATTTCTCTAAAAGACCTTCATCATATCCTGCTACTTCTTCGATCAATAATGCGCGGTATTCTTCTACCTCCGCTTTCATATCTTCAGGAATCTCTACTACATCAAATGTAGCTCCTTGTGTATTATCATGCCATACAATAGCTTGATTTTTCACTAAATCAACAATTCCTTTAAAATCTTCTTCTGAACCGATTGGCAAACAAATTGGAACTGCGTTAGACCCTAACATTTCTTTTACTTGTTTACACACATTTAAGAAATCAGCTCCTTGACGATCCATTTTATTAACGAATCCCATACGAGGAACTTTATAGTTATCTGCTAAACGCCAGTTTGTTTCTGACTGAGGCTCAACTCCATCAACTGCTGAAAACAAGAACACTAAACCGTCTAATACACGTAATGAACGGTTTACTTCAACTGTAAAATCAACGTGACCCGGAGTATCAATAATGTTAAAATGATATCCTTTTGCATCTGCGGTTGGCTTTCCATTTTCAGTTGGGAAATTCCAAACACAAGTAGTTGCAGCAGAAGTAATGGTAATACCTCTTTCAGCTTCCTGCTCCATCCAGTCCATTGTTGCAGCACCGTCGTGTACTTCACCAATTTTATGAGAACGACCTGTGTAAAATAAAATACGTTCAGTCGTAGTGGTTTTACCAGCATCAATATGCGCAGCAATACCAATATTTCTTGTAAATTTTAAATCTCTTTTTGCCATCGTTATTAGAATCTAAAGTGTGAGAATGCTTTGTTTGCTTCCGCCATTTTATGCGTATCGGTTTTCTTTTTTACAGCTGCACCTTCTTCTTTGGCTGCTGCTAAAATTTCACCTGCTAATTTTTGAGACATCGATTTCTCATTTCTAGCTTTCGCATATTTTATCAACCATTTCATCGCCATTGAGATCTTACGATCTGGACGAATTTGCATTGGAATTTGATAGGTAGCACCACCAACACGACGAGAACGAACTTCTACGTGTGGCATTACATTTTCTAATGCTTTTTTCCAAGTATCTACAGCAGACACTTCTTCATCTTCTTTTCTCTGCTCTACAATATCTAATGCATCATAGTATAATTTAAAAGCTACGCTTTTTTTACCATGCAACATTAACATGTTTACAAAACGTGTTACCAAAGGATCATTAAACTTAGGATCAGGTAATATATGTCTCTTTTTTGCTCTTGACTTTCTCATCTGTCTTTACGTATTTAATGATTATTTTTTAGGACGTTTAGTTCCATACTTTGATCTTCTCTGAGTACGACCTTCAACTCCTGCTGTATCTAACGCTCCACGAACGATATGATAACGAACACCTGGTAAATCTTTTACCCTTCCTCCACGTACTAATACTATCGAGTGCTCTTGCAAATTATGTCCTTCCCCTGGAATGTAGGCGTTCACTTCATTCCCGTTCGTCAACCTTACTCTGGCAACTTTACGCATTGCTGAGTTTGGTTTTTTAGGCGTTGTTGTATATACACGAGTACATACACCACGTCTTTGAGGACATGCCTGCAAAGCAGCCGATTTGCTCTTCTTAGCATTTGTGGCTCTTCCTTTTCTTACTAACTGTTGTATAGTAGGCATATTATTAAAATATATTTAATTCATTGATATACAGCCAAATAGTATACATTTACACTATTTAGCGGGTGCAAACTTAGTGATTTTTTCTTAATAAACAAAAGGTTTTTAGCTTAAAAAGAAGGGTTTAGCATCTTTTTTTCATAAAAAAATCCAAGGTAGTCAATTTAACAAAATATCTTACCTTGGATTTATTTTTTATTCAGATTTATATCACTTTCTCCAAAAAGCCCATTCTAATCCATTATAAACAGCTAACAAATCCTTATCTGTATCATAACAAATCATTCCTGGGGAAGGATTTTTCACATTTAAATGAGGGGAAGCTATCTTAGGCAAAATAAGTGCTTTTGTTGTTGATTCTAGCACTAAAACACCCGTTGCTGAAGTAGTCTCAGATCCAATTATCATAGTTCCTCCTTCTTCTGAATAAGGATCTTGATCTGATGTATCCACAGCTCCTTCATTTATGGACAAATCAATCCATTCACCATTATACAGTTTTACTTTTTTATCTACCGCGTCAAAAACTAAAGATCCTACTTGAGGAGTTAATGTTGTTACTTTTGGCAAAACAATTCCTTTTGTTGTTCCTGATGCAAAATCAAGTAATCCATCTCCATCTACTGAAGTTTTTCCAATAGCAACTTGTGATAACATTACATTTGACAAAACAATAACACCTATTAATATTATATTTTTCATACTTATCCTATTTTAATTTACACATGCTTGCACTATACATCCCCAATTTGATCCATCATACATTTTGACACAATTATCATCTGTATCAAAAGCTATCATTCCTTGAATAGGCGATGTTATGGACTCTGGACTTACTATTCTTGGCAAAACCAATCCTTTTTCCTTTGACTCTAATACTAAAAATCCATTTTCAACTGTATGAGGCCAACTACCAGTATCTGAAACAGAAGTTCTATTAAGTGAACTAACCCCAACCATATCTCCTGCAACACCTGTCCCTGAAACTCCTGGTTGATAACATACGCAACCATTTGCATTTGGAACCAATGCTTTTGATGCATATGTATACGATCCTGTAAAAACTCCATCACCTGCTGTTTGCAATGCATCTGCAAATCCATTTGAAGCATTATAAGTTCCTTGTACTAAAGCATCTGAAATTGGAATTGTTGTATTCACTACTCCATTTCCGTTCACAACATTTCCAAAAATTAGAGTTGGACTCCCAGTAGCACTTAAAACATTCGATTCATTTGCATCTGTACACCCATCTCCATCACTATCTAAATCAAATCGATTTGAAATTCCATCTCCATCGGTATCTAAGTCAACAATTTCAGAACTGATTACGGTACAATCTGGATTTGAAAAAAATCCATCTAAAGAATTTCCATCAATTTGAAAAACTCCTGCATTTGTTTCTGTACGATGCAAAAAATCAATTTGGAAAGAAGATTCTCCAACAAAATTTAATTGAACTGCCTTATCAGGTTCATCACCTGGAGGTGCTGCATCATTTTCTGTTGCTCTAAATCGGTATTTGGTATTACTATCCTGAGGTGTTATGTCTAAAGTTGTTGGATTCTCAACTACATAAGCATTTATTTGACTTGAATACACTGTTAATTGCTCATAACGTGTTGCTGGATCTGTACCATAAGTCAAACGATCTAAATCCGCAATTCGAAGTGATGCATCTACACTAAGAGGTGTAGTGGTTCCTGTTTCAAAAAACTCTACCAAAACAGAGGCTCTACGAGTTGAATTTCCACCACTCGTTCCTCCATTAAGACCAATTCTTGCATCATCAGTACCACTCGCTATAGCAAAACCAGGGTTATGAGACGCACTTAAAACTTTAAATTGCACGTCAAAAACTACACCGTTAAAAGTTCCAGCAGTTGTATACAAAGCAGTTTCACCATTTCCTACCCCATCTACATCTTCTGTTTGCCCATCATTAGTAATTACAGGACCATTTACAAATGTTATTGGCGGGAATGCTCCAGATACGTCACAAACATCTAAAGAGTCTGTAAAGTCTAAAACACCATCATTATCATCATCAATATCTACTGAATTTATCACACCATCATTATCAAAATCATCTGTAGGCAAATATTGTGCTTCTATAAAAATACTATTGAATAAAATTATAAAAAATAAAAAATGCTTCATATTCTAAGTTTATTTACCATGTTGATTAATAAATTTATTATACAATCGTTATTCATTGTAATTTTTTAGATTAAACCCCTTGTATTGTAGATTATTTACAACAAAAAAGGCTATCACACCACAACAATGGTACAATAGCCTTTAAATTAATATCGTATTTATTTTACTTCATGATATTTCTTGAAATAACTAGTTTTTGAATTTCTGTTGTACCTTCACCAATAGTACATAGCTTTGAATCACGGTAAAATTTTTCTACTGGAAAATCTTTGGTATAACCATACCCTCCATGTACTTGAACAGCATCGGTAGAGATTTCTACACTAATTTCTGAAGCATACATTTTTGCAATTGCTCCTTCATTTGTCATCCTTTCTCCTTTTTCTTTTAGATGTGCTGCTTTATATAATAACAATTCAGCTGCTGAAATTTTAGTCAACATATCTGCTAATTTGAACCCTATGGCTTGAAATTGCCCAATTGGCTTTCCAAATTGTTCTCTTTCTTTCGCATATTTTAAAGATGCCTCGTAGGCTCCTTTTGCTATTCCTAGCCCTAATGCTCCAATTGAAATACGACCACCATCTAATATTTTCATGGATTGTACAAACCCTTCTCCAACTTCACCTAAACGGTTTTCATCAGGTACTCGAACATTATCAAATAACAATTCTGAAGTTTCTGATGCTCTCATTCCCAATTTATCTATTTTTTGACCAGAAGAAAACCCTGGAGTTCCTTTTTCAATCACAAAAGCAGTCATCCCATGAGAATCTCCTTTTTCCCCTGTTCGAACGATTACAACCGCCACATCACCTGAAATAGCATGTGTAATAAAATTTTTAGCTCCATTTATTACCCAATAGTCCCCATCTTTAACAGCAGTAGTTGCCATTCCTCCTGCATCAGAACCTGTGTTATGCTCAGTTAACCCCCAAGCTCCAATCCATTCTCCAGAAGCAAGTTTTGGTATCCATTTTTTCTTTTGTTCCTCATTACCAAAGGTTAAAATATGGTTGGTACATAATGAATTATGTGCTGCAACACTTAAACCAATTGAAGGATCTACTTTAGATAATTCTACAATAATATCAATGTACTCAAAATATGAAAGTCCAGAACCACCTAATTCTTCCGGAACCAAAACACCCATCAATCCTTGTTCTCCTAATTTTTTAAATAGTTCAACGGGAAAAATCATTTCATTATCCCATTTACGATAATTTGGTAAGATATGTTGATTTGCAAATGCTTTTACAGATTCTGCAATCATTTTTTGAGATTCGGATCGATCGAAATTCATGCTTTCTTTATTTTTTTTAATATGACAAATATTCTTCTAATAATTTATTTAACTGCTTTTTTTCATATATATTTTGAATTTCTTGAAAAGATGAGAATTTAATATGGTTTTCTCGACTATTTTTTAAAAAATCAACAAATTCTTGGGTAATATACGGATGTTTTTTCAAAATATAAAGTGCTTCTTTATTCACATTCATTCTTTTTACCGAAGAAACAAGCATTAATTCATCTTCTAACTCTTTAATTTTCTGTGGTAAAACCTGTATATCATTTAATTGCTCCCAATTATAAAAGCCTCCTAAAGCATTTCTGTAATTTATAATTCGTTGTGCTTCTTTAGGAGAAATTCCTTGAGTCACTAATGTACTTATATCACAACGATTCAAATCCCTATGATTTACTTTTACTTCTTTTTTTGCTTTATCAAAAACGATCCACGGTTCTATTTCTTGAAAAACTTTATCTGAAATAACAAAGCATTTTTGTATTTCTGCCTTTGTATAAAATGTACCTCCAAGACTTTTTTTGTATTTTATAATAACCGCTGCTTGCTTTTTACTAAACCCCAAATTCATCCATTCTTTTTCACTTAATTTATTAGGGTTAAAATAATTCAACTTTGACTGCTTAATCTTTTTATGATTCTTTTGTTTGGAATTACTCGTAAAAAATAGATAAGGTTTTAATTCTTCAAATTTTTCATCTGAAATCACATAACATTGTTTGACTTCTTCTAAACTTGAAAAAGATCCTAAACTTGCTTTATACTTTAAAATAATCTGTGCTTGCTTTTCACTAAAACCTAAAGAAATCCAATCTTTTTTATTTAAATGATTAGGATCTACTTTTTTATATACAACTTTAGGTTCAACTGTATTTTCTAATTTTTCTTGCAATGATTCTATTTGTGCAAGTTGATTTTCCGTAGGTTCCTTTTCAGAAAAATCTGGTTGATAACACCATATTCCTATCTGTATTAAAAATAAAATAACCAACAATAGCAAAACCCCATTTCGATTCTCTCTATTAAAATCGAAATGGGGTTTTAGCTTTTTCATTTTATTTCTTTTTAAAGATTATTTTTTTGTTTTTTGAATTTCTCCTGTTTTTACTTTTGATAAATATTTTTTCAAATCAGAGGCAACCTCTCCTGACATCAAGTACAATCCTATCAAGTTAGGTAAAGCTAATGATAAAAACATCATGTCTGCAAAATCAACTACAGCACCTAAACCGATTACTGCGCCAAAAACTACTGTAAGAACGAAGGTTATTTTAAACCCCAGGTTTATAAATTTAGAATCTCCAAATAAATAAGCAGTTGCTTTCACTCCATAATATGACCATGTAATAATCGTTGAAAAAGCAAAAAGGAAAATCGCAATGGTTATCAAAACGTTTGAAACACTTCCAAACACTGTCCCAAACCCTTTTGCAGTCATAGCAGATCCTGATACGGAAGCATCGGTATAAACTCCTGAAAATATTAATACTAAAGCAGTTAATGTACACACTACAATCGTATCAATAAAAGGTTCTAAAAGTGCTACAAACCCTTCACTTACTGGATGATTAGTCTTAGCAGCAGAATGGGCAATAGAAGCAGATCCTAATCCAGCTTCGTTAGAGAAAGCTGCACGTCTAAATCCTTGAATCATCACTCCAAGAAAACCACCGTACATTGCTTCTGAAGAGAAAGCTCCATCAAAGATTACCCCAAAAGCATTTCCTACTTCACCTATATTAGCAAAGATAACTCCTAAGCACATGATGATGTACATTCCTGCCATAGCTGGAACTACCTTATCTGTTACATTGGCTATACTTTTAATTCCTCCTACAATTACAATAAACACTAAAATAGCAATTACAATTCCCGTTCCCAACTTTACTGTACTAGGATCAACGGTTGTAAAAGCATTTGCCACTTGTGCAGCTGCCTGATTGGATTGAAACATAGATCCCGCAGCAAAAGCTGCTAAAATAACCACTACAGCATATATTATTGAAAGTACTTTTCCAATTTTTCCAAAACCTCGTTTTTCAAACCCTTTACTTAGATAGTTCATTGGCCCTCCATATACTTTACCATTTGGTGCAATATCACGATATTTAACCCCTAAGGTACATTCTACAAATTTCATAGACATCCCCATAAAACCTGCTAAAATCATCCAAAAGGTAGCTCCTGGACCTCCCGTAGCAATCGCAACTGCAACTCCTGCAATATTACCTAAACCAACCGTTCCAGAAACAGCGGTTGCTAAAGCTTGGAAATGGGTAACCTGTCCTGGTGCACTAGGATCATCATACTGTCCTCTAACCAAATCAAAAGAATGACGTATCCCTCTAAGGTTAATAAACCCCATCCTAAGTGTTAAAAATAATGCTCCTAAAACCAACCATATTACTAAAAATGGTATTTTAATAGTCTGAGGGGTTCCATTTGGATTTAGAACAACCTCTCCATTATGGTCTCGTACTTGATTATCATAAAAAGCAGTAAAAGGATCAAAAAATAGAACTTTATCTAAAAAAGCAACTAAAGGAGTAAATTTAGAGCTCACTGATTCTGCAAATGAGTTAATAGGAATTTTAATTGCTTCCTTTTTTTCTATTCCTTTAGCATCAACAATTTTTATGTGATATTGGGTTCCTTCAGATAATCCTGAAGCCTCACTTTGATTTAATCCAACGCTAGCTTTATCCCAGTGATAGGTATAAGGTGGCGTCCCTCCTTCTACCTCGAGCTTGATTCTGGCAGTCCCAATTTCTGAACTATCATCTGTTACCGTATGTTTAACTTTTAATTCTTGAGAATAGCCAATTGAAACTAAAAAAATAGCTAAAATAAAGCCCACAGTGTTTTTCGTCATAACTTTTATATATTGTTAAATTTTATACCTGATTATTATAAACCATCTGACCAATTTCTAAAAAAAATATCATTATTTCAAATTTTGTGACAAATTATTCAATTTATCTCCCTTGAAAACAATAACTTATTTTATACCAAAAACTTCCTTGAGTGCTGTAATTTGTTTTGGTTTTCCTAAAATAATAAATGATGATTTTTCTACAATTTGTGTAGCTACATCAGGATTTACAAAATATTCTCCTTCGGGGTTTTTATATCCAATCACAGAGGCTCCCGATTTTTTCCTTAAATCTAAATCTAAAATAGATTTCCCTAAAAATTCCTCGGGAAATTCTTCAGCATATACTTCAACAATATTATTTTGATAGCTTCCTTCAACACTTAAATTATCTAAAAACTCTAAAACTCCAGGTGTAACAATCAATGAAGCCATATGCTCACCTCCAATTTTATCTGGCATAATAACATGATCAGCCCCTGCAATTTTTAATTTTTTAACAGATTGATGACTACTTGCTCTACTAATTATTTTTACTTTAGGGTTTAACTGTTTAGCAGTCAACACAACAAATAAATTGGCAGCATCACTTGGAAGAGCTGTAATCAATGAATCTGCTTTTTCTATTACTGCTTTTTCTAAAATATGATCTTGCGTAGCATCTCCTTCGATCAAAACAGGTGTAATATCTTCATGATCTATCACTTTTGATCTATCTTTTTCTATAACTAAAAAGGGATGATTTGAAGCTTTTAATTTTCGTGCAGATTGCCGCCCATTCCTTCCAAAACCACAAATAATGGTATGATTCTTTAATGTTTTGAGCTGTTTATTCATTCTATTTTCTTTATATTTCTTCATTAGATCACCATCTAATAATGCTTTTCCTATTGTAGAAGCTGAATAAGCTACCAACCCTAAACTCGTAAGCACTAAAAACATTGTAAAAATCCTTCCTTCTTCGTTTAATGGATGAATTTCTCCAAAACCAACTGTCGTCACAGTTATGATGGTCATATAGAGTGCATCAATAAAAGAATAATCAGAAATATTAATGTAACCTAATGTTCCTATAATAAAAATTAAACATAGCGCTATTACTAAAAAGCGGGTTTTTATTTTTAAAGGTTCATCATTCATAAATCAAATACTGATTTTCGTTTTAAAAACAATTTATCTTTTATTTTGAAAAAAAAGGCCATGATCAAATATATTGGAAGCGCAATTCCAGCTGTAACAAACGACAAATAAATAAAACTTAAGCGCACCAAACTTGGACGAATCCCAATTTTATCTGCAAGACGCTCACATACTTCAAATCCATATTTTTCTAAAAATCGACGCGACTTCTCTAACATTATACTTTTAACTTCTTTTTCTTAACAATTTATTTCCTATTTCGCAATTTAAACATTTTTTTTGGTTACAGTACATTGTTTTTAACTGAATTAATGCTTGAGAATCCCATGCGTTTTTAGATTGTAAATTTAATTCTTTAAAATTCTGAATTATCACATTCTTTTCGGGCTTTATTTCATATAATATTTTTTCAATCAAAGCCATGTTGTTTTTACCTCGCTGCTTCTCATAACAATATTGCATAGGTAACACTGCATTGATTATAATTAAATCTATAAAAGATTTTGAAAGATATCTTTCAGAATATTGAGCTGATTTCTTCCCAAATCGGTAATGATTTTTCCAATAATCACTTATTTCAACATCAAATAAAGAATATATATTTTTTACAGTTTTAATTTTCATTAAAAAGAAAAATAAATTTTGATATTCATAATATAAAGAAGCTAATTGAGCTATCCGAATTGTAATATAATTTGATGGTCGAACTCCATAAAATTTAAAAATAGAAACTTCACATGGTTCTAATTCATATTTAGATTGTAAAAATTGATACTCCAATCGCAATTGTTTAAAATAAACATCATTCAATTTTCTATTTAAAAAACCTGCCTGACCAAATAATAAAGCTTCCAATTGTATTTTCTTTTGTTGACATTTTTTTAAAACCTTAAAATCAAATGATCTAACTAACAATTCCATCGCTTCGCAATTCGCTCGCGTTCCAAAATATCTTGCTAATGATACAAAAAGAACTTCTTCCCAATTATTTTGCGTTTGCGCTAATTGTTTTTGAATAAATTGCGTTTTATTTTCAAATCTTTCAATTAGTAATCGTGTTTTCAAATGACTTTTTATTAGCTCATCATTAAACTGAACTATACTTTTTTCACAAGGAATGAAATTATAACATGAACGGATAAATTTTTGATAATTATTCCAAATATAAGACTCAACCCTTCCTTTTAACTCTATTGTCGGAACAGGTTTTCCTTCTTCATTACACACCTTTTTATCATACTCAAAAACAACATGCAACACTACATTGTTATAAGCTTTATCATATTGATGATTATGTTTATCCCAATCAGAACTTTTTACATGAATCTCCACATTCCCTACCCATACTAAAGTATTAATTCTAATTTGTGCTTCTAAAAAATCAGGTCCTGATGAAGAATTTCTTCTTCCTTTTTCAACTACTTGTACTATATCACCTTGAATTGTTTGTAGAAAAGATGTATCATATAAATGATACTTCCATACATAATATAAGAATTCCTCTTTCATCGTTTAAATTTTCCCTAAAAGTTACTATTTTTTATTTAAAAATCTTAATTAGATCTAATTTCTAATCTTTAAAATACTTTAAATTAGTATTTTTGATTATCCAAACATTAGTATCATGATAATTGACGAAACAATAAAAACGCAAGTTTTAAACATTTTAAAAGAAGAAATTGTTCCTGCAGAAGGTTGCACAGAACCTATTGCATTGGCTTATACTGCAGCAAAAGCAGTTGAAATCCTCCAAAAAAAACCTGAAAAACTAGTCGTTTATGTCTCTGGAAACATTATAAAAAATGTTAAAAGTGTTGTGGTACCTAATAGTGGTGGAATGGTTGGAATAGAAGTTTCAGCAGCTATGGGAGCACTAGCAGGAGATGCTTCCAAAGAATTGTTGGTCATCAGTAACGTTCAAACAGAACAACTTAAAGAAATCAAAACTTTTATTGACAACGGAAATGTTGAAGTTATTCATGAAAATACACCTGTAAAACTATACTGTCGTATTGAAGCTATAAATGGTGAAGATTCTGTATCTGTTGAAATAAAACATATTCATACCAATATTACAAAAGTAATACGCAATGGTGCTACTCTAATTGATAGACCTTGTAATGATGCTGATTTTAATTCTTCTCTAACAGATCGTAGAATTCTTTCTATCGAATTAATATATCATTTAGCAAAAACAATTGAAATTGAGTCGATTGCTGAAAAATTTGATCAAGTGATTCATTTTAACTCAGCTATTGCTCAAGAAGGCTTAACAGGAAATTATGGGATCAATGTTGGAAAAATGATGAAAGATAACATGGAGTCCGGTATTTACGGAAACGATCAGCGCAATCGCTCTGCTAGTTTTGCAGCAGCGGGTAGTGATGCCCGAATGAGTGGATGTTCTTTACCTGTTATGACAACTAGTGGAAGTGGAAATCAAGGAATGACTGCTTCTTTGCCTATTATTAAATATGCTATCGACAATGATTTAACTAAAGAGGAACTTTACCGTGCTTTATTTATGTCACATCTTGCTACTGTTCATATAAAAACCAATGTGGGACGTTTATCCGCATATTGTGGTGTTATTTGTGCTTCTGCAGCCGTAAGTGGTGGTATAGCTTTTATTCAAGGTAGTGATTACATTACCGTTAGTAACGCTATAACTAACACACTAGGTAATGTTTCAGGGATTATTTGTGATGGTGCTAAAGGGTCTTGTGCTTCTAAAATTGCCACAGGTGTGACTGCCGCTTTTGATTCAGCCATGTTAGCCAAAGCACAACGTGTTATGAATGGTGGAGATGGTATTGTAGGAGAATGTGTTGAAACTACTATTGAAAATATTGGAAAATTAGCCCAAAGTGGTATGAACAAAACAGACGAAGTAATTTTAGGAATTATGACTAATAAAGCTCAATAACTTATATCTACAAAAAATATGGAAATAAGAAAATGGACTTCTGAAGCTATAAAAAAAATTAATGCAGATTATAATCGATCATCTGACACACATTTAATAAAGCTCAACTTACCTTATTTTAAAAATATTGACATTTATTTAAAAGATGAATCCACACATCCTAGTGGAAGTTTAAAGCATCGATTAGCAAGATCTTTATTTTTATATGGATTATGTAACGGTCACATACACTCTAAATCTACAATTGTTGAAGCTTCATCAGGAAGTACCGCAATTTCTGAAGCTTATTTTGCAAGATTATTAGGTTTACCTTTTACTTCCATCGTACCCAATACCACTTCTCAAGAAAAAATTCAATTAATTGAATTCTATGGTGGAATCTGTATCAAAGTTCCTTCTTCTCAAATTTATGTGAAAGCAGAAGCTTTAGCAAAAGAAAAAAATGGATACTATATTGACCAATTTACTTATGCCGAAAGAGCTACAGATTGGAGAGGTAACAACAATATTGCAGAAAGTATTTTTGAACAAATGAGCCAAGAACGATTTAACATACCTTCATGGATAGTCGTAGGGGCAGGAACTGGTGGAACCTCAGCTACAATAGGAAGATACATTCGTTACAACCCTACCTTTAGTCAAAAAACTCAATTAGCTGTAGTTGACCCAGAAAATTCTGTTTTTTTTGACTATTATCATAATCGTGATAAAACAATCACCTCAACCCAAGGATCTAGAATAGAAGGTATTGGAAGACCCAGAGTAGAACCCTCTTTCCAACCTAATGTAATTGATAAAATGATTAAAGTACCTGATGGTGCTTCAATTGCTAGTGTAAGATGGTTAGAATCTATATTAAACCGTAAATGCGGTGGATCTACAGGTACAAATATTTATGCTACACTTCAATTAGCTCATGAAATGAAAGAAAATAATCAATCTGGAAGTATCGTAACTATGATATGCGATAGTGGTGAACGTTATATCAACACCTATTATAACGATCAGTGGATAAAAGATCATCAAATCAAACTTGATCCGTTTATTCAAGAATTAAAAAAATATTCATGATTTATTAAAAAAGTTATTTTACACTAGATAAGACTTTACGAATCCAAATATCTTTCTCTCCTTTTTTTATTAGATCTTTATATACTTTTTGCATTTCTTCTTTTGAACTATAGGTTCCATAAGCCACTAAATACATACCTTCTAATTTCCCTAAAATTATAGCATCTAAATAGCCCTTTCTTTTTAATTCCTTTAATTTTTTATAGGCATTATCTTTTACTTGAAAAGATCCTGCTATGATTTGATTTCGATAGACTATTGTACCATTTTGTGAAATATATTGATTCAAATCTAATGTTACTTTTTCTTCTTCTCGAACTGTATAATTACTTTCTATTGGATCAATATCTTTCACAAAATTAGAAACTTCATCAACCGAAACCCCTATTTCTTCTGTATTTTGGTTTATATTTTCTATTTTATTATCCTTATAAATTTTTTCAGTATTCTTATTTATGATATAATCTATAATGATAACACTAAAACATATAAGAAAAAGTGTCAAGATCAACCCAAAATATTCTTTCTTTTCTCTTTTTTGATTCTCTTTAGGTAAAATCTTTTTATTTGCATCACTCGATTCTAAAAAAGGATAAAAAACAATTTCCTCCTTTTCTTTAAAAAGACATCCTAAATGACCTACTGAAACAGGAATATTTTTTTTTAATTGATATTTTACATCATGAACAAATTCAAAAACTAATTTTAATGATTCATTACGAGAACATTGATATTCTAATGATATATAATCTATTAATGAAGTGTCTTTTTCTCGATCATTAAAATTAAAAGACAATACTTTTTTTTCTATTTCACCTAACAACGTAATCTTATTATTATATTCAAAACACCCTAAATTAGGAATTTTAACATAATCATTTTTTTGTAGATAGGTACTAATACTTTCAATCACTTTCATAAATAGGGATTTAATACAACATTATAAAGTGTTTAAAAACACTTTACATCTTTGTCTCCCTACTTGATTTTATTTTAGTTGATTATAAACTCTGAGCCCCTTCCTCTTGCGCTTTTAATTTCTCAGTATTCTCATGCATTTTCAGAGCATCGATCATTTCTTGACAATTTCCATTCATATAATCTGCTAAATTGTACATTGATTTATTAATACGATGATCTGTTACACGTCCTTGTGGATAATTATACGTACGTATTTTGGCAGAACGATCACCTGACGAAACCAATGATTTACGTTCAGCTGCTCTTTCAGCTTGCTTTTTTTCCAGCTCTACTTGATACATACGTGTACGTAAGACTTGTAAAGCTTTCTCATAATTTTTATGTTGAGAACGACCGTCTTGGCATTCTGCAACAATTCCAGTCGGAATATGAGTTAATCGAATAGCCGATTCTGTTTTATTAACGTGCTGACCTCCTGCTCCACTTGCTCTAAAAGTATCACGGCGAACATCTGACATATTTAATTCTACATCTACTTCTTCTGCTTCGGGTAAAACAGCTATTGTAATCGCTGAAGTATGTACACGACCTTGTGATTCTGTTTCTGGCACACGTTGTACTCGGTGTACACCTGATTCAAACTTCATCGTTCCATATACAGCATTGCCCGTTACTTCTAAAACCAATTCTTTGTAACCTTTTGTACCTCCTTCTGTAGAATTAACCACTTCATATGACCAACCTTTCTCTTTGAAGTACATTACATACATTCGAAACATATCTTCAACAAAAATACAGGCTTCATCACCTCCGGTACCTGCACGCAATTCAACGATAACATTTTTATCATCTTCTGGATCTTTTGGAATCAATAAAAACTTAATATCTTCCTCCATTTTAGGTAAAGCAGATTTTGCTTCTTCCTTTTCCATTTTTGCCATTTCAACCATTTCAGCATCTGAACCATCTGCTATGATTTCGTCTGCTTCAGCAATTACATCTAACTTTGCTTTGTATTGCTTATAAACTTCTACAACTTTCTCTAAATCTTTATATTGTTTATTTAGCTGAGCATAGCGTTTTTGATCTGAAATTACTTCGGGTTGAATAATCAAATCTGCTACCTCATCAAAACGTTGTTTTAAAGCTTGTAATTGTGTTAATAATGATGACATATTCCTATCTTATAAAGACTACAAATATATGGATTCCGAATTATACTAAAAAATTAAAAACTATCCCAAATTTCTTCGGGATAGCCAATCACCATTTCCTAATGTGTTGAAGTTCTATTTAGAAAATAATAATTCTCTATATTTTGGTAACGGCCAAAGCTCATCATCGACCATCATTTCAAGACTATCAGAACATTCTCTTACCTTATCAAACAAAGGTTTCACATCAAAACAAAAAGCTTCTGCTTGTTTTTGAGCATCTTCTATACCTTCAGCCTTTTGTTTTGCTTTTAATAGTTTATCTACACCTGATTTAATTCCTGAGATATTATCAGAAATAGAAGTAATTAAATCCAGTTGTTCTTTGGCGTGTTTTTTAAACTCCTTATCTCCAAATACTTCTTTTAAACCTTTTACATTTTTGATTAATGTATTTTGATAACGAACAGCAGTTGGAACAATATGATTTCGAGAGATATCACTTAAAACTTGTGCTTCAATACCAATTAAAGTTGCATATTTTTCTAACTTAATTTCATTACGAGCATGAATTTCTCTTTCAGAAAAGATTCCCATTTCTTCATACAATCTAATCGCATCTTTCGTTAATTCAGCTTTTAAAGCTTCTGGAGTTGTTTTATTATTAGAAAACTTACGCTTTTTCGTCGCTTCATCTTCCCACTCTTTACTATAACCATCTCCTTCAAATAAAATAGAACGTGAAGCTTTGATAGATTCTCTTAATATATTAAAGATTGCATCATCTTTTTTCATTCCTCCTTCTACCAATTTATCTACTTCTTTTTTAAATTCTTTCAACTGTTTTGCAACAATCGTATTTAAAACCGTCATCGGTTCAGCACAGTTTGCTGTTGACCCAACGGCTCTAAACTCAAATTTATTCCCTGTAAAAGCGAAAGGTGATGTACGATTACGATCTGTATTATCCAATAAAATTTCTGGAATCTTCCCTACTACATTTAATTTTAGATCTGTTTTCTCATCTGGAGATAATTTTCCTTTGGTTACTTTTTCTAATTCATCTAATACAGAGGTTAATTGCGAACCAATAAATACTGAAATAATAGCAGGAGGTGCTTCGTTTGCTCCTAAACGATGATCATTACTTGCCGAAGCAATAGCAGCTCTCAATAAATCAGCATGCTTATGTACTGCTGCAATGGTATTAACAAAGAAGGTTAAAAACTCTAAATTTTTCTTAGGTGTTTTTCCTGGAGCTAATAAATTATTCCCCGTATCAGTCCCTAGTGACCAGTTATTATGTTTTCCTGAACCATTTACACCTGCAAAAGGTTTCTCATGAAATAAAATACGCAAACTATGACGACGGGCAATTTTTTCCATTATATCCATCAATAAAGAGTTTTGATCAACCGCACGATTGGTTTCATCAAACATAGGTGCTAATTCAAATTGCCCAGGAGCTACCTCATTATG
The DNA here is from genome assembly GCA_001880285.1 of Flavobacteriaceae bacterium UJ101. NCBI lineage: Bacteria > Pseudomonadati > Bacteroidota > Flavobacteriia > Flavobacteriales > Flavobacteriaceae > Flavobacteriaceae bacterium UJ101. Next base: position 1,755,984 of record CP016269.1, on the reverse strand, counting down.
ACGTGTTGTAACTGGAATTCCTAATTTCAATGATTCTATTTCCAATTCTTTCATAAACGACAGAACACGATCAGGAATAGATCCAAAATAGTGATCATCTAATTGTTGTCCTTTTGCTGGAGCATGACCTAACAATGTTCTTCCTGTCAACTGTAAATCAGGTCGTGCATTATATAATGCTTCATCAACTAAAAAATATTCTTGTTCCCAACCTAATGTTGCATTTACTTTTCGAACATGTTTATCAAAATATTGTGCTACGTCTGTTGCCGCATCATCTACTGCACTTAATGCTCTTAATAAAGGTATTTTATTATCTAAGGTTTCCCCTGTATATGATATAAATACAGAAGGAATACAAAGTGTTGTATCAATTACAAAGGCTGGAGAAGATGGATCCCAAGCTGTATAACCTCTTGCTTCAAAAGTATTACGAATCCCTCCATTTGGAAAAGAAGAAGCATCAGGCTCTTGTTGTACCAACATCGAACCGTTAAAACGTTCCATAGCACGCCCTTCTCCTATTGGTTCAAAAAAAGCATCATGCTTTTCAGCTGTAGCACCTGTTAAAGGTTGAAACCAGTGCGTATAATGTGTTGCCCCTTTTGACAACGCCCAATCTTTCATTGCCACTGCTACTTGATCTGCTAAAGTACGTTCTATTTTTGTTCCTTTATTAATTGCACCTAAAACCGCCTTATAAGCATCTTTAGTCAAAAACTCTTTCATTACAGATTCTGAAAATACATTCTCTGAAAATAAAGAAGATAATTTCCCTGGAATTTTCACATCAACAGGCTTTCTGTTGTGTACATCTGCTAATGCTTTAAATCTTAATGTAGACATATGCTTATTGTTTTTATTACACTTTAAAATTCAAATATAATATTTTTCAGTCACCCCTCTGCAAAAATAACCTTATTTAGTATTAAATTTACAAAAAAATAACATTAACCCCCTATTTTTTATTTAAAAACCAATTTTAACTTAAAAAATAAAAGATTTCATATTTAGAATACCAAATTCTTTTTTAAAAAACATATAAACTGTAATAAAAAAAATTTGTAAGTTTGTAGTCTCAATTGAGACTAATACTTCAAAAAAATGAATAAAATGATCATAAATATAAGTTGTACAATGTGTTGCTGCTGCTAAGCAAGATCACACAGATTCACTTATATGATCATTTCATTATTCAATTTATATCCTTATTTTATTAAAACTATTTTGGAATACGCATAATTGGTGAATCTATTACATATAACCATTAATTATACAATAGAAACAATTATAAAATCTAAAAAATAAATAAATGAGAACAAAAAACTTACTCAATCGAAATCGTTTTACGATTTTAACACTATTACTGGCCAATTTTATCTTTGCCCAGACCATTATTACAAAAGGTAAAATAACTGATTCTAATAACGAAGGAATTCCTGAAGCCAGCATTTCAACTCAAGAAGGAAAAGAAACCACAACAGATCTTGATGGTAATTTTGAAATAGAAACAGAAAAAAACACCATATTAACTGTTGATGCTATCGGTTTTAAAACAAAAGAAATTTCTGCATCAGAATCCTTTCAAACCATTTCATTATCAAGCGACGATGAAGGTATCATTGATGATGTTGTTTTTGTAGGAACTCGAAGCAAAGGAAGAACCCAAATTGACACTCCTGTACCTGTAGATATTTTAGATATTGAAGAGTTAACTTCTGTTGCACCACAAGTAACAGTCAATCAAATCTTAAATTATGCAGCTCCCTCTTTTAGCTCGAACACCCAAGCCGCTTCTGATGGAACCGATCACATCGACCCTGCCACTTTAAGAGGTTTAGGCCCTGATCAAGTATTGGTTTTAATTAATGGAAAAAGAAGACATAACACTGCTTTAGTAAACATTAACGGTACGGTAGGTCGCGGAAGCACAGGAACCGATATGAACGCCATTCCATCAAATGCGATCCAACGTATTGAAATTTTGCGTGATGGTGCTGCAGCACAATACGGTTCAGATGCCATTGCTGGTGTTATTAATATCGTATTAAAAACCGCTACCAATGAATTAGATGTCATTGTAGACACAGGAGCTAATTTCACCAAAAATCACGGTGAAGATAAAGACGTAGATGGTGAAACCTTCAATTTAGGATTAAATTATGGTTTACCAATCGGAGAAAATGGTGGTTTTATTAATTTCACAGGACAATTTGAATCTCGTGGATGGACGGATCGAAATGGAGATTATACTGGACAAATTTTTCATGCCTATAATGCTATTGAAAATGTAGCCAATCAAAACGGAGCTAATTTAAATACATTAGGCTCCAATTTAGATTTAATTCAACAGTATGCTCAAGATGTGTCGTATTTCAGTACTGATTTACAAAACAACATCGCTAACGCAACTTCCATAGAAGATTTACAAAGTATTTTAAATGTAGATGTAACAGATGATGAATTAGCCACTCGTGGCCAAAATCGTTCCGATTATAATTTACGTTTTGGACAATCTAAAACGCGTGGAGGGAAATTTTTCTTTAACTCAGCAATTCCAGTTAGTGAAAATGCTGAAATCTATAGTTTTGGAGGTTTAAGTTACCGAAACGGAGAAGCTTCTGCTTTTTATCGCCTACCTTACCAAAATAGAACGTACACCCCTTCTTATATAGATGGATACTTACCCTTAATTACCACCGATATAAAAGACCAATCTTTAGCAGTTGGAATTCGTGGAAAAATTGGAGAATGGGATGCTGATTTTAGTAACACTTGGGGTAGAAACACTTTCGATTACACCATAAAGAACACTAGTAATGCTTCATTGCAAAATATTTCTCCAAATGAATTAGAAGCAGGAGGTTATGGTTTTTTACAAAATACCACTAATTTTGATTTATCAAGAAAATTTGATGTTTTAGCAGGATTCCATTTAGCTTTAGGAGCAGAATACCGTTTTGAAGAATACGAACAAACAGCAGGACAAGAAGCTTCATATACTCGTTATGACATTAACGGAGACCCTGTTCTTAACTCAACTCCTGATAATTTGTATGTTACTGATTTCTTTGGAAACACTCAAGATCCAAGACCAGGTGGCGCACAAGGTTTTGGAGGCATAGCTCCTAGCAATGCGGGAACAAGCAACCGAAATGCTATCGGTATTTACGCAGATGGAGAATTGGATATTACAGATCAGTTTTTAGTAAGCGGTGCTTTACGTTTTGAAGAATATTCAGACTTTGGATCTACACTAAACTTTAAAATAGCTTCTCGTTATAAATTAAATGATCATATGGCCATTCGTGGTGCTATTAGCAGTGGATTTAGAGCTCCTTCTTTACATCAAATTAATTTTACTTCAACCGCAACCAATTTTGACACCACTACAAGTGAAATTTTTGAAGTAGGAACCTTTGCAAATACAAGTGCTATTGCTAGAGCCTTTGGAATCCCACAATTAGAAGAAGAGAAATCCATGAGCTACAGCGCTGGTTTTACTGGAAAAATCCCAAGTGTCAACTTAAAAATCACCTTAGATGGTTATTATATTCAAATCAATGATCGTATCGTAATGACCGAAAATATTAGTCGTCCAAGCGATGACGACACCGCAGAAGGGGCAGAAGAATTACGAAACCTTTTTGACCAAGCTGGTGTAGATCGTGTTCGTTTCTTTGCTAACACAGCTGATACTGAAACCATGGGATTAGATGTTGTAATTGAGCATAAAGCAAGATTAGGGCAAGACTTAAAGCTAACCAATACGTTATCTGGAACCCTATCTAAAACGAATGTAACAAATGTCAACATCCCTTCAACCCTAACCTTAGCTGAAGATCAGTTTTTTAGCAATCGTTCCAAATTAATTTTAGAAGAATCTACCCCTAGAACGAAAGGAAATCTTTCTCATTTACTAAGTTTTAGAAACTGGAATTTCTTTTTACGCAACTCTTATTTTGGAGAAGTGAAAGAATTAAGCACCAGAACTGATTTTAACCGCTATGATGAGAACAATAATGTCATAGGTCATATAGACAACACTTATGGAGCCAAACTTGTTACCGATTTAAGTATCGGTTATACTTTCAAAGAAGTAGCGACCTTAACGTTAGGAGCTAACAATATCTTTGACATTTACCCTGAAGAAGCAGATCCAGAATTTACAACAACCAATCGTTTCCCATACTCAAGAAACACTCAATTTGGTTATGGAGGACGCTACTTATTTGCCCGATTAAATTTCAAACTAAAATAATCTATTAATATAATCATTATTAAAACCCTTAAACACTTTATGTTTAAGGGTTTTTATTTAAAGAACATTCTCCTAACCCTTTCTTTATCTTTAATTCAAAATCATAGCACTATTTTACCATCAAAAAGTGTTTAAAACACACTTTTTTAATTAAGAAAATATTATAAAAAAACTCATGAAATTGTGGTTTCTAATTGAAAAAAACTACTTACTTTTGATAGAATAAATTTAATAAATCATAAAAAATAAAATGGATCAAGCTGTAAACGATTTTATGGAGCTAGTAAAGCAACGTAATTCAAACGAGCCAGAATTTTTACAGGCAGTACACGAAGTAGCTGAAACTGTAATACCTTTTATCAAACAACACGATATATACCACGGGAAAAACATTCTTTTAAGAATGGTTGAACCTGAAAGAGCCATTTTTTTCAGAGTTCCTTGGGTAGATGATCAAGGAGAAATCCAAGTAAACAGAGGATATCGTATTGAAATGAACTCTGCTATTGGACCTTACAAAGGAGGATTACGTTTCCACCCGAGTGTTAACATTAGTATTTTAAAATTCTTAGCTTTTGAGCAAGTATTCAAAAATGCCCTAACCACATTACCAATGGGAGGAGGAAAAGGAGGATCTGATTTTGATCCAAAAGGAAAATCAGATGCAGAAATCATGCGTTTCTGTCAATCTTTTATGTCTGAACTATTCCGTCACATTGGCCCTAACACCGATGTTCCTGCAGGAGACATAGGAGTAGGTGGACGTGAAATTGGATTCCTATTTGGAATGTATAAAAAATTAAAAAATGAATTTACTGGGGTTTTAACAGGTAAAGGACTTTCTTGGGGAGGATCTTTAATTCGCCCTGAAGCAACAGGATATGGAAACGTATACTTTGCCAAAAACATGTTAGAAACAAAAGGAGAATCTTTCGAAGGTAAAATTGTTACTGTTTCTGGATCAGGAAATGTAGCACAATTTGCTACTGAGAAAGCGACTCAATTAGGAGGAAAAGTAGTTACAATGTCTGATTCTTCTGGATACATTTATGATGCTGACGGTATTGATGCTGAGAAATTAGCCTTTATCATGGAATTGAAAAATGTAAAACGAGGAAGAATTAAAGAATATGTAGCAAAATACCCTTCTGCAGAATTCCATGAAGGAAAACGTCCATGGGGAACAAAATGTGATATCGCATTACCTTGTGCTACACAAAATGAATTAAATGGAGAAGAAGCTAAAGCTTTAATTGATAACGGTGTAATCTGTGTATCAGAAGGTGCCAACATGCCTTCTACTCCTGAAGCAATTGAAGCTTTACAAAAAGCAGGTATCTTATTTGCTCCTGGAAAAGCTTCTAACGCAGGTGGTGTAGCTGTTTCTGGTTTAGAAATGTCACAAAACTCATTACGTTTTAACTGGACACGTGAAGAAGTAGATGAAAAATTAAAAGGTATTATGAAAGACATTCATGACAACTGTATCAAATACGGTCAAGAAGGTGATCACATTAACTATGTTAAAGGTGCCAATATTGCTGGATTTGTAAAAGTTGCTGATGCAATGTTAGCACATGGTATCATTTAATTTCTAAAATTAAAGATAGAACAGCCTCGATATTTATTTATCGGGGCTTTTTTTAGTATTTTTGCATTCTATGAATCAACAAACACAAGGTATTGTTTTAAAACAACTCAAGTATAGCGAAAGTGCTATTATCGTCAAAATATATACACTTGATTTTGGTATTCAGTCTTACATTGTAAAAGGAGCTCGCAAGAAAAGTAAAAAAAATCAGACAGCACTCTTTCAACCTTTATCACACCTTGATTTAACATCTTTTACTTATAAAAAAAGTGATTTAAACATCTTTAAAGAAGGTAAAAGCTCTCATCTTTTCAAAAGTTTACATTCACACCCCATTAAGATAACCCTTTCTTTTTTTTTAAGCGATGTTTTAACTTCAACCTTAAAAGAAGAAACATCCAACCCAGAACTATTTTATTTTATCAGCCAGTCATTGCAAATTTTAGATGAAGAAGAACATCATTATGCTAACTTTCACCTTTGGTTTATTCTTCATTTAACCAAATTTCTAGGCTTTTATCCTAACACTGACAATACAGAACCTATTTATTTCAATTTACTAGAAGGAAACTTCACTTCTACAAAATCCATTCACACTTGTTCGGAAGAAGATTCACTTATGATTAAGAAATTCATAAAATCATCCATCAATCAGTGTCTAGAATTGAAACTTAACAAGTTAAAACGCCAAAATATTTTGGATATTTTAATAAAATATTACAACTTGCAAGACCATGCTATTTCTAACTTGAAATCATTAAAAATTGTACAAGAGGTTCTTGAAATATTATAAAATGTCAATGAAAAAATCATTATTCTTTATACTTATATTGCTTTTTTCAAACTTTGTATTCTCACAAGAAAAAGCGGAAGCATTAGAAGTGGTTTCATTTTCAGCAAAAAAAACACATCAGACCTCTTTACAAATACCTGAGCAAACACTGGTTATTACACCCGAAGAAATCGAAGAACAATCACCTCAAACTACAGCTGACTTATTAAGAGCTCAACCCGGAATCAAAGTACAAAAATCACAAATGGGTGGAGGAAGTCCTGTCATTCGTGGAATGGAAGCTAATCGTGTATTATTAGTGGTTGATGGTGTACGCATGAATAATGCAATTTACCGTTCTGGACATTTACAAAATGCTATAACACTTGATGCAAACACATTACAAAAAGCAGAGATTATTTACGGACCCTCCTCTGTCATTTATGGATCAGATGCTTTAGGAGGTGTTATTCATTTTTATACAAAAACCCCAAAAACCAATCAAAAAGATCCTGTACAAATAGATCTAATGGGACGTTACTCTTCAGCTAACAATGAAACAACCAGTAATGCAACCCTTACTTTAAGCGGTAAAAAACTTGCTTCTTTTACCAGTTTCACTTATTCTGATTTTGGTGATTTACGTATGGGAGCTAACGCTTGGCATGATTTTGACGAATGGGGAAAAACGTATTTATATTCTGATAATACTGAAAATCATTACAATCCCAACCCAATTGTTAATGATCACCCTAATATTCAAAAAAACACGGGTTATACTCAAGCTGACTTTTTACAAAAATTAGTTTACGATATCAATCCTAATAATCAAATAATTGGAAACATTCAATATTCCACTTCTTCTAACATTCCACGTTATGACAATTTAAGTGAAACCAGTGAAGATGGTTTAAAATGGGCTGAATGGCACTATGGACCTCAAGAACGTTTTATGACTTCTTTACAATATCGTTATCAAAACGATGCAAAATTCATCCGAAATGCTACCATTACTGGAGCTTATCAAAACATTAAAGAATCTAGAATACAAAGACGATTTGGAAGATTAGAACGTTCATACCGTAATGAAGAAGTAGATGTTTTCAGCCTTAATGCAGATTTAGATTCTCAATTAAACGAAAAACTAGAACTAAGTTATGGAGCTGAACTTACACATAACGATGTTTCTTCAAATGCTTACGGCCGTGAATTAATTATTGATCAAAATAATAACATTACAGGCTATACCCCAACCGTTATATTAAGCCGTTATCCCGATGAAGGTAGCACATATACCACCTTAGCAGGATATGCTCAATTAGTTTATTCCATTTCCTCAAAACACTCTTTAGACTTGGGTAGTCGTTACACTAAAACAAGGCTCTCTGCAAAATGGGAGGATGAAACCTACCTTACATTACCTGATAATAATATTGATTTAAACAATAATGCTTTCACAGGAAGTATTGGGTATAGTTTCACCCCTACTAAACGTGATAAAATCGGTGTTGTATTGTCTTCTGGATTTCGATCACCCAATATAGATGATATTGGAAAAGTACGTGAACAAAATGATCAAGCACTCGTTCCCAATACCACTTTAAAACCCGAATACGCTTACAATGCTGAATTTAATTTTCAAAAAAGATTATTGAGTAGATTAACATTAGGAGGAAATATTTATTATACTTTATTAGACAACTATATTATTCGTGATTTATATATTCTTCCTGGTACTGACGGAACGTTAGAAATCGATGGGGAAGTATACCCAACTGCAGCTAATGTCAATAAAGACCAAGCTTATATTTGGGGGACAACAGGCTATTTTAATTGGAAAATCAACCGTCATTTTAAATTAAATTCGGATTTAACCTTTACAAAAGGAAGAACAAAAGACACGCATCAACCTATGCCCTCTATCCCTCCATTATTTGGACAAACTTCATTAGAATATAGTTTTCAAGATTGGGATTTTGTTTTTAATTCACAATACAATGCTCGAAAACATGGTGATGAATACGGCGGTGGTGTTGATAATCCAGAATTAGCTGTTTCAGAAACTTATGGTATTCCAGCTTGGGTTACCTTCAACCTTATGGGAGGCTATAAAATTACCAAAAATATGCATGTACAAATGAACTTAGATAACTTATTTGATGTTCAATACCGCGAATTTGCTTCAGGGATAAGTGCACCAGGTCGAAATTTCCGATTCACATTTAGAGCAACATTATAACCTTATCTTTTATACCTTATAATAAGTCATTACTCTATCCTCATATAAGAAAGCCTTTTATTTCAATATTTTTAATTCTTCTAATTAATTGCTATCTTTTAGAAATAAAAAATAATCATTATGGCTTTTAAACCTGCAGATAAAATTCAGGATTTACAATATTTTGGAGAATTCGGAGGAGTAAATCCTTCCATAACAGATTCTTCCACCTATACTTTTCTTTCTGCTAAGACTATGTTTGATACTTTTGAAGGCAATGCGGAAGGGTGTTATTTATACTCTAGACATACTACACCTAGTAACCTTTACTTAGGCGAAGCTTTAGCAGCTATGGAAGGAACAGAAACTGCTAATGTAACTTCCTCGGGAATGGGAGCCATCACGGGTGTTATTTTACAAGAATGTGAACAAGGAGACCACATTGTTTCCAGCCGTACCATATATGGTGGAACTTATGCTTTTTTAAAAAATTTCACTCCTAAATTAGGTATTCAAACCTCTTTTGTTGACATCACTAAACTAGATCAAGTAGAAGCTGCTATTACAAAACATACTAAAATTTTATATTGTGAAACGGTTAGTAATCCTTTATTAGAAATAGCCAATATTCCTGAACTAGCTAAAATAGCTAAAAAACATCATCTACAATTAGTGGTTGACAATACTTTTTCACCGCTCTCTATATCTCCTATTAAATTAGGAGCTAATGTTGTTATTCATTCTTTAACCAAGTTTATTAATGGCTCTAGTGACACTGTAGGCGGTGTCATTTGTGGCACACAAGAATTCATTGATCGTTTACGAAATGTGAATGATGGAGCCAATATGCTACTCGGAACTACAATGGACAGTTTGCGTGCTTCCAGCATCCTTAAAAATTTAAGAACTTTACACATCCGAATGAAGCAGCATAGTAAAAATGCTTTATTCTTAGCACAAGAATTTGAAAAATTAGGATTAAAAACTGTTTATCCAGGACTTGAAAGCCATCCTTCTCACAACTTATTTAAAAGCTTTTATAACGATGAATATGGTTTTGGAGGAATGTTAACCATTGACGCAGGAAGTTTAGATCAAGCAAATGCTTTAATGGAATTAATGCAAAAAAGAAATTTAGGCTATTTAGCAGTAAGTTTAGGTTTTTATAAAACCTTATTTTCAGCCCCTGGAACCAGTACTTCTTCTGAAATACCTGAAGAAGTACAAAGCAAAATGGGACTTAGTGGCGGCATCATTCGTTTTTCCATTGGCTTAGACAACGATATTGAACGTACTTTTAATCAAATGAAAGCGTGTATGGAAGAGCTTGGAATTATTTAAAGATTTTATACTTAAATCATTATATACTTACAAACAACAACAGTTGGTAAAAATACCAACTGTTGTTGTTTATTTCTTTATTTTTATGATTTTATTTCCAGCAATCTGTTTCATTTTCTAAACCTACATTAGAAGCTTTAAATACAGGATCTTTCCCTTCTTTCTTTTGTTTTTCATAATCTAAAAAGACCTTTTTCGCAATAGGGAATAAACGAAATATCGCGTAAATATTTAATAACGCCATCAATCCCATAAAAATATCAGCTAAATCCCATACAATTTTAACTTTGGCTAAAGCACCAAAAAACACCATTCCCAAAACCAAAATACGGTATCCTGTCAACGTTTTTTTACTACCTGACATAAATTGAATATTGGATTCTCCATAATAATAATTACCAATAATAGAACTGAAAGCAAATAAAAAGATACACACCGCAATAAATTGACTCCCCCAAGCTCCTACTTCAGAAACCAACGAAGATTGCGTTAATTGAATTCCTTCTTCAGCTCCTATATAATTTCCACCTATTAAAATTACAAAAGCCGTCGCCGTACAAATCACTAATGTATCAGTAAAAACACCTAAAGCTTGTATAAAACCTTGTTTTACTGGGTGAGAAACTTCAGCAGTTGCTGCTGCATTTGGTGCAGACCCCATACCTGCCTCATTAGAAAACAAACCTCTTTTAATTCCTTGCATCAACACTGTACCAATTCCAGCTCCAACAATGGATTCCATTCCTACAGCCTCTCTTAATATCAACAAAATAATACTTGGAATCTCTGTAATATTCAATGCAATAACTACAACTGAAACAGCTAAATAAGCTAATGCCATAATAGGTACAACAGCTTCTGTAAACTTGGCAATCCGTTTTACACCACCAAAAATAACTAAAGAGGTAATTAAAACTAATACTACACCTACTCCCAATTGCATCACATCAAAATTTCGTCCAAAAATGGATATCATCTCTGGAGTTTCTTCTCCGTTAATCACTTTCACAAATGCAGCGGTAATCGTATTTGATTGTACTGCATTAAAAATAAATCCAAAACAAAGGGTAATAAGAATAGAAAAGGCAATTCCTAAATTACGGTTATGCAATGCTTTTTCCATATAATAAGCAGGTCCTCCTCGATAGGTTTTCCCATTAGGTTCTTTATAAACTTGTGCTAAAGTACTTTCCACAAATGCTGATGCTGAACCAATTAAAGCAATAATCCACATCCAAAAAACAGCTCCAGGACCTCCTAAAGCTATTGCAATAGCAACTCCCGCCATATTCCCTGTTCCTACTCGTGAAGCTAAACTCATCGTAAAGGCTTGAAAAGAAGATACCCCTTCACTTTTTTTACCCGCTCCTTCAAATACTAAGCGAGACATTTCTTTTATATAGCGGAATTGTATTCCTTTTAGACTTATTGTAAACCATAGCCCTGCCCCAATTAAGACTACAATTAAAATTCCCGACCATAACATCGTGTTTACAAAGTCTATTGATTGTTCAAATAATTCTATCATGTGTTTTGGTTTTTTGTGCCCTAAAACTACTATAATTATATTAATTATTATAGTTATTATGATAACTTTATGATTTTCAATTAATAGACTTCTCAAAAAAACAAAAATGTCAATAAAAGCAGGTAATTCATATAGCCCATAAATGAGAAAAAGCCAGTAAAACCAACTTTATTACTGACCTCTTCTTCCATTAATAAACTAAAAAGATAATGAGGAAAAAATAAATACCCTCCTCACTCTGCACACTTGGTGCCATCTTAAAGAACGTCGCATTTACTAAAGTATTATTATCACTTTTCTAGTGTATGTTATTGCAAACTCGTTTATAATTAGTTTTAGATTTCTCCGTTTCTAATCTCAATTGCCTCTTCATTTTCTAATTCCAACCTTATCGTAAGAAATAATTCTAAGTGTACTTTTCTTTTATTATTTTATTACGAATTAGGTTTTAACCCTTCTTTTTTCATACATTTGTTTATCATCAATCAAGATAGGTACAAATATATAAACAATTAGTTTAATATAAAAATATATTTTTAACAAAATGTTTAAAAAATGAATAAATCTTTGATTCTAAATCAAATTAAAAAACACTATAATTTTAAATCGGATACTCAATTCGCTGCTCATTTAGGGATAAAACCACAAGTTTTATCAAATTGGAAGAGTAGAAACACCTATGACGCTGAATTAATATACACGAAATGTGTAGATTTAAATCCTGCTTGGATCTTAACAGGTGAAGGAAACATGCTTAAAGAAAACGAAGTAAATTATGAGTCTGTATTGGTTTATTTGAGAGATCATTGGAAAGAATTAATGAGTGATGATCGTTTTAACGCTTTTATGGATATTGTATTATCGGAGCGAGAAATCATTAAACAAAAGGAAGATTTATTTAATGTTATTGATGATTTCAAAAAAAAGGCACTCAAAAAGCCTTCTAATTAAATCGTTTCGCTATTCCTCAAAATTATTTGTACCATCATTTCCACCTCATCTTCAGATAAACTATCATAATGCTCCAAAATCATATCTAAATTTTCTTGTATAAAGAATTTCTTATTTTGTATCCGAATCGCTTCGTTATAATTTGCTTCTACTATTGATTCTAGTTCACTTTTTTTACAATGATTGTTTCGTTTAATATTGGAGGTATTATATTTTTGTTTTGCTTTCATGATCTTCAGTAAAGGCATAACCTTTTTTCTTTTCATGTTAAATTAGTTTTTAAAACAATCTTAATTGCTCTAAATCATCTTATATTAATTATTAAAATTTGTATGATTTTCTAACATCATTTCCTATTTTCTTATTTCTCATCCTTTAACTAAAGGCAATACCCTTTCTAAGGGCTAACATATAGTAGATTAATTTGAATAGGGATTTTCAGGTTTCTAAACTGCTTTTTTTATTGTTCATAGCTTCACATAATTGAGTTGGTTTTTTTAATGATTATCTATATTACGAATATAGCAATATCACTACATTGTTTCATAAAACATTTTCTTTTTATGACCTACATCCATATCTTTAAATATCTTTCATTAAATAAAATGGTATAAATACACTAAAAATGAGAATATAATATGACTATTACAAATATATAATTTTTATTTCTATTTCATCTATTATTTATAGATATTTTTCTCATCATTCTTCATTATAAACAGACACTAAACATTTCCATTTCTTCACATTAGTTAAATTATTCTTTGCAAATGGAACAATTTAAGTTTCACGACATTCTAAAGTCAGAATATTATTCGAATTTGATAGAACACACAACTAAAAATACCATACAAAAAAAGATCCGTATGTTTTATCCAAACCATCCGTATCTTTTTACTAAATTGTCCATATCTTTTTGTAAAAAGATACGAACCTTTTTAAAAACAGTATTTAATTATTCAATTTTTTGATATTTTAATGTTTTAACCATATCCTTAATATCAATACCAGGCCTAAAAGTAACCTTAGCTCTTTTTATTAAAGAAGAATTAAATTTCTCAGGACTTTCAGCTCCTTCACTTGAAAGTGATATTTGAAAATTACCAAAATCTCCCAGTCGAACAATTCGACCTTCGGCTAAATGTCTATTTAATATTTTGATCAAATCATTCAGAACAGCTAATACATCGGTATCACTTACGGTAGTTGAACCTTCTGCAATTTCTTTTGAAAGTTTTCTGAAGGTTAATTCTCCTGAACTTTTGGAGGTAGCATAAAATTTCTTCGGAGCTTCCCGATCTTGGGGATTTGCACGCTCCACTAATACATAGGTAACTGGCATAATTAAAATTATTTTTCAGGTTAATCACCTCTAATATACTAAATATTATTTAATAAAACTATTCTATTATGCAAATATTTTCATCTATACTCTGTTCTTACAAAACTTAATCCCAAAAATAGAACCTCCGATCCCTCCCTGTCGCACGAATCCTTTCGTATAACTATCATCTTACTATAAATCTCTATTTACAAAAATAGCCTACAATTTAATAGACTATCTTTTATTCTTTTTCATAATACCACACGAAAGAATTCGTGTGGGAATGGGGCCGTATAGGGCTCGACTTCTGTACGGACAAGATTTAAGTTGTGTCCTTATGAGAATTTAAGTATCTATATTATTCCTCTTTAAATTAATAAAGATGACCCAAAGATCATCTTTATTACACTTATTATTCTTAATTTATTTATTAATAATCAAATAGTTAAATATAGCACTTAACTTATATTATTATCAAAATTAATAAGCTTTTCCCCTATAAAATAATCCAATTCTAAACTATCTATAATTGTTTTACTTAATAGACCTTTAATTTTAATTCTATTATTAAAATTATAATCATTTATTATTTTAATAACTTTAATTAATGAATCTTTCTCTAATTCTGTTAAACTAGAGGCACCCATTCTATCATTTATCATTTTTATAATATCATTCTTCTGATTATCAAACTCTTCTTTATTCATATCTTATGGCATTAAATTATTAATATTATTGATATACATCTGATTACTTCCTCCTCTATATACTCCTCCTTGAGACGCAGCTCTTCCATAAATATATTTTGTACCTGGTCTTATTTGAAATTGAATTAATCCTGATATACTATTCCAACTCGGAGGTAAAGCTAATCCAGCTCTATTAGTATAATTTGTAAAAGTTGGAAATAAATATCTACCACTTGCATTCCCCTCGCTGTCGCACGAATCCTTTCGTGTGACCACCAATCACCTTCCTACAAAACACAATCTACAAAAATAGTCTATAATTTATCAACTACCTTTTATTCTTTTTCATAATACCACACTAAAGGATTCGTGCGGGAGCGAGGGCATTTACCTTTTTAAAATACTCTTTTTATAATCTTTAAAGCTACTAAAACAATAAAGACAACCCTATGGTTGCCTCTATCTTTATTATTTAATTAATTTAACTATATATTTATCAACATTTTAAAGTCACAAAATATCATACCCCTTCATCTGATACACTACCAATATAACCTATACTATCAATTTCTTTTTGTTCATTTTTATAAATTCTATTAGAACATTCTTTATATAAAAAATTATATACTATAATTAACAAAAAAAATATTACAACATTAATTATCACTCTTTTAAAAGTTAGTTTTTTCTTTTTTTTATTCTTAAATCTTTTTTTTGCTTCAAAATATTGCTCATTCAATTTTTCTGAACTCATAATCAGTTTATTTTAATTAAAAAATTACTTATTTGACCAATAATCAATCATTATATTAGGTAAATCCAATATACTTATAGAATCAGGTTTAGTATAATATTCAAAATCTTTTTTCCCATAAAAATTATTTTTTAAATAAGTCTGAGTTTGATTATATGTTGATAAATACGACTTTGCAAGCCTCCCATTATGAACATTCGTCAATCCATCATTTCTCTTTGCATCTTCAAAATTAATATGTAATCCTATTGCTAAAGTTGGATTACTTAGTCCAACTGTCGTTTCAACACCCGTCTGTAATGTATTACTTACGAATTCACTTTCTGTAGAATAAGAATAATAATCTCCTATCGTACTAGAAATACCCGTACCTATTGCTATTGGATTTGAATATTTACCAAATAAACTAGCTTTCTTTAAAAGATCAGAGCCAGAATCAAAAATAGTTGCTCCTAATCCTAACGTTCCTGCCCCATCTCTAAAAGCTCCACCTATATCTACATTTTCTGTACTTAACTCAACCGAATGACAACCTGTAGTACATATTACTTCCGTTTCAGATTCATCTCCAGATACTTCTTCCATATCATATAAAGGTGTAACATCTCCAACTCCTAACATTGTTTTATCTTTAAAACCTAAGCCTCCTTTAAATTTATTCCATGCTCTCCATAACCAACCTCGTCCATTTCCTTCTCCATCTTTTCCACCATCAGGATCTATTCTACTAATTGGATTATTACCCATTCCTAAGTAAGGACTAGGATATTGACCCACAGGGTCAGGAGTTAACCATCTTCCTATTCTTGAGTCCCATAAACGTAATTCAAAAGCTTCCATACCCGTTTCATCATCCTTTTCTTGTCCTTGGTAAGCATAACGATAATCTAAATCTTGCTTATCTGGGAACTGCATTCCAAATGGATAATAGTCAGCACGTCCTTTGACTATACTAGCCATATTACCATTAGCATCTTTACCAACCACTGCACGTACATTACCTAAGTGATCCTTTATTTCATAGAGCATCGTTTCGGTCGTACGGTTCAACATTCCTAATCTACTAGAACCATACACCCCATTCTCTGCTAAGATAATACTTTTATCCGTACTTCCCTCATCTTTGAAATAAATGGCTATGGCTGTTCCTGCAGCATCTCTTACATAAAATGTCGTTTTTAATAAGGTACCTTGATTGTTATAACTTAACTTTTTAATACGGTGTCCACTTTCATTATATTGAAACTCCACACGTTTCGTTGTGCCTGCTTCTCCTATCTTTCCATTGTATATCGCCTTGGTTAAACCATTGGTGTAATATTCGTAGCCTACGTTATCTTGTTTATTAAATATTAATTGACCAATTTCATTGTATTCATAATTATTCGGTGCTTGATCATCAATATCATTTGGATAAGCGCTTGGTGACACCGTATCATCCACGTGGGTGAGTTGATTACTCTGTGAATGATAGGTGTACGCCAGCTTATCCATGTTGGGAGCGGATGAAGTTCCACTACGATTTAAGGTCAGAATGTTTCCATTCTTATCATACGTAAGGTTATCTACTCGGTAGGCCTCACTTAACGTTTTGGTGCTCCCTTCTACTTGTCCATACCGTGCTGCACTGAGCCATTTGGTATCAGACTGATAGTCGTATTCATAGTACTGTTGGGCGTTAGGTTCCTCCAACGTTTTGATACGATCTAGTCATCATAAGTTTTGTTATGTGACCTATAACTTCCGATCTGAAAGTTATTCTTCCCATAGTAATGTACAATTGTTTAATAAAGATATCTTTTGTAAAATTTTTTAGTTTATTCAATTTCACATTATTCAGTCTTTATTTCTATTTCACTTGTCACATCATACCTAACATAGGTTATTTTATTAGTCATACATTCTATAATAGAATATCTTAATTGACTATTTTCTAATTCTATTTTTCATATTATATTAAATTTCAAGTTGTTTTTAAATATTCTCATCCTATATCCAAAATCAATTATAACTTTATTTTATCTCTTTCTTCCTCAAATTATATATATAATTCCACCAATTCAATAAAATTTTGTTTAACACAAAATATTATGGAATCATAATATAATTTTGAAATAATTTTTTATAATTTTCTTTATTAAAAGCAATAATTTTCATTCCTTTTTTATATAAGAAATGGACAAGCTTACTATAAATAAATTTATTGTATGAATTATCTTTTTTGAAGTAACAAAAGATAATAATTAAAAGTGCTAAATACTTTTTCATAATCTGTTTATTAGTTAGAAGACAAAAACATCTTTTTTGTGTTTTTATCAATACAAATGTAATATTTTTTTATTTTTTAACAAAAAATATTCTTGCTAAGAAAATTAAAATAAAACATTTATTATTTTTAAATACTCTATTAAGTACTTCCTTTAATTAAAAAAATTATACATTCTCATATTCTTTTATAATAGAAGATAGTGTTTGATCAATTGTTTTAAAATTATAATCAATCGTATTTCTTATTTTAGAATTATCGTAATGTGTTGTTGAGATTAAAGATTCACAAGTTGCTGAATTTAATACATTTTTAAACCCTAATGAAGCACCCCATGAAGAAAATGTAGACAACCACTTCAATTGTATATCTGATATTAGCTTTGTTTTATTATTTTTAGATAGACAAATGGTTTTTACCAATTTTTCGTAAGAAATATTTTCAGAAATCACAATGTATCGTTCATTAAAATGTTTCTCATCCATCAATTTCACACTACATTTTGCTAAATCTTCTACTGCAACAAAAGCCGATCCACCTGAAGTATAATATCCTTTTAAAGATTTTTTTATAATTTCTCCACTACTTTGATTCCAAAAGCCGCTTCCTAACACTACACCAGAATTTACAATCACTACATTCAACCCCTCTTGTGAGCCTCTCCATACTTCCATTTCCCCTTCAAACTTAGAACAAGCATATTTCGAATGTGGTTTTTTATCTAAAAATTCACTTTGCTCAGTAATCACCTCGTGATTAACAGAATCCATTACAGCAATAGAACTCATATATAAAAATCGTTTCACTCCATTTGAGATGGAAAAATTAACCATATTAGCCGTTCCTTTTACATTTACTTCATATAATTCTTTCGACTTTCGATCATCAAAACTCACCAATCCCGCAACATGATACACTTCAGTAACATCCTTAAAAACAACATCTAACGTTGTAACATCAGTAATATCTCCCTCTACCCACTCAATTTGATTCCACAAAACCAATTGTTT
This sequence comes from Flavobacteriaceae bacterium UJ101, assembly GCA_001880285.1. Taxonomy (NCBI): domain Bacteria; kingdom Pseudomonadati; phylum Bacteroidota; class Flavobacteriia; order Flavobacteriales; family Flavobacteriaceae; species Flavobacteriaceae bacterium UJ101. Next base: position 1,737,279 of record CP016269.1, on the reverse strand, counting down.
TTCCCTTTCAAACAATGATTTTACTTCTTCTAAAGAAGAATTCGATCGTTTTAAAGCACGAATCTTTTTATTTGTTAATGCTAACTCTAACATCATATGGGCTCCAACCAACCCTGTAGCTCCGGTAATTAAAATCATACCACTAAAATACAGTAATAACGAGAATATTCCATTAAAAAAAATGAAGATTTAATTATCTCATATTATAATCTTATCTTTGTACGTTATAGATTATAGAAAAAACATGTCAGATATAAATAAATGTGGTTCGTGTGGTAGTTCAGGTTCTAGTTCCGGAGGATGTGGAAGTAATGGACCTTGTGCTCACAGCGATACTTGTGGTCATAAACTAACTGTTTTCAATTGGCTTTCTAACGTTAGACAACCTGAAGGTATAAAACCTTTTGAATTTGTTGAAGTTCGATTTAAAAACGATCGAAAAGGGTTCTTTAAAAATGTAAATACACTTTCTCTAAAAATAGGAGATGTGATTGCCGTTGAAGGAAATCCAGGACACGATATTGGAATTGTAACACTAACTGGTGAAATGGCTCGTATTCAAATGCGTGGAAAGAAATTTGATTTTGATCGTGAAGATTTAATCAAAAAAATATACCGAATTGCCAATCAAAAAGATATTGATAAATGGCAAGAAGTTCGTGCTAAAGAATATGATGTTATGGTTCGTACTCGTGATATTGTACGCAACCTAGGTCTAGAAATGAAAATTTGTGATGTTGAATTTCAAGGTGACGGTGCTAAGGCTACCTTTTATTATACGGCAGAAGAACGAGTAGATTTTCGTGTTTTAATAAAAGAATTAGCAGGAGCATTTCGAACACGAATCGAAATGCGTCAAATTGGATACCGACAAGGAGCCGCAAAAGTTGGTGGAATTGGTTCATGTGGAAGAGAATTATGTTGCTCTACTTGGTTAACCGACTTCAGAAGTGTAAATACTGTAGCAGCTCGTTATCAACAATTATCCATAAATCCTCAAAAACTAGCAGGACAATGTGGTAAATTAAAATGTTGCTTAAATTTTGAATTGGATTCCTATTTAGAAGCTGTAAAAGAATTTCCTGATATACACACACGTTTATATACAGAAAAAGGCCCTGCCAACTGTATGAAACTTGATATCTTCAAAAAAGAAATTTGGTACGCTTACACGGAAAATTCAATCACATGGCATAAATTAGATCCTCAAACGGCTAATGAAATCATTGAAATCAATAAAACCCGAAAAAAGATTTCAAGTTTAGAAGATTATGCTCTTATTGATCATTCGACAAAAGAAATTTCTTTTGAGAGTGCTTCTGAGTCTGATAAAATTGATCGTTTTGATCGTAAAAATAAACGTAAACGACCTAATAAAAATAGAAAGACTCAAAATAATAGAAGAAGAAAATCATCTGATAACAAAGTTACAGTAAATCAAAAATCTGCTTCTAATAATAACACTAATAAAACACAAAATAAATCTAAACGTACTAATACTCCAAAAAACAATGGAGAAAAATCCAATAAACCAAGACGTCAAAATCAAGGAAATGGAAATCAAAAAACACAAAATAATAGATCCAATCGTGGAAAAAGACCTAATCAAAAGAAGAATAATTTTCCCGATTCTAAGTAGTTTTATTTTTCTGGCATTATTTTCGTGTACAGAAAATGTAGTATATGAGTCTATAAAGCCCCTTCATAATAACTGGGCTAAAGATTCCGTTTATACATTTGAGGTAAATGAACAACAAATAAACCAACCTCAGAACCTATTTTTAGTATTAAGAAACAATGAACAATATAAATACAGTAACATTTATTTTTTTATTACACTCGAAAAACCTGATGGTTCTAAAAAAATAGACACACTTCAATACCGACTAGCTAATCCTGATGGAAGCTGGATTGGTAAAGGAATGGGAAATATAAAAGAAAATTTACTTTTGTATCTCGAAAATAAAAACTTTTCAGATACAGGAGCTTATAAAATCCATGTACAACATGGTATGCGAACAAACGAATTAAAAGGATTAGAAAATCTAGGTTTAATTATTCAAAAAGCACAAACTCATGAGTAATCAAAAACCGTCTTTAACTAAAGACAAAACAACAAAAAAGAAATATACCCAAAAGACCAAGAAGAAACGTTCTTACAAAAAACTATTGTTTACACTTTGGATGCTTTTCTTTATTGGAATTATTGCCGTATTTGCTTTTTTCTATTTATTAGCAAATGGTTTTATTGTTGATTTACCTGACACCAAAGAACTAGAGAATCCTCGATTAAGTCTAGCCTCTGAAATTATTTCAGCTGACGATAAAGTATTAGGGAAATTCTATAAAGAAAATCGTACTCCTATTGACTATAGTGAACTACCTCAAAACATAGTTGATGCACTAGTTTCAACAGAAGATGAACGCTATTACGAACATTCTGGTATTGATTATGAAGCTGTGGCTCGAGCCGTTGGAAAAATGGGACAAGAAGGTGGAGGAAGTACTATTACACAACAATTAGCTAAAATGCTTTTTACAGGTTCTCGTGATAAAAATGACAAAATAAATGCTGTCATGCAAAAACTGGGAGAATGGGTAGTAGCAGTTCAATTAGAAAAACGCTTTACTAAAGAAGAGATTATCGCTTTATATCTTAATAAATTTGAATTTAATTGGAATGCTATTGGAATTAAAAATGCTGCTAAACTCTTTTTTAATAAAGAGCCTAAAAATTTAAATATTGAAGAATCAGCTGTATTAGTTGGAATGCTTAAATCACCTTCTAAATATAATCCAAAACGTAATCCAAACAATGCAAAATTACGAAGAGAAGTAGTTTTAAAACAGATGGTAAAAAATGAAAGGTTAACACAAACAGCATACGATTCATTACGTTTATTACCTTTAGAACTTAACTATACTAAATTTAGCTCCAAATTAGGAACAGCAACCTATTTTAGAGAATTTTTAAAGAATGAAGTAACTGAAATGCTTCAAACACAAGGTGTGAAAAAAGCTGATGGAACACCATACGATATTCAATTAGATGGTTTAAAAATTTATACCACTATCGATTCTCGTATGCAAGAAAATGCTGAAGATGCTGTAAAAAAACACCTTATCCGTCATCAAAGAACATTTAATAGAGAAAAAAGCTGGAATAAGAAATTCCCTTTCCATGGGAAAACAGTAGGCCCAAAAACAATCGATACACTGATGACCAAGGCAATGCGTTGGACAGAACGTTATAAAACCTTGAAAAAAAATGGATTATCTGAAGATTCTATTCGTGCTATTTTTAAAAAACCAGTCGAAATGGAAATCTTCACTTGGAAAGGATCTGAAGATACGATTATGTCTCCTTGGGATTCCATTCGTTATCATAAATCTATTTTACAAGCAGGTCTTATGTCTATGGAACCACAAACTGGTTATGTAAAAGCTTGGGTTGGAGGAATCGATTTCGATCATTTTCAATATGATCATGTTAAAAAAGGAAGAAGACAAATTGGTTCTACATTTAAGCCTTTTGTTTATGTAACTGCTATTTCTGAAAAGCATTACTCACCTTGTACTATGATTTCAAATGCTCCGTTTCGATACCGTGGGAGTTCCAAAACCGTACGAGGTGGCGGTGGTGAAGTTTCTTTGAAGAAAGGATTAGCGATGTCATTAAACCCAGTTGCACTTCGTTTAATTGATAAAACAACACCTAAGCCGGTAATTCAATTATGTCGAGATTTAGGAATCACTACTAAAATGAGTGAAAATGATCTTACCATTGCCTTAGGTTCTGCCGATATTAGTTTATATGAAATGGTAGGGGCTTATGGTGCATTTGCTAACAAAGGAATTTACGTAAAGCCCGTAGTAGTATGGCGTGTTGAAGATAAAGATGGACGTATTTTATACGAAAACAAACCTGAAACTCGTGAAGTTTTCTCTGAAGAAGTAGCTTATGCTATGATCAAGATTATGAGAGGTTCTGCTGATCATCCTAAAGGAACATCCAAATGGTTGCGCTCACGATATAATTTAAAAAACCCTATTGCTTGTAAAACAGGAACAACCAACTCCAATTCTGATGGATGGTTTATTGGTTTTGTACCTAATTTAGTTACAGGTGTTTGGGTAGGTCATGAAGATCGTGCAGCACACTTTGCCAGTACAGCAAATGGACAAGGAGCTGCAATGGCATTACCTATTTGGGCCTATTACATGAAAGACAACTATAAGAATAAAAAATTAGGAATCTCTAATAAAAAGTTTGAAGAACCTGAAACTGAATCAGAAATTGACTTTAACTGTTCTGAATATGGTGGATTTAAAGCTTTTGGAGAACCTCAAGCAGTTGCAGTAAAAACCAATCCGGTAAAAGTAGATAGTATTGACATCAATACTCGAATCCAACAAGATAGTCAAACCTCTGATGATGAACTTTTTGATTAAAAGGATTATTTTGTAGAAAAAAGACGAAAAGAATAAAAAATAAAGATATAAGTGAAAAGCTATAAATGAAAAATCTACAATCTATAATCGATGTTTTGTATTGATGATTGTCTTTTCTCTTTACTCTTTTCGTCTTTTTTCTAAATTATTAATAAAAACCCACACAATCGATATTCACCTTTCATTATTCTTTTCACTCTTCGCTTTTCACTTTTCACTATAGAATCATATCTTTGCTTTATGATTAAACAAGAAACTATAGACGAAATATTCGCTACCGTTCGTGTTGAAGAAATCATTGGAGATTATGTTAATCTTAAACGAGCAGGAAGCAATATGAAAGGACTTTCTCCTTTTTCAGAAGAAAGAACCCCTTCTTTTGTAGTTTCTCCAGCCAAACAAATTTGGAAAGACTTTAGTTCTGGAAAAGGAGGTAACGCGGTTACTTTTTTAATGGAAGTAGAACAATATACGTATCCTGAGGCATTACGTTATATTGCTAAAAAATATAATATTGAAATTAAAGAAGATCGCGTTCAAAATGAAGAACAAAAAGAAAAAATAGCAGAACGTGAAAGTTTATTCTTAGTTAATGAATATGCTAATAAGTATTTCCAAGAACAATTATGGCAATCTAAAGAAGGTAAAGCAATTGGACTTTCTTATTTTAAAGAACGTGATTTCACTGAAGAAACCATTAAAAAATTTGATTTAGGGTTTTCACCTGATCAATGGGAAGCTTTTACCAATGAAGCTTTAAAGAATGGCTACAAAATAGATTACTTATCAAAAGTTGGTTTAACCATTGTCAAAGAAAACAAAAAATTTGATCGATTTAAGGGGCGTGTTCTATTCCCTATCCACAGTTTTTCTGGACGTGTTTTAGGTTTTGGAGGGCGTATTTTAAAATCTAATGACAAAGCTGCTAAATACCTTAACTCTCCTGAAAGTCCTATTTATCATAAAAGTCATATTCTCTATGGAATTTATCATTCCAAACAAGCTATTATACGAGAAGACAATTGTTTTTTAGTAGAAGGATATACAGATGTCATCTCATTTCACCAAAATGGAATTGAAAATGTGGTAGCTTCCTCTGGAACAGCCCTAACTAAAGAACAAATTCGTTTGGTCAAACGTTTAACAAATAACATAACCATTTTATATGATGGAGATGCTGCTGGAATTAAAGCTTCCTTTAGGGGAATTGATTTAATTTTAGAGCAAGACATGAATGTAAAAGTGCTGTTATTCCCTGATGGAGAAGATCCTGATTCTTTTGCCCGAAAAAGCACTCAATCAGAATTAAAAGAATACTTAGCGCAAAACACTAAAGATTTCATTCAATTTAAAACCCAAATCTTATTAGAAGACACTCAAGGAGATCCTATAAAAAAAGCAGCTTTAATTCGGGATATTGTTTCAAGTATTGGAAAAATTGATAATTTAATCAAACGAGAATTATATGTTCGTGAAACAGCAACTTTATTAGATGTTCGTGAAGAAACGCTATTCAAAGAGCTTTCTCAACTTGATCAGGCAAAAGATCGTGAAGATAAAAAACAAAATACTCGAACACCTAATCAACCTCCACCACTAGAAGCACTACAACCTAAATCTTTAGATGTAAATTCTGCTAACGAATTAGAGCAACGGATTGTAGAACTTCTTATGACATATGGGAGTCGAAAAATTATTGTAAAAGATTTTGATGAAGAAGGGAAAGAGGCTGAATTTGAAGTAACCGTTGCAGAAGAAATTATTGAACGTCTTCGTGAAGATGATTTACACTTAAAAATTGCACAACATAAAAAGATTTACGACTTATTTTCAGAAGGAATTAATCACGGAGAAATACGTGATTCACAATTTTTTATGAAACTAGTTGATGAAGATATTCAAACTCAGGTATCCCATATTTTAGCTGAGAAATATACACTACATGATTGGAAACGTAATGAAGTAATGGTCACACCTATTGAAAAGATTATTCCTAAGGCCGTTACAGAAGCTATTTATCGCTATAAATTTTTACGTGTTTTAGAATCTGAAAAACAGTTTTTAGAAAACATTAAGCAAGGAGGAGATCATACTGAAAACATGACAAAACTGATGAAAATGCAAAAAATTCGTCAGAAAATTGCTTTGAAATTAAATCGTCCTATTTAATAATCTAGTAAATTAATACAGATTATAATAGTTTTTTATTATACGACCTTATTAGAATAGTTTCCAATAATTTAATATCATTATCAAGAACTTTTTTATACTAAAACAATTTTTGGCACACTGTTTGTGTTTAAATAATTGTTAAGTTTTAGAGTTAGTAGTAGTAAAGTTACACAAGTGAGTTAGACCCCAATTAATAGTTTAGTTGGGGTTTTCTCTTAAAAAAATTCTGCTCCATAAAAATGAAGCAGAATTACTAATCATATTTACTTATATTTAATGCTCATCTTCAGCAAAACCAGTACGTTTATAACCTCTAACTTCATAAACAGTTCCTGGAGAATTACTTACTTCAACTTTTAAATATATACTATCTGACACATTACCTCCAGAAGTAGTTGCAACACCTTTTAGCACCTCTCCGTCTGTAATAGTAACAGTAGTTCCTTCATTGTTAATATTTTCAGCATTTGAAGCAGAAAATGCTAATCCAGAAGTTTGAGCTTTAGCTTTCAATCCAAAAGTATGATTCTGATCATCTACCCATAAAGTCCCATCATTAGCTGCAGTATTATATGTTGACCATAAAGCATAATCTTGCGCTTTAGTACCATCAGCTAAGTACGTTTCTACATACCAATCTCCTGCTAATTGTTCTGTTGATGTTCCACCTGGATCTGGATCTCCTCCTTCATCACAAGAAACAAACCATACCAACGTTGCTAAACTTATAGCTATATTTTTTATGTATTTCATATTGTTTTAATTTTTAATTATAATTGTACTTGAGTTAATGTCACCTCAAAAGCAGAGCCCCAATCACCAGTACCAATATACGTTACTGTTTTTGCAGCTGCATCAACCTTAAATTCTGTAACTTCAACTATATTCCCCCAAATTGGAAATTGTGCATTAGTTACTGAAAAATCATTTGTTGCAATATCATTAGCTGTGATTTCAGCTCCTCGAGCAGCGTATCCAGATCCATATGCTCTACCCATATCATAGTATCCTCCAACTGCATGAGACAATTCATATTGATTGCCACCAAGACTTCTTATAATAACATATTGTAAATCAGAATGACTATCACTTCCTACTCTTTGAACAGAAGATAAATATAATCCTTCAATATTTGATGTTAAATCTCCAGTATTGGCTACCCAAACATCACGTAATCCTGTACCATCAAATCCATCAGAATTTGTTGCAGAATACGTTACAGTATATTTATCAGGAGAATTAGTATCAACTCCTGCAGCTGACCAGTACACTCCTGCAGAGTTTGTTGTTGTTACTGGAATTTCTACTCCACCTTCTGTTGCAATAGCACCTTCATCAGTATAAGTATCTCCAAATGGCACTAAAGTTACAGCATCTCCAACCACTTCAACAATTGGATAACTTGTTACACTCGATACATTTTTAGTATCATCATCTGCACAAGAATAAATTAATAATGCTGAGCTTATTAATATTAATAATTTCTTCATCTTTTTTAATTTTTAGTTAGCATCATACCATACTTTTTCCGTAACTGGAAGTAAAGTAGTTGGCGCATTAGAATTACGTTGTCTTTCCTGTTGAGAATATTCTAATCTCCTTGGAAAAGCTCCTCCTGTGGTTCCCTCAACAGAATAAGCAAATTGTCCTGGAATATAAGTAGGATCTGATTGTGCCGTTGTTGTTTCCATCGGATAATTAGTCCTATTATGCTCAATAAATCCTTCATAACCATTTCCTGGAAAGAATGAAATCCATTTTTGAGTAATAACAGCCTCTATGTTTTCATCTTCAGTACCTGCTGGATATGCGTACGCTCCTGCTAATAGATCTGTGGCATCCAATTCCCATTGAGCAAAGGCTGCTTTTACACCTTCTTCATATAAAGTTTGCGCATTACTTCCACCATTATAACGTAAATCTGCTTCTGCTTGCAAGAAATAGCTTTCAGCTGCTGAGATAAAATATACTGGATCTGTAGCACTTAATATTACAACTGAAGCACTACCAGAACCTTGATCAAAATCTCCTTGATCTTGAAATGTTGTTCCATCATAGAATTTTGCTAATCTTGGATCAGCATTTTGATCTAAGAAAGATCCTAATGTTGTACTAGCTCTTAAATTGGTTCCAACATTTAATTGTCTTCTATCTGTTTCATATAAAGGGTTACTTCTATTCGCTTCATCAATAAACTGTGTAATAGCTGCACTTTCCATCAAGAAGTTATTTTTTGCCAATAACGTTTTCGCACCTGCTTCAGCCACACTTGGCCTTACTTCAGACTGTCTTAAGTAAACTTTTAATAATAACGTATTTGCAAACTGTGTCCATTTTGTCATATCACCTCCAAAAATGAAATCATCACTCCCTGGAATTACATCAATACTTGAAGTTGATAAATCTTTTGCTAATGCTGTATTCAAATTGGCAGCCATTAAATCATAAACTACATCAGCTGATTCAAATTCTGGATCTAAATTAGCCGGATCATTTGCTTGAGAATACGGAATAGATCCGTAAAAATCTACTAAGATTTGAGAAGCATATACTTCCATAACCGTTGCCATTAAATAATAATTCCAGTTTTCAGCAGTTTCTGCATTTGCTTTTACAGAACGTATGTCTGTTAGAGCATCATACATAGAAGACCAACTCCCGTTAACCATACCATCTCCACTATTAATAGAATAATCATCTATTTGTTTATATTGATTTGCTACAGCACTTTGTGTCCAAAATTGACTCCAAAAACCACCTATTAAAGCGTAATAAGATCCTGCTGAAGCTGCAACTCCCGTTACACCTGCTGGCATCTGTGAATTTAAAGGAACCGCCTCTGGTGCCAATAAATCGGGATCTTTATTTATATCTAATTGTTCATCACATGAGTTAAAAACTAATGCTCCTGTGAAAATCAATGCTAATATTTTTTTATTCATCTCTTTATTAATTTTAAATTAGAATGATAATTTTACATTAAATCCATAAGTTCTTTGTGTTGGATTAGCAGCAAATTCACCAAATTCACTTCGAATACCTCTACCATAACTTGTTGCTTCTGGATCTACGTATGGATTTTCATCAGGAGTCCATAAGAATAAATTCTTCCCATAAATCGAGAACATTATATTACGTAAACCTGTTCCTTCTAATAAACGACTTGGTAATTTATAACTCAATGATAAATCACGCATTCTTACAAAAGTCTTATCAATGATATGTTGCTTCTCAATTGCTGGATTTTGAGATGCATTATAAAAAGCTGTAACATCTCCAAATTGAACAGGCGTTGTATTTTCAGAATAGGTACCGTCTCCATTATCAACAACTGAATTTGGAATAATAAATGGATTACGATCATTATACGTCGTTTCAATACCATTTCCAACAAAATAACTTAAACGTTTTGTATAAGAATACATTTCTCCACCTTGTTTCCAATCAAAACTCATAGCTAATCTGAAATTCTTATAAGATAACACATTACGTAACCCCATAACAAAATCACGTTGAGAATTACCTGCATATTGTTCTGAACCATCTTCTACATAATATCCATTATTTGGATTCACAATATATTGACCTGCATCAGTCATAGCTGGACCTGGAGTATAAAAAGTTCCTAATGGCTTTCCAACTTCTGCATAAAACTGTGTACTATAAGCACTATAGATACCAATCTTAGATTCATCCCCAACAACATCTAATACTTCACTATCATTTTTTGTAAATGTATACGTTAAATCCCAGTTAAAATTCTCAGATTTAACAGGTTTAGCTGTTAAAGCTAATTCAATACCTCTGTTTCTTAAATCTACAAAATTACCTGTAATATTAGAATATCCTGTTGATCTTGGAACGGCTAAATCTACAATTAACCCATCTGTGTCACGATTATAAAGTGCTACATCTAAACCTAATCTTCCATTTAAGATTCTCCCTTCAAAACCTACTTCAATTTCATCTGTAATTTCAGGTTGTAAATCTGTGTTCTCGATTCTACCAAAGGTTTCATATCCATTGATTCCATTAAAAGGATATTCAATCGACCCAAAATAACCATCATTCACAGCTTGACCTGCTGTAGAATATACTTGGTACATATTGGTATCATTACCTACACGAGCCCATGCTCCTCTTAATTTTAAGAATGAACTTCCATTATCAACTACTATCGCTGCTAAGGAAGCAGAAGGATAGAAATATGAGTTATTTTCAGTTGGCAAAGTAGAAGACCAATCATTTCGAGCTGTTAATGTTAAGAAATAACGGTTTTTATATCCTAATTCTGCCTGTCCAAAAACTCCCATTACTCTTCTTTTATAATCACTTTGAACCAGAGTTGGAGTTGCTGCCGAGTTACTTATTTCATAGTAATCATCTAAATCTAAATCTGTTACTGTTACAGATAATGAATCTCCACTTCTTTCATTATAAGAGAAACCTCCTAATGCATTTAATGTTAAATCACTTGTCAAATCAGTTAGATAATTTAAATTGAAATAAGTATCATACTCTCTTCTAGTATATTTAGCTTCTTGTACAGCTCCAACAACACCATTAGCTGAGGCATTATCTTGAGGTGAACCTGGTGCATATTCAATTATTCCACCCCATCTTTTCACAGATTCGTTATCAATATCCACACCTGTTTGAAAATTAGCACTTAATTTTTCCGTAATATCATACCCTAAGTTCACGTTTCCATAAAAACGATCTTTCTTAATTCGAACATTATTATTTGCTAATGTTACATATGGATTTGATGCATAAGGTGTAAAGAAATTACTTGGTGTATTAAAAATATTATTTTGATCTTCCATATCTACCAAACTAATATCATTTGGCATTTGGATAATCTCTTGCATTAAAGATTTACCAAATCCTGCATCATCACCTTGTCCAGTTGGTACAGCACTTTGATTCTTGTGTGTATAATTACCACTACCTCTAATTCTAAATTTATTATATTTTAATCCTGCATTAATTCCAATATTACTTTTTTCAAATGTATCTTGTTCTGTTGGAATAACTCCATCTGAATTAACTGATGAATAAGTTAATGCAACATCTGACTTATCATCTCCACCTGAGATTGTAATAGAGTTTGTAAACGTATTTCCAATTTCATAGAAATCACGAATATTATCTTCTAATGCTACATAAGGTTTAATCTGTTGTTGATTATCAATTATACGTCCCCAAGGTTTGATTGTTCCTGTAAAAGCTGGTCCCCAAGAACCATTCTCATTGGAAGCGGCTGTTGGACCTTCTCCTGATACATTTGAAAAAGCTTCACCAGCCCATCCTTGTCCAAACTGTGTTTGATAATGTGGTACACGAGCTACTTCAGAAAAATCAACAGAAGATGTCACGTCTACTCTTAAACGATTTCTTCCTTTTTTTGTTGTAATTAAAATAACACCATTTGCTCCTCTAGAACCATAAAGTGCTGTTGCTGCTGCACCTTTTAAAAAGTTAATATCTTCAATATTATTAGGATCAATATCATTAATTCCTGAACCAGCATCAAAAGAACTAGTTGAACCAATACTACTTGCTGAATTATCCTGAATTGGTGATCCATCTACTACATATAAAGGTCTATTTGAACCTGTAATAGAACTAAACCCTCTCACAATAACCTTTGTAGATGCACCTGGTTGTGCCGGAGAAGAAATATCAACTCCTGGTACTTTACCTGATAAAGTTTCCAATGGATTTGAAGTTGCTACTTCAGTTAATTCTTCTCCTGTTACCTTAACAGCCGAATATCCCATTGATCTAGCTTGGCGCTTACCTCCTAATCCTGTTACAATTACCGTTTCAATCTCTGATGCTCCTTCCCCTAAAGTTACGTTTAATGAATTCCCCGTAACATCTTTTGTTACATCATCAAATCCTATAAAACTAAAGGTTAATTTTTCTCCCTGCATTGTTTCAATTGTGTATTTACCATCTATATCGGTTTCTACACTTTCTCCACTTGCACTTTCTACATAAACACCTGGAAGTGGTTCTCCAGTGTCATCATTAACTATACCTGTTACTTGTATCTGAGCATAAAATACACCTGTTACAAACAACATAAGTATTGTTAATTTTTTTGTTAAACTTGTCCTCATTGAAAATTATATTTTTGAGTTATGATATTCTCAAATATGAAATTTATATATCTTGATTACTTGTTAATTTCTATAAAAAACAAGTTTTATACCGACAAAAAGTATTTTTCAATAGGACAAATGGTTTTATATTTTGTATCTTATTTTAAAGATTATTATGTTAAAACACACTTCCTTAAAGTGTTAAATATGTTAAATTTAAAAAAATAAATAAGCCCTCTTTATAATTAAATAAAAAGGGCTTATTTACTTGTATCTACTTGTTACTATTGGTTTACTGATGTTTTCGTAAATAAACCTGGATCAACAGGAGCAGATGAATTAGAATTTAATTCAGCTAAACTATATAAAAACCTCTCAGGTAAGGCAGCCCCACTATTAACAGGAATACCTAAAAGATTATTTGTTCTTCTAATATCATGAAATATTTCTGGTGATCCTATTAATGAGATATATTTTTCTTCTAATATTTCTTTTAATAATGTTTCACCGCTAGAAGTCGTACTAGGAAAATCTCCTCCATAAACCGTAGCTAACTGGGCTCTCACCTCATTAAATGCAGTAGTAGCAGTTGTTTCATCACCAGTTCTATAAGCTGCTTCAGCTTCAATTAACTTTGTTTCAATACCAGACATTAAGCTGACGGAAGAATCTTGTGCAAAAATTCCTTCTGTAGTATAATTTAAATTATCTTGTTCCTCATTAAAATAAACAGCAGCTCTTTCAACTTCTCCTGGAGTTGAAAGTAATCTAGCTGATTGATCTGTTACCAATGTAAATAAATATGGTGTATTACATAAACCTATATATCCAGATCTTTCTGCATTAAATTGATAATATAAATTTTGAGCACCATTAACACCTGAATAAAATAATCCTTCCCATTCAGCATTTACTGGTAAACCATTCTTAGATTCACTCAATGCATTCGCATAATCTTTAGTAATTAAATAATAGCGTGCTTTTAAACTATGGATTAATTGCTGAGCAGTACCTCCTGTTAAAGATGTTTCAGGATTTGCTATAACTTCTCCCCCTATAACACCTGAACCTTGATCAAATTTAGCTAACGCTTTGTCTAAAAGTGATTGAGCTCCAGTAAAAACATCTGATTGATTATCAAATACTGGATCAGGATATGTTTTAATTTGATTAGCTTGAGAATAAGGAACATCACCAAATAGTGCTGCAGCTTCGCCCATAAAGATTCCTTGAATCATAAAGGCTGTTCCTTCTATATCATAAATTCCTTGTTCAGATGCAACTTGTTGTGCCAACTGAGCATTAGCATATCCATCAGCATAAATTACATTCCATACACCTTCAAAATCATTTTCAGTTACATTATAATTGTTTATTGAAACAAATTGGCGATCACATCCATTAAATTGATTCGTGAAAACACCTGAGAACCTCGAAGCATCTCCTCCAAACAAACCTACTAAAGCTGTCTCAGACTGTCCTATCAAAATATTACTATCTCCAGGAATGTCGGTGAAATTATTGGGATCTGTATTATATTGCTCTACATCAGCATAATCTGAACAAGAAGTCAATCCACAAACCAACATTATATTTATTATTATTTTTTTCATATTTTCAATTTTTTAAAAAGATAATTTTAAACTAAACAAGTATGATTTTGTTCCAGGGTTAGTAAAGTAATCTAATCCTCTTCCTTTTGAAGCTCCTGTTAAATTCAACTCAGGATCAACCCCCTCAAAATCAGTCCATAAAAATAAATTTCTACCTGTTAGACCTATCTCAATTCTTGATAAACCTGTAGATTCTATTACTTGTTTAGGAATATTATAAAACAATGAAACTTCCCTTAAACGTGTCCATGAAGCATCTTTTACAAAATCTTCTGCTACTTGTCCAAAACCTCCACCGTTATTGAGATACCATTCAGCATCTAAAGCTACAAGTCCACTTCCAAAATCATGAACATTTCCTCTAAAACGTGTTCCTGCAGAAATAGTTCTTCCATCTACTGTTTTCAAATCTGTAGGGGCAACCGAAATATTGGCTGTTTCTGGATCAATACCAAAATATTTTAAAACACCTTCAGTACCAGCCCACATTTCTCCTCCTTGAGATGTTTCTACGAGAGCTGATAATGTAAACCCTTTCCATTCTAATGAACTGGAAACTCCTCCTGTCCAGTCTGGATTTGGATCACCTATTACACCATTTTGACCATATTGAGCAAAACCATTAGCATCTAACGCTAAACTTCCATCATCATTTCTTGCCCATTGACCACCCCAAATAACTCCAAAAGGTTGCCCTTCCACTACTCGAGAAGAAGTTCCGGTAAAACCATTTAATGAATACGATTGTACTCCCAATAGATCGGTTACTTTACTATCATTCGTTGCAAAATTTAAATCTGCTTTCCATTTTAATTTACTTGTTTTTACAATCGTCCCTCCTAAATCTAATTCAAATCCTTTATTGGTTATTTTAGCACCATTTTGATATTGTGAAGTATATCCTGTTGATGCTGGTACATCTAAAGGTAATATGGCATCTTCCGTCACTCTATTATAATATGTTGCTTGAAAAGTTACTCTATTTTTTAAGAATTTCAAATCAGTACCTATTTCAAATTCTTTAATTCTTTCTTCCTTTAAATCTGGATTACCTTGGACAGAACTTCTTTGAATTGAACCATATTGAGATGAATCTAGAACATCTCCATATGAAGATCCATAACCTCCTATATAATAACTTGTTTTATTTAAATAAGGTAAAGGCTCTATTCCTATTTCAGCGTAAGAAGCTCTAATTTTACCAAATGTTAAAAAATCTCCACTACCTAAAGCTTCTGTAAACTTCCATCCTGCTGCAATAGAAGGATAAAAAATATTGTTATCAACAGTACTTGGTCTTTCAATTCTTCCTGCTACTTCAATTAATAATTGGTTAGCAATATCTGCTGAAATTGTACCATATAAACCTCCTTTTCGTTTTCTTTGAGTATATTTCCCATTAACAATACCTACATTAGGATTTATAGCAATAGGATTTGTATTAGAAGAAGAACCATTAGGAATAATAAAATCAGATGTAGGATTAATTAAATTGGTAACTCTACTTCCTGATGATGTATATTCATCATCTTTAAAATTTAAACCTACAACCGTTGATAATTTAAAGTTCTCACTAAAGTCCTGATTCCATGTTGTGAAAATATTGAAAAACTGGTTTTTTTCACTTAATTCCATATAATCATACTGCCCAACAGCCTGAGATGATCCTGAATTAACTGGGAAAAATGTATTTCTTTTATCTTCATAATAATCTAAACCGTAAATGACATTAATCGAAAGATTATCTCTAAGATCCCATTTCAAAGACGGTGTTATATTAAAACGATTTACCTTCGAATCATTCTTTTGTTCATATATCGTCCATCCTGGGTTATTATATGCAGGTGCATTATAATTAGGAACTGAACTATTAGCTTGATCTCCTAAATAATTACGATAACCTCTATGTGAATTTGGGAAAGGAATATTATTAGAATCATAATATGTTCCTTTATAATCTGTATTATCAAAATCAGGTGAAGTTCGTAAATACCCTAAATAAAGTCCATTTAGATTTGAACCTTGTTGAATTCTATTAGAAGTAATATAACTATATGCAGCATTTACTTTTGCCGATATTTTATCGGTTAAACTAACTCCTTGATTAATTCTAAAAGTCTGTCTATTATAGTCAGAATTTTTTATAATCCCTTCTTCATCTGTATTTGAATAACTTAAATAAGTTGTTGATCGATCACTTCCAAAGGATACACCTATATTATTATTATATGCAATTCCTTTACGAAATATTTGATCTCTATTAACTCCGTTATAGGTATTACGTGAATTTTTTTGAAGAATTGGATAGTATACATTTCCACTTTCAGCAACAAATCTTTCATTTCCAATTGAAAGAACATCTGCATCTCCTGAACGATCTGGAATATAATCTCCCCATGAGGTTGAAGAGTTTGCAATCCAAGATCCAAATTGACTTTCAGACAAGCCTACATAATGACTTGGAAGTCCTTGCCCAAATGTCGATTGCTTATCATGCTCCACATTTATTTCACTTACTGCGATACTTGATGAAATATCTACTTTTACTTTACCTTTACTTCCTTTCTTTGTTTCAATTATAATCACACCATTTGCAGCACCTGTTCCATAAATTGCTGCTGCTTGTGCCCCTTTTATTACTGTCACATTTTTAACATCATCAGGGTTTAAATCATTTAATCGTGACTGCTGTGCTACACCATCAACATCTCCTCCAACACTTGAATTTGAATAAGGAACACCATCTATAATGATCAAAGGGGATCCATCTCCTAAAATAGTATTTTGACCTCTTATTTGTATAAAGGCTCCTGCTCCCGGATCACCATTATTTCTTGTGATTTTTAATCCAGAAGTTTTACCAGACATGGCTTGAACAATACCTGTCTCTCCTGCCTTTTCTAAAGTTTCAGTATTTATTAATGTTGAAGAAGATAAATCATTTTCTTTTTTCTTCTTCGTTCCCAATACGGTAGAAACTACAACTTCATCAATTGTATTATTACCTTCTTCATCTCCCATTACTATATCCATAGTATTCCCAGACACCGTTTGTACTTTATCATCCATTCCGATGAAACTAAAGGTTAATTCTTCACCTTGATTGGCTGTAATAGTATACCTACCGTCTATATCGGTTTCTACACTTTCACCATTTTCTGTTTCTACATATGTTCCTGGGAGTGGTTCTCCTTCTGAATCTTTTACTACTCCTGATACTTGTATCTGCGCGATTATTATAGCAGAAATAAATACCATGAGTAACGTTAAAATCTTTGTAAAATTTGTCCTCATAGAAAAAAGTTTTTTTGAGTTTATTATACCCAAATTTTATTTTTTTCATACACTTATCCAAAGAATTGCACGATTCAACCCCATTATTTTACAAATGGAATGTTTTTGTTTTTTTTGATTAAATCTTATAAAATTAAAAAATCCAGAGAATAAATTTCTCTGGATTTTAAAATTATCTTAGTTAAATTTTGAGCTAATTATATTCTATTTTTTTATTGATTTATTGTTGTTGGGACAAAAATACCTGGTCTAGTTGTAGGTATATTAGAATTTGAATTAATCTCAACTTGAGGATACAAAAATCTAACTGGTAAATCTGCTCCTGTTTTTGCTGGAACTCCTATAAAGTTATTTGTTCTAGCTAAATCATGAGCTACTTGTGTTTGACAGAACAAAGTAATATACTTCTCTTCTAATATATCCTTCAATAAATCATCACCACTTGAAGAAGCATCAGGAAATTCTCCTCCAAACTCCGTAGCTAATGCGGCTCTAACTTCATTTAAAGCAGTTAATGCTGTTCCTTCATCTCCTGTTCTATGAGCTGCTTCTGCTTCTATTAATTTGGTTTCATACCATGAAACAATAGGAAATGATGCATCTGCTGCAAATACACCTGTTGTATTTACATTACCATCATTAAAATAATTAGCAAATCGTAATTCATCTCCTGCAGTAGCTAAATTTCTTGTTACTGTAGTATTTGCTGGATCTAATAAATTATATAAATAACTTCCTTCTCCAACTATATTTCCCGTTCTTTGTTCAGCTTCAAATTGATACCATAAATTCTTCTGACCTGCAACATCTGCATGTACTGATGAATAATCATTTGCTGATGATGAAATACCTGACTGAGCTGCTGTTAACGCATTAGCATAATCTTTTTGAATTAAATAATAACGTGCTTTTAAACTTTGAATAACTTCATCCCAAGTCCCAGCTGAGGCTATCCCAGTTGAAGATACACTATTACTTCCTAAATATGTAGAAGCCGAATCTAATTTTGATTGTACTGAATTTAACACCTCTATTTGAGCATCATAAACAGGGTTATCGTTATATGTTGCTTGTACATCTGGTACATCATTGAAAAAAGCAGTTAATTCTCCTAAAAACATAGCTTCATCTACTAATGCTCTTCCTGCTAATATATTTTCTGAATTTGCTATAGCCTGTACTTTTACATTTCTAGATTGATTTAATCCTTGTTGGTATGCATTATTCCAAACATTATCAAAATCTCCCGCTGTAATATTATATGATTCTATTGATGCCCATTGAGCTCCTGCTCCAACCGTATGATTTGAATATATCGAAGCCATTCTACTAGCGTCTGATGATGCTAATAAAACAGTAGCTAAATCCGCCGTACCTATCTGTAATGAAGCATCAACAGAAGAAAAGCTATTCGGGCTTGTATTTAAATCATTAACATCACTTTCACATGAAGTCGATACCAATAATGTTAACCCAACAAAACTCGGTATCAATATTTTATTTATTCTATTTATTTTCATAATACCTTTAATTAAAATCCTATTTTTACATTAAATAAATATGAACGTGTACTTGGATTAGTAAAATATTCCAATCCACGACCCTTTCCTGCACCAGTTAAGTTTGATTCAGGATCAAAGCCTTCAACATCAGTCCATGTCACTAAATTACGTCCTGTAACTCCTATTGAAACATTTTTAAGTCCAATTCGATCTACTAATTTACTTGGTAACTCATATCCTAAAGATATCTCTCTTAATTTAACCCAAGAACCATCTTCTACAAACTGTTCTGCAACAGGACCAAAACCTCCTCCAGTTCCTGTATACCATTCTTGATCTAACAACACATTACCTGCCCCAAAATCATGTAAATTTCCTCGAACCGTATAAGTTCCATCACTATTTTGACGTGCATAAGATAAATTGTTTATTGCTGTTCCATTTGCATTTACTATACTAGATGCATCAGCTGCTGAAACCGTAACTTCATTTGCTGTATCTGGATGTACTCCAAAGAAATATAATACTCCTTTCGTACCATTCCATACTTGATTTCCTTGAGAGGTCTCCACTAAAGCACTTAAAGTAATTCCTTTAAAATTAAACTCTGTTCCAATAGCCCCTGTCCAATCTGGATTAGGATCTCCAATTACTTGATCTTCCGTTCCAGCTGAAGCAAATCCATTTGCATCTAAAATAATATTTCCACTAGTATCGCGAGCCCAAGCTCCACCATATAAAGCACTCATTGGATAACCATTAATTGCTACAGCAGAAGTTCCTGAAAAACCATCTAAAAACACATCTCCTGAATTGGTCATCTTAACATCATTATCTATACTTGAAAAATTACCAAATACTTTCCAATTAAAATTACTATTTCGAATAATTGTTCCATCAAAATCAATTTCAATTCCTTTATTTGTTAAGGTTGCATCATTTGTATATTGAGAATCATAACCAGAAGCTGGTGCTAAAGTCTGCTGTACAATAGCATCTTCTGTTCTTCTATGAAAATAAGTTGTGTTAATAGAAAATCTATTTTTAAATAATTTTAAATCTAACCCCGCTTCATATTCTCTAATTCTTTCCTCTTTAATATTAGGGTTTGCTTTAATACGGCTTTCCTCAAATGGATTTCCATATTGAGCTCCATCTAAAGCATCTCCCCATGAAGAACCAACATCAGCCGTTTCAAATTCTGGGTTCGTTAAATAAACAGGTGGTTCAACAGCTACCTCTCCATATGTAAATCTTACTTTTCCAAAAGAAATAATATCACTTTCTATATTTTCAGAGAATTTCCATCCAATAGCTGCTGAAGGGAAAAATAATGTTTCATTTGGTAAAGTAGATGGACTTTCAAAACGCCCTGTAAATTCCATTAATACTTGGTCAAATAAATCTAAACCAACCACTCCATAAAAAGCATGCTTTTTAACTTGTTCTGTATATTGATCTACAGACGAATCTCCAGCTACAGAATTTCCAAAATCTTTATAAGTATTAAAATCTGGGAATGGATTTACAAAATTTTGAATTTGTCCAGAAAGTCTTTCAAATTTATTATTTTCTAACATATAACCTGCTGTCCAATTCAAACCAATTCCTTCTGATAAAGTATGAACTCCTGAAATATTGGCATTAACTGTCTCAATTTTTTCATTGATATCATCTCTACGATACATTCCATTTGGAAAATCTCCTGCTGAGTTAGTCGGGAAGAACGTCTCACGTTTATCATCATAATAATCAACACCATACGTAGCTGAAGCTGTTAAATGATCATTAATTTTATAAATTAACTTAGGCGATATAATAAAACGATTCACTTTCGCCGTATTTTTTTGCTGATTTAAGGTCCATCCTGGGTTATTATATGCTGGATTACTTGATCCTAAAAAGTTTCTAAACCCTCTTTGTCTATTTAAATTTGCATTCCCTGCAGCATCATAATAAGTACCAATATAATCACTGTTATCAAAATCTGCTGGTGTTCTCAAATATCCTAAATATAAACCTGATAAATTTGAACCTTGTTGGATTCTATTTGAACTACTATATGTATAGTTAGTAGCAATACTAAATGTTAACTTATCCGTAACTGCTGTTGTATTGTTTAATCTAAATGTAGAACGTGAATAATCACTACCTCTTACAACACCTTCTTGATCCCAATTTGATATTCCAATATAAGTATTAGAATCTTCTCCTGCATAAGATAAACCTAAACCTACATTTTTTGTACTTCCATTATTTCTAAAAATCTGATCTTCATTAGATCCATTATATGTAGCTGTCGAATTTTTTTGTAAAGTTCCATCAGCATTAACAGCATAAGGATAATATCTAGTTCCATCAGCAGCTTCAAAATATTGTCCTGAAGTATCTACTCCATCAGCACCTCCTGAACGCAACGAAATTTTATCTCCCCATGAAGTTCCTGCAAAGAATCCTGAACCTGTTGGGCTATTATTTAAATAATTTCCATTATATCCTTGACCAAAAGTTGATTGTTTATCCCATTTTTCATTAATCTCATCCATAGTATAAGCTAATGAAACATCTCCTTTCCAACCTCTTTTACCCGATTTACCAGACTTAGTTTTAATAATAATAGCACCATTAGCCGCAGAAGTACCATAAATTGCAGTTGCAGCAGCTGACTTTAATACCGTCATATCTTCAATATCATCTGGGTTAATATCATTTAAACGTGACTGTTGTGATACTCCATCTGTTGCAAAATCTGTTGCTCCACCTCTCGTATCCGTATTAGAAACAATTACTCCATCAACTATAATTAATGGTTGATTACTACCTAAAATAGAGTTTTGACCCCTAATTTGGATAAAAGCTCCTGTTCCTGGGTCTCCTGAATTCTTTGTAATTCGAACTCCTGAAGATTTACCTGCCAATCCTTGTAATACTCCTGACTCTCCTGAACGTTGCAATACATCCGTTTGTACAACAGTTGAACCCGTTAAGTCATCATCTTTTTTTCTTTCTGTACCTAAGGCTGTTAAAACAACTTGCTCAATCTCATTCCCTTCACCTGCTCCTAAAGTTATATTCATAGAATTTCCTGATACTGTCTGTACCTTATCATCCATTCCTATAAAACTAAAGGTTAATTCTTCACCTTGATTGGCTGTAATGGTATACTTACCGTCTATATCGGTTTCTACACTTTCACCACTTGCGCTTTCTACATATGCTCCTGGAAGTGGTTCTCCATCGGCATCTTTTACTACTCCTGACACTTGTATTTGCGCAAACATTATTGTAGAAACAAATACTAGAAGTAGTGCCAAAATCTTTGTACACTTTGTCCTCATGTAATTCTTAGTTTTTGAGTTAAAACTCAAATATGGCTTTTTTTTATCATTTATCCAAACATTTTGATTATTTATCTACACATTTGGATCATTCAGCTATTTTTATTACACTATTTAAAATAATAATATAGCCCATAATAAAAAAACCATCCCAAATTAAATTTAGGATGGTTATGATTTTATACAAAATATTATTTATTAATATCCTGGGTTCTGCGTTATAGATCCTTCAGATTGATCAATTTGATTTTGAGGTATTGGATAAATTGTTTTATCAGCTCCAAAAGCTGCTAAAGCCTCTTGTGGATCACCTGTTGGTCTTAAACTTCTTTTATTTCTTAATAAATCCATTCTTCGGAAACCTTCAAAACACAACTCTTTTCTTCTTTCATCTAAAACTTGATCCAAAGTAACTCCCGTTAAATCTGATAAACCTGCTCTTTGTCTAATTTTATTTACATCATTATCAGGAGTATCTCCTACTGAACTACCCGCTTTAACATTTGCTTCTGCGCGTGTTAAATACATTTCAGAAATTCTAATTAAAGGGGCATTATCAGTTTTCGTTGCCCCATCAGGATATTTACTCGTAAATAATGCATCTGAAATTCCAGACGCATCAGTACCTGTTTGCGTTAAATCTGTATATCTTAAATCTGTAGCTTCCTCTTCAAATAATGCAATAAGATAATCAGAAAAAGGAGCATCTCCTCTAGCTCCAGTTTCTGTAGGATTGAATAATCCTGAAAAACCTTCATTTGTACTACCATTATCTTCAGAAGAGTTTACTAATGTGAATATCCACTCTCTATCTGTTGTATTATAAAAAGAATAATCACTTGCTAAAGCATAAGCACCATTATCAATAACCTTCGTGGCATAATCTGCAGCATTTGCATAATCATCCATATTTAAATAAATTCTTGCTAACATTGCTTGAGCTGCACCCTTAGATGCTACGGCATTACTACTATCATCTAATAAACCTTCTGCTTCTGTTAAATCTGTTATAATAAACTGAGTTACCTCACTCACTGTACTTCTTGTTAAAGCGTTAAATGCATCATTATTTGTTCCATCAAAAACAAAATCAACTATTGGCAAACCTGAAGAAGCACCATTATCTAGTGAATATGGTTGAGCAAAATAATCTAATAATTGTGCATAAACATATGCTCTCACAAATTTTGCTTCTCCTAATAATTGATTTCTTTCCGCATCAGTAAAAGTAGCGTCTTCTACCAAAGGAATATTCTCAATTGCAACGTTTGCTGCCGCAATAGTTTCAAAACTATCTCTCCATATACCATTTATACTAGTATTATTGGACAAAGTATTATAGGTATAAACTTCAACAAATGTTGGGAAGGACCCTACAAATCGAACATTATCTGATTGCCATTCAGACATAGCTTGAACATTTCCATTAGATACATCCGGATCTTGCATTTTTGAATATAATCCGTTTACGGCAGCTCTTGCTCCAGTTTCAGAATTAAATACTAAATCTCCAGCAACATCATCCTCTGGAACTGAGAGTTCATCTATTTGATCATCACATGAAATTGACATCAATGATCCTATTGTTAATATACTGAATAATATTTTTTTCATTTGTTTTCTTTTTTTTAATTAGAACGATACCTTCACACCAAATACATATGATTTAGATTGAGGTGCTGTAAAAAATGTTTCTCCTTGGGTTAAGGCACTTACATCATCTGTAACTTCAGGATCTATTCCTTCTAACTCAGAATCTTTAATTGTAAATAAATTAGTTGCTGTAAAATAAAATCTTACTTTATCTAATACATTTACTTTATCTAATACATTATCTGGTAATGTAAATCCTAATGTTAAGTTTTTCATTCTTAAATATGAACCATCTTTCATTTGTAATGTTGATCTTTGATTAAAAGTTCCAATTGTAGCACTACTTAAAGACGGTAAATATGCATTATCTCCTGATTGTCTCCAATAATTATTTAATTCTGTTCTCTTATTGAATGATCCATTTGGGTTATCTGTAAAACGTAATCCACTAACATAAATATCATTTCCGTATGAGAAATTCATTAAAAATGATAAATCAAAGTTTTTATATTTAAGCGTGTTTCTAATTCCTCCAAAGAAATCAGGTTGTGCATCTCCTGCAATAACACGATCATCTTGAGTAGGCGTTGTCGTTCTCTCTCCATCTTTTGTAAACCATTCTGCATCACCTGTTTCTGGATTTACACCTGCATAACGAATCAAATAAAAATTATTTGGTGATTCTCCCTCAATAGCTCTTTGAACAGTAGATCCTGCCACATATCTTCTTCCCTCAGAATCTAAATTTGAATCTTCAGATAATGATACTATCTCACTTTCTATAAATGAAATATTAAAATCTGTAGACCATGAAAAATCATTTGTATCAAAGTTTACCGTATTTAAAGTAAATTCCCATCCATTTGTTTTCATTTCACCTACATTCTTTAAAACAGAAGAGTACCCTGTTAATGTATTTAGTGGTAAATTCAATATTAAATCTTCAATATTTTTATTAAAATATCCGACATCTAAACCAATTCTATTATTTAAGAATCTTGATTGAATTCCCACATCAAACATTTTACTCGTTTCCCATTTCAAATCAGTATTTCCTGGGTTATTAACATCTGGTGTTAATCCTCCACCTCCATTATAAGGATCTGATTCATATAGTCTCAACGATCTATAATACCCTATTCGGTCATTTCCAGTCACACCATAACTTGTAGTTAATTTTAACTTATCAAAAAAGCTATTTTCCATCCATGCTTCATCAGAAATCAACCACCCTCCAGCAACTGACCAGAATGTTCCATATTGATTATCAGCACTAAATTTAGAAGACCCATCAACTCTTATTGATCCTTCTAAAAAATATCTATCAAATAAATCATAGTTCAATCTAGAAAAATATCCAACTAATCCATACTTTTCTACATTATGAGCAGTAGTAGGAAATTCTGATGCTCCTGAAACATTTTCTTGAGAATCTAAAACAAAACCTGTACCTTCTACAAGCGTTCTACTAAATTTAGATTCTTCATATGAGATACCCCCTAAAACATTGAATTTATGATTGTCACCTATCTTCCATTTATAATTTAAAGTATTTGTCCACAACCACTTATTTAAATTAACTACTCGATTCATTGCATATCCTCCTGGAGTGTTCAACTCAACTTGACGTTGATTTTCTTCTTGATCTAAACGATCAATACCGAAATCTGTTTTTAATGTTAGATTTTTTAGCGGTCTAAATTCTAAATATGTATTTCCATACGTTCTTGTAGATTCTAACACATTTCTATCTAAAGCTTCTAAAGCTAATACATTTTGAATGAACCCAGTATTTACAAAGTTTCCTGCATCATCATAAGGTGATACAGTAGGGTTTTGTAATAAAGCAGAAGTAAAAGGTGCTGCTGTACTGTTTTCAACACCTACTCGGTCATATTTATTATTATTAATAGCAATATTAATACCTGCTGTTAACCAATCTGTTGCTTTAGTTTCTAAATTAACTCTAGCTGCATGTCGCTCTAGTTCATTACCTAAAATAAACCCTTCTTGATCACTATAAGTTCCACCAATAAAATAAGAAGTTCTTTCTCCTCCTCCTCTTACTGATGCATTTACAGTTTGTACGTAACCTGTTCTTTCAACCGCTGAAGGCCAATCAAAACCATCTTGACTAAAATCCTCTGGAGTCGTTGGGCGTCCTGCTGCTGTTAATTGCTCTGATCTAAACGTTCTATATTGGTCAGCAGACATCATTTCCATTAAATCAGTAGCTGTTGACCAACCATTATTATAATCAATAGAAACTTGAGCATTTTTATTCCTTCTTCCTTTTTTTGTTGTAATCATAATTACACCATTAGCTGCTCTAGATCCATAAATAGCTGTTGCTGATGCATCTTTTAAGACAGTAAATGTAGCAATATCATCTGGGTTTATATCAGCTAATGGATTTAACCCTGTATTTCCTCCTTGATTCAATGAAAGAGAAATACTACTATCTCCTCCATCATTCATCGGAACACCATCAACTACAATAAGTGGTTGAGTACCTCCTGTTAATGATCCAATACCTCTTACATTTATAACTCCTGCTGACCCTAAAACTCCTGAAGATTGTGTATATTGAACTCCTGAAGATTGTCCTTGTAACATTTCTCCTGGAGAATTAGCTTGTAAATCTTCTAAGGCTTCTTCTTTAACAACAGTTACGTTTTGTACTAATGTTCTTTCATCTCTTACTTGATACCCTACAACAACTGTTTCTTCAATCTCGTTTCCATCACCTACTCCTAAAGTTATATTCATAGAATTTCCTGATACTTTTTGTACCTTATCGTCCATTCCTATAAAACTAAAAGTTAATTCTTCACCTTGATTAGCTGTAATGGTATACTTACCGTCTACATCGGTTTCCACACTTTCACCACTTTCACTTTCTACATATGCTCCTGGAAGTGGCTCTCCATCGGCATCTTTTACTACTCCTGACACTTGTATTTGCGCAAACATTATTGCAGAAACAAATACTAGAAGAAGTGTCAAAATTTTTGTACACTTTGTCCTCATATAATTTTTAGTTTTTGAGTTAAAACTCAAATATGGCTTTTTTTTATCATTTATCCAAACATTTGAATTTTTTGTCTGCATATTTGGATCATTTATATACATTTATTTCATTATTCAAAACAATAATATACACAAAAAACCATCCCAAAACAAGTTTGAGATGGTTTTTTTAAACCAATTATTTTAATTATTAATTATTATAACTTGGATTTTGATCTCCTTGAGAAATTGAATTATTAGAATTAATCTCAGCGTTAGGTATTGGTAAAGCAAACTTATCATTAGGATAAGTCATTGTACAATTATTTACACAGTTTGTACTTTTTACAATCTCTTTTTCATTTCTTCTTAAATCTAAAAAGCGTTGTCCTTCAAATGCAAACTCATATGCTTTTTCCAGGAGAATATCTTCCAATAATTGGGATCCTGAAGATGAATAGGTTTTTGTACTTCTATTTGCTACAAAAGTATTTAAATCTGACAAAGCACCTGCTTCATCTCCCTTCTGATATTTTGATTCTATTATAATAAAATCAGCTTCTGCATAACGTAAAACTTTCATTGGAAATGCTCCTGATTCATACGGGAATTTACTAGTAGCATATCCTTCTGGATCATCTCCTCTTGAAGCAATTGAATATAGTTGTTTTCGATAATCAGAATCATCCATACTCTCTACAAATGATGCTCTTGCAACTAAATCACCATATCCTACTTCTTGATCTAGCAAGTATGGTAATGAACTGTTTCTTCCCAATGCATCAGAAGAAGTAAATGTTAATTCAAAAATAGATTCAGCACCCGTTTCAGCTGCCCAATATTGAACATATTGATCACCTGATAATATAGTATATCCTGAGGATGCTTTAACTTTTTCTGCATAAGTAATCGCATTATCCCAGTCTTTCATATACAAATACGTTCTTGCTAGAATAAGATTTGCAGCATCTATTGTCAATTCATTTTTAGAAGTCGACGTTCCTGAACTTTCAAACAAAGAAATTGCTTGCAATAAATCATTTTCAATTTGTGTATAAACTTCAGAAACTGTTGATCTTGGAAGTCCATCCCCAACATTTTCATCTAGTTCTATTGGAACTCCTAATTCTTGATTTATACCTCCATAATTTTGACCAAAATAATTTATTAAGTTTAGATATGCTAATCCTCTAGCTGCATAAGCTTGGGCTTTTATCTTATCAACTGTACTTGAAGAAGCTAGACTTTGATTATTTATCACAAAATTTGATGTTTGAACTACTTCATATAAATCATCCCATAAATCAAAAACATCACCTGTAAACTGTGTGTAAGTAAAATCATTTATAGTTGATAATCTATTTGTATTTTTGATACTAATAAATCCAATATCTGACATGGTAACACCAAAAGCAAAAACATCTTTACCATAAACGCCTTCTCTTTGAAATGCATTATACACTCCATTCAAAGCATTTTGTAAATCAGTTTCTGTATTTATCGCATTATCAGGTAGAGAAGATGTACCAGGTGATTTATCTAATTCAGAATCACAATTTATTAATAAAGCGATCCCAATTATTCCTACTATTATATTTTTTATTTTCATTTCGTTTAATCTTAAAATCCTACAACAACACCAAAAGAATATGTTTTTAATAAAGGAGACGTTAAATCATAAACTCCCGTACCAACCCATTTATCACCACTGTATGCATTCGAAGTACTCTCTGGATCAAAATATAAGTCATCATCAAACGTATATGTCCACAAGTTTGTACCTCTTACATACAATTCTAAAGCATCCAAACCTATTTGATCTAATATTTCATCTGAAAATTTATATCCTATTTTTAAATCTTTTAAACGGATATAATCTCCATCATAAATATATCGTGATCCTGTATTTCCTCTCGATGCATTACCCCATACATATTTAGGATATTTAGCATCTGTATTATCTGGAGTCCAATGATCTCTAACCATAGGGTTTACGGTTGAATAACTCCCATCAGAATCATAAACAAATGCCCATCGATCCCAAACTTTAAAATCTCCAGCATAGTTAAACATTGTATTTATATATACTCCTTTAAATGATAAATTATTTTTTAAACCTGCCGTATACTTAGGTAATGATCTACCTTGAATAAATTGAGCTGCTTCATTTAAATTCGATGTAGTAGCAGATTTGGTTTCATCAGTATAAAAAAGAGCATTTCCATTAGATGGGTCAACACCAGCATATCCATAATCATAAAACATTCCTACTTCTTCTCCTACTCTCAGAATTTTATTTCCTCTTTGGATATCCTCTCCATCTGGTAATGATTTAATTTCATTATCATTAAATGCAAAATTACCTGTTGCTGTCCAATTAAATCCTTCTCCTTTAAAGATTTTAGCTTTTATTAAAAATTCTAAACCTGTATTACGAATATCTGCGGCATTCCCCGTTTGTGAATTTGTAGGGAATCCTTGACTTGGTGTTAGAGGTACTTCTACAAATAAATCTTCTCCATTTTTGATATAATAATCAATTGTACCCGTAATTCTATTATTAGCAAATCCATAATCCAATCCAAAGTTCCATTGTTTTGTTCTTTCCCAAGTTAACTGATCATTCCCAGGCACTTCAAATGTTAAACCTGGATTATCTCCGTAATTAAACCCTGTAGATACCTGTGGTAAACCATTATACCAAGAAGTATAAAATGAAAACGGATCATTTCCTGTTTCACCATAATTAGCACGTAATCTTAAATCACTTAAAACATTACTGTTTTCCATAAAAGATTCATTAATTACATTCCAAGTTAATCCAACACCAAAGAAATTATCCCACTTATTAATTAATTTAGAACTTCCTTCCCTTCTAAAAAACCCATTTACAACATAACGATCATCATAAGCGTATGTTACTCTGGAAATATAAGAGACAAGTGATCTTTCATACTTATTTGTTGAAGCACTTGTTTTTTCTGCTGCCGAGTCTAAATAGGTAAAATCTCCTGAAAAGTTTTGAGCAGCAGTAAAAAGAGTATTCACAGTTTCTTGTAAATAATCCATCCCAACATCAACCTTCAAACTGTGTACATCATTAAATTCTTTTTTAAATCGTAAGAAATTAGTCCAAGACCATTGAAAATCTTCCAAAGAACTTGCAGCTCCATAACCATTAAAAGCTAAACCATCCCCAAAATAAGGATTCCAATATTGACGCTCATCAAGATCCTGATAATTTCCTGAAATTTTGGTATCAAATTTTAAGTAATCTGTAATATCATATCCAGCATTAAAAGCTCCAATTAAACGCATTTGTTCACCTTTTGTGAAATTCTTTTCCAAATTCCCAACAGGATTGGAAGTTTGTAAAAATCCTGGTAATGAAGTATTATATGATCCATCTTCATTATATATTGGAGATGTTGGCAAAGCTGTAAAACGTGCAAAAAACGGATTAGAAAAAGAACTTGCATCAGAAGGTGTGTTCAGATCTAAGTTTGAAAATTGAGTATTCAATCCAATATTAAATTTATCTGTAACATCATGATTAAATCGAAATGATCCTGTAACACGGTCAAACTGTGTTTCTTTTGCTAATGGTTTATTTTGATATAATCCAATACTACCATTGAATGTACTCTTTTCAGAGCCACCAGTAAATGATAATGAATTTGAGTAAATTGTTCCTGTTGAACGTTGAACAGCATCTTCCCAATCAGTATTGGTTGTTCCATCCCAACCAACTACATTAGATGCTAAATCCACTCCTTCAGCAATTGTACCAGCAAAACCTGCATTAACAAGACCTTCTGCTGATAAATTTATGTATCCTTCTGCATCATATACATTAATATCATCAAAAGCTATGTCTGAAAAACTAGTTTCAGATAACAATGTAAATTTAGTTTTCTGATTTTTTCGACCTGTTTTAGTTTCAACAACAATTACCCCAGCAGCTCCTAATGAACCATAGATAGATGTTGCCATTGCATCTTTTAATACTGTAACACTTTTAATATTATTTGGATCAATACTTGCTAAAGGATTAAAAGAAGTCACTAAAGAAGAATTATCTTCTCCTCTACCTAGAATTACACCATCTACAACATATAAGGGGTTTGATTCACCTGATAAAGTTCCAATACCTCTTATCACAACAGTATTTGTTGCTCCTGGTTGACCTCCATTTGTTGATAAATTTAACCCTGGTACTTCACCTTGTAACGCTTGATCTATAGAAGTACTTGGATTTTGTTCTAAAACATCTGAACCTACTGTTACAATAGCTCCTGCTTTTTCATTTTCATCCATCGTAATTCCATAACCAATTACTACTACATCATCAATAACATTTCCATCATCCATTCCCAATGTTACATTTAACGAATTTCCTGATACTGTTTTCACAACATCGTCCATTCCAATAAAACTAAAGGTTAATTCTTCGCCCTGATTGGCTGTAATGGTATATTTACCGTCTATATCGGTTTCTACACTTTCACCACTTTCATTTTCAACATAAGTTCCTGGCAGTGGTTCTCCAGCGTCGTCTTTAACTATTCCTGATACTTGTATCTGTGCAAAAATCATGGTTGATACAAATAGCATGAATAAAGTCAAAATGTTTGTACATTTTTTCCTCATCTATTAATCTTTTTGAGTTAGAACTCAAATATGCCATTTTCCCATTATTTTCGCAAAATTTTTAACTTCATATATACAAAAACATGTTTTTTATCATGTTTTTAACATAACAAATTTCATTTATCATCAATATAAAAGAAAATGTATAAAACACACTTTCATATACAAAATTTAAACAAAAAAACCGATCTAAAATTATATTTAAAATCGGCTTATTATTAAAATATTAAGATACTTAATTTCTGCTTACTTCAGTTTCTTTTTAACTTCAACTTCTTGATATGCTTCAATAATATCACCTTCTTTAATATCATTAAAGTTTTTAATATTCAATCCACATTCATATCCTTTTGAAACTTCTTTCACATCATCTTTAAAACGTTTTAAAGAAGCTAATTCACCTTCATGAACCACTACACCTTCACGAATAACACGGATATTAGAATTACGGAATACTTTTCCATCTAACACCATACATCCTGCAATAGTTCCCACTTTTGAAATTTTAAATGTTTCACGGATTTCGATATTCCCTGTAACTTCTTCTTTCAATTCTGGTGAAAGCATACCTTCCATCGCTTCTTTCACATCATTAATTGCATCATAAATAATAGAATACGTTCTAATTTCAATTTCTTCACGCTCAGCAATAGCTTTTGCTTGAACTCCTGGACGAACATTAAATCCTATAATAACCGCATCAGAAGCTGTTGCTAATAATACGTCTGATTCTGTAATCTGCCCTACTCCTTTATGTACAATTTTCACATGAATTTCTTCTACGGAAAGTTTCTGTAATGAATCAGATAATGCTTCTACTGAACCGTCTACATCTCCTTTTAGGATAATATTCAATTCTTTAAAGTCGCCTAATGCTATACGACGACCAATTTCTCCTAATGTTAGATGCTTCTGTGTTCTTACTGATTGTTCTCGTTGTAATTGCTTACGACGTGCTGCAATGGTTTTTGCTTCTTTTTC
Source organism: Flavobacteriaceae bacterium UJ101 (assembly GCA_001880285.1). Classification (NCBI taxonomy): domain Bacteria; kingdom Pseudomonadati; phylum Bacteroidota; class Flavobacteriia; order Flavobacteriales; family Flavobacteriaceae; species Flavobacteriaceae bacterium UJ101. The sequence continues at coordinate 1,704,565 of CP016269.1, read as the reverse complement.
ATCAGTAAAGACTTTAAATTTATCTCCAGCTTGCGGTGCTCCATCCAATCCTAAAATTGATACAGGTTGTGAAGGACCTGCTTCTTTCACATTATTCCCTCTTTCGTCAAGCATTGCACGAACCTTTCCATGATAACTTCCGGCTAAGACATAATCTCCAATTTTAAGTGTTCCTCCTTGAACTAAAATAGTAGACATATAACCTCGTCCTTTATCTAATAAAGCTTCTATTACAGTTCCGTTAGCTACTTTATTTGGATTCGCTGTTAATTCTAAGATCTCAGCCTCTAACAACACTTTTTCTAATAATTCATCTACATTTGTTCCGAATTTAGCTGAAATATCTTGGGATTGAATTTTACCTCCCCAATCTTCCACCAATAAATTCATATTGGCTAGTTGCTCCTTAATTTTATCAGGATTTGCTGCTGGTTTATCAATTTTATTAATTGCAAAAATCATCGGCACTCCTGCAGCTTGGGCATGAGCAATAGCCTCTTTTGTTTGCGGCATGATATCATCATCAGCTGCGGCAACGATAATAGCTAAATCGGTTACTTGAGCTCCACGCGCACGCATAGCGGTAAAGGCTTCGTGACCTGGAGTATCTAAAAACGTAATTTTTTGACCGTTTTTCAACTCTACTGCATAAGCTCCAATATGTTGCGTAATTCCTCCCGATTCACCTGCAATCACATTGGCTTCACGGATATAATCTAATAAAGAAGTTTTACCATGATCTACGTGTCCCATTACAGTAACAATTGGTGCTCTTGGTAATAAGTCTTCTTTTTTATCTTCTTCTTCTTGAACTGCTTCTTCAACTTCAGCATCAATAAATTCAACTTCATAGTTAAACTCAGAAGCAACTAATGTCAGTGTTTCTGCATCAAGACGTTGATTCATTGTCACCATAATCCCCAAACTCATACAAGCTGAAATAATTTCCGTAACAGAAACATTCATCATAGTTGCTAATTCACTTGCTGTAACAAATTCTGTTACTTTTAGTGTTTGGTTTTCTAATTGTGCTTTTTGTTGTTCTTGCTCTCGTGCATCACGTCCTCGTTGACGACGATCACGTCTATGTTTTGCTCCTTTAGATTTATTTCCTTTATTGGTTAGTTTCTCTAAAGTTTCTTTGACTTGCTTTTGTACTTGCTCATCTGTTAATTCAACACGTGGTGTTGGAGCAGGTCTACGACCTTTTCCTCTATAATTTCCTCCTCCACGGTTTTGATTATTTCCTCCTGTACGTGGACGATTTTGGTTATTACCTCCACGGTTTTGGTTTTGAGCTGCCTTTTTCTTTTCTTCCTCTATATTAACTTCTTTCTTAATACGAGTTCGTTTTTTCTTATTAGACGCGTTATTCCCTTTCTTTTCAGGCTTTTTAAATTTTGATAAATCAATTTTTTGACCTGTTACCTTTGGCCCATCTAACTTTTTGTATTGAGTTGTGATTTTCTCTGAACCAGCGCTTTCAGATTCTTTTTTCACATTCTCTTTTACTTCTTGTTTTACAGGCTCTTTCGTCTTTACTTCTTTCGGTTTCACAACTTCTTTAGGCTCTTCTTTTTTCACCTTAGCCTTAGCTTTAGGAGTTGGTTTATTCGATTTAATCGTACTCAAATCAATTTTACCAACTTGCTTAATACCTCTAGAAGTATCTTCAGCTTTAATTACTTCCACAGGTTTTTCTACGACTTTTTCCTCTACAACTTCTTCAACCTTTTTCGGTTCTTCTTTTGTTTTAGGATCTAAGTCAATCTTACCAACTTGCTTTGGTCCTTTAACTTCAACCTTTGCTTTTATAATTTCAGCTTTTTTACGCTCTTCCTCTTCTTTTGCTTTCAGCAATTCTTCTTTTATTGCCTCTTTTTCCTGCTTTTTCTGTTGAGATACTTCTTCAGATTTAGCACGACGTTTGGCATCTTGCTGAAATTCTTGAACCAAAACATCATATGTTTTTTGGTCAATTTTTGTCGTAGGACGAGCCTCTATTTCAACTCCTTTACCTTCAAGAAAATCGATGGCACGACTCATTGAAATGTTGAGCTCTTTTAAGACTTTATTTAATCTAATGTTTGACATGCGCTGTTTGTAATATTATTTTTTTAGTCTTCGAATTCTTCTTTTAAAATTCCAACCACAGAAAGAATCGTTTCTTCTTCTAGATCTGTTCTTTTTACTAAATCTTCAATATCTAGTTCTAAAACTGATTTAGCTGTATCTAAACCAACTTTATTAAACTCCTCTATAATCCAAGCATCTATTTCATCAGAGAATTCACTTAATTCTACATCTTCATCTGTATCTACATCTCGGAATACATCAATTTCATATCCCGTTAATTGTGTAGCTAAACGAATGTTGTGTCCACCTCTACCAATGGCTCTTGAAACTTCGTCTGGATGAAGGTAAACATTAACTTGTTTCTTCTCTTCGTTAATCTCCATTGATGTTATTTTTGCAGGAGATAAAGCTCTTGTAATATATAACTGTGTATTGGTTGTAAAGTTAATTACATCAATATTTTCGTTTCGTAATTCACGAACAATTCCATGAATACGAGAACCCTTCATTCCTACACAAGCTCCAACAGGATCAATACGGTCATCATAGGATTCTACGGCAACTTTTGCTTTTTCACCTGGATGACGTACTACTTTCTTAACTGTAATTAATCCTTCTGCTATTTCAGGAATTTCTTGTTCAAATAATTTCTCTAAGAACAAAGGAGAAGTTCTTGATAGCTTAATCATCGGTTTACTTCCTTTCATTTCAACCTCTTCAATTACAGCTCGTATATTATCTCCTTTTCTAAAGAAATCAGATGGTATTTGATGATCTTTTAATAAAACCATTTCATTATCGTCTTCATCTAGCACAACAGCATGATTTCTTTTTGCGAAATGTACTTCTCCGTTAATAATTTCCCCAACAAGATCTTTAAATGTCTTGTAGATTAATGTATTATCGTGTTCTACTACTTTTGCTCTTAGATTTTGCCCTAATGCTAAAACAGCTCGACGACCTAAATCTTCTAATTTAACTTCTTCTGAAACTTCTTCACCTACTTCAAAATCGGGTTCAATTTTTCTTGCTTCGGATAATTCAATTTCTTCATTATCATCTTCCGAAAAACCGTCTTCCACTACAATTCGATTACGCCATATTTCTAAATCTCCTTTATCAGGGTTTACAATAATATCGTAATTATCTGCAGAACCGTATTGTTTTTTTAACACGTTACGTATCGATTCTTCTATAATCGACATCAATGTTTCGCGATCTATGTTTTTATCGTCTTTAAATTCGGCGAATGATTCTATTAATGCTAAACTATTCATTTTATTAAAAAATTATTTGCACCATGGCTTCTTTAATTTCTGTATATTTTATTTCTTCTACTTTTTCTACCGTGTGTTTTCCTTTACCAATAGGTTTCGGTTCACGTTGTTTCCAACTCAATACGATTTTCTCATCATCAACTTCTGTCAAAGTTCCTTCAAAAATATCGTTATGATTTGTGGTTACCTTCAATTTTCGATTCAGATTCTTTTTATACTGACGAATATTTTGCAGAGGCATATCAATTCCTGGTGATGAAACATCAATTGAATAATCCAATTCATCTTCATCTAAACTTTTTTGAATAAATCGACTAATTCGAACACATTCGCTAATCGGTAAACCTTGATCTCCATCAATCAAAATGGTAATTTTATTCGATTCAGAAATAGAAAAATCAACCAAAAATAAGGTTTCATTTTCTGCTAATGCTTCATCTAATAATCGTACGACTGTTTCTTTCATATTCCGTATAAAAAAGAGGGCTTTTTAAGCCCTCTCTCCTCCGTCACTTTTATTTTATGGCACAAATATAATGCTTTTTATTTAATTCACAATAAATAAAATAGTCTTTCGTTATACAAACGGCAATTTGGTTACTTGTGCTTTTACATTTTTATTTCTAATTTGAATATAAATTTCTGTATCTAGTTTAGTAAACCCTTTATTTAAATAGGCCAATCCAATTCCTTGTTTTAACATTGGAGACATGGTTCCTGAGGTTACAAATCCAATTTCATTTCCCTCAACATCCACTACTTTATAATCTTTACGAGGAATTCCTCTATCAATCATAATGAAAGGTTTTAATCTTCTTGACAAACCTTCTTCTTTTTGTTTTAACAAAACTTCTTTTCCTATAAAATCAGTATCCAATTTTGTTGCCCAACCTAGACCTGCTTCTAATGTTGTGGTTTCATCCGTAATATCATTTCCATATAAAGAATACCCTTTTTCTAAACGTAATGTATCACGTGCAGCTAAACCACAAGGTGCTATATCTAATTTTAGTATAGCATCCCAAATTGTATCAGCATATTTTTTATCAAAATACAATTCAAAACCTCCTGAACCTGTATAACCTGTTCCTGAGACAATTACATCATCAACTCCTGCAAAAGTTCCTTTTTCAAAATGATAAAATTTAATATCGTCTAATTTCACATCAGTTAATGATTGTAAAAGTTCTGCTGTTTTAGGGCCTTGAACAGCTAATAAAGCAATATCATCTGAGATATTGGTAATGGTTACACCTAAATCATTTTGCTGATTTACCCAATCAAAATCTTTTTCAATATTAGCAGCATTTACCACCATTAAAAATTCTTTTTCATCTAAGCGGTACAAAATTAAATCATCGATAATTCCTCCATTCTCATACATCATAGCACTATATTGTGCTTGATTTATTGCGATTTTTGTCACATCATTACAAACAAGTTTCTGTAACAACTCTATTACATTATCTCCTTTGAAAATAAATTCTCCCATATGAGAAACATCAAAAATCCCACAATTCTCACGAACGGCCATATGTTCTGCATTTACTCCTTCATATTGAACAGGCATTTCATATCCAGTAAAAGGAACCATCTTCGCTCCTAAATCGATGTGTTTTTGATAAAATGGTGTTTTTTTCATTTTGTTTTAATTTTAAAGCTGTAAACTTTAAGTTACAGACATTATGCTCTTTAATTATTTATTTTCATCCCTACAACAGTGTAGGTCATCGGTATTTTATTTTGTAATCCTTGTATTTGATATCGATCTTTTTCCAACTTAATCGTTTTATTAAAACAATCGTATGGACTGTAGTCAAATTCTTTAAACTGCTGAATTTGAATATTGTTTTCTAATAACCCTGAAAAAACCTCTTCTAAACTATGATTCCAACAAATATATTCTAATTCAATATTTGCTTCTTTATCAGCATAAGTTCCTTCTTCTTTTTCTATAATCGGTTTTTCTTTAAAATAGGAATATTTTATATGGGTAAAATCATCATCAAACATCCATACAGCAGGGTGAAATTCTACCAAAATAAATTTTCCTTTAGGTTTTAAATAATGTGATATAATTTCTCCCCATTTATTTAAATCTGGTAACCATCCTATCACACCATACGAAGTATAAATTAAATCAAATTCACCTTCTAAATAATCAGGCAATTCAAAAATATCACAACAAATAAAAGTGGCATCTAAGCCTAATTCTTCATTAAGTTCTTGTGCTTTTTCTATAGCTTTATTGGATAAATCTACGCCTGTAACTTTAGCCCCCATTCGTGCAAGAGACAAACTATCTTGCCCAAAATGACATTGAAGATGTAGTATTTTCTTATTTTTTATATCACCTAATAGATCTAATTCGATTGTTTTTAAAGATGTTTCTCCATTCAAGAAACCTTCCATATCATAGAAGTCTGATTTTACATGAAACTCTGTTCTTTGATTCCATGAGTCTCGATTAATTTTGATATAATCTGCTTTTGCTTTCATCTTTTAAGTACAAAATATAATTTCGTGAAGTTCGGAAAAATTTTGATTATTTAAAATGATTCTCTGTCTATTTTTTTACATAATTTTAGTATCACTTGATTTTTATATTCCTTATTTTTACAAAAAAACATTTTTATGAAAAAAGTAATACTCATTTTTTTTAACTTTCTATCTATCTTAATTTTTTGTCAAACACTTCATTTTGACAAAAAAATTAACTGGAAAACCATTAATGAAAATACAGGAATTTTATTAGTTAAAACTTCTGATGGTTTTTATGGAATTGATTCTAAAACTGAAAAAATTATTTGGGAAAATACAGACTTAAAAAAATGGAAAGCCGATTCATATCAAGAAATTCCTTTATCACCTTTTATTAAATTTGAAAAAACACCCGTATTGAACTCTTCTCTTTTATCTAAAACAATTCATACTAAAGGAAAAACTATTGTATTATTAGATGTAACAAACGGGAAAACAATCTTTGATTCAGAAGAAAATCATTTTACAGCTATTTTTGATTTTAAAATAGCACCCGAGACTAAAACTATTTTTATTCAAGGTATTGTCAATAAAGAATTTACTTATGCACTATATGACTATAAAGCTAAGAAAATGAGATGGAGTAACTCACTTAATAAAAGCAATATTTCATCAGTCACAAAGGATCAGTTAAAAGCTTATAGAGGATCTGAGAATAAAGTTTTTGCAGACAAATATCATAACATATTTGTATTAGCTCATAATTTTTTAGTAAAACTGGATTCTAAAACGGGTAAGGTATTACAGAAATACACTAACACTAAAAATGCTTTATATGATTATAAACAAGATCTTTTAATTTTAATTACTTCAAAATTGAATGCCAAGGCTGTTGGAGATAAAATTTCCATAAAAGCAGTGAAAAATGGCAGTGAAAAGGATATTTGGGAAAAACAACCTTCTATTGCAGGTACATTTGAGCAGGGTTTTATTCAAAATGATCAACTTATCATCACTACTTCTAAGGGATTTAATATCATTAACTTGAAAAATGGGGAAAAAGATTTTGAAAAAACACCTGAATTTCCATTAATCAAAAATATTGTTCCGACAGAAGATGGATATGCAGTTGCTCAAGGAAATTGGCTAAGTTTAATTGACAAAAAGGGGAATAAGGTATGGAAAAAGAAACAAAATATTGCTCATACTGCTACCGAAACACCTATTCAATTAATTCCTCAAAACAATCATCTATTATTTTCTTCACCTTCTTTTTCAAATGTAATTAATTTAAAAACTGGTCAAAAAATATGGAAAGAGGATTTACATTATCAAGCAAAAAACTTTGTGAAACGCAATTTGGATGTCATTTCCAATCAACATTATATTACCAAACAGGAAAAAGAAGATTTACTGGTTTTAAATAACACTACTTTTTACATTTTAAATCCTTCAATTTCAATAACACCTTCTAATTCCATAACACTAGATTTCAAAGGAGAAGAACCTTCTATATCAACCATTAAAACAGGTTATCTTGTTTCATCAAAAAATCATTATTATGCTTTTAACTCAAAAGGAAATTCACTTTACACCAAACATTTTAATGAAAAAGAAAAGAAATCATTAGTTGACAAAGCAGTTGGATTATTTGAAACAGGTTATCGAATTTATGGAAATACGACTTCTATTATTACCAATCAAATTAGTAATGTATCTAATTACGCTTTAATGTCTGGAAAATTTGGATTTGCCTCTAGTATTGGAACTTTTGCTTACAATAATTATAACAATGTAATGGGCTATATGGATACTTCTAAACTAACTGAATATGGTGATCTCAGCTCTTCATATGAAAAGGTTTTTTCTAGAGGAAAAAGTTTAAATCGATTGAAAGAAGAACGATTAATTGCTTTGAATCGTGATTCTGGAACTGAATTAATTTCTTTAAATCTAAATACAGGGGATACTGAATCTGTTATGAAATTAAATACGGAAACTAAAGAATATTTGATTGATAATATAGCTCAAATCATGTATATTTTCAATAAAAAACAGGTTGAAATAAAGAAAATTCCTTAAATAAAAATAATACTCAACTTACCTTGTTAAAGTTTAATACTTTGACAAGGTAAATTACTTTATTCAGCTTGCATATTCAATTCTTCCCATAAACTCATCTTTTCTTCAAGATTTTTCTTGGCTTTATCATAACTCGAAAATATCTCTTCTGTAGCCTCTCCCTCTGCTATTTTCTTTTCTATTTCTACTATCTCAGCTTCATATCTTTCAATATCACGTTCAGCCTGACCTATTTTGTTTTGAAGTTGTTTTTGAATTTTCTGAGCTTCTTTTGAAGCAGGTTGTTTCTTAATTTTTTCAGGTTGAATTTTTTCTACTTTTTCAATTTCTCGAAAACTTTGAGCTTCTCTAGATTCTAAATAATCATCAATTCCACCTAAAAATTCTTTTACACGGCCTTCTTTAAATTCATAAACTTTATCAACCAGACCTTCCATAAAATCTCGATCATGAGATACCACAATGAAAGTTCCTTGAAATTGTTTTAAAGCACTTTTTAAAATATTTTTTGATTGTACATCTAAATGGTTCGTTGGTTCATCTAAAACCAATGTATTAAAAGGTTGTAATAGTAATTTACACAATGCTAAACGTCCTCGCTCTCCTCCTGAAAGTACACTTACTTTTTTAAGCACATCATCTCCAGAAAAGAGAAAGGCTCCTAACAAATTTCGAACTTCTTTAAAGGATTCTGCTGTAGCAGCATGTTCTGCTTCTTCTAAAACAGTTCGAGAACCATCCATATTTTGACTTTGAGCAAAATATCCTAATTCAACATTATGTCCTAATTTAATAACACCCTCTCCTTCTAAATCACCTACAATCATTCTGGAAAGCGTCGACTTACCTTGTCCATTTTGCCCTACAAAAGCTACTTTTTCTCCTCTAGTCAACAGCATATCCACTTTTGAAAACACTTGATTATCAGCAAATGACTTTGCTGCATTTTCTACCTCTAATACAATTTTTCCTGAAGTGACATTCGTGTTGAAACGAACATTCATTGCATTTACATCATCATTTTCAACTTCAATACGTTCAACACGATCTAGTTTTTTAATTAAACTTTGTGCCATAGAGGCTTTACTTGCTTTGGCACGAAATTTTTCAATTAATTGTTCTGTATGTTTAATTTCCTTCTCTTGATTCTTTTGTTGAGAAAGTAATTGTTCTCTACGTTCTTCTTTTAATACTAAATATCGTTTATAATGCGTAGGATAATCTATGATTTTTTTATTAGCAATTTCTAAGGTACGATTGGTCACACTATCTAAAAACTGTGTATCGTGTGATATTAAAACTACTGCTCCAACATAATTTTTTAAAAAATCTTCTAACCAAATGATAGAATCAATATCCAAATGGTTCGTTGGCTCATCTAATAACATCACATCGTGTTTTTGTAACAATAGTTTTGCCAATTCTATTCGCATACGCCATCCTCCTGAAAAATCATCAGTTAGTTTATCAAAATCGGTTCTTTTAAACCCTAAACCTAAGAGTATTTGTTCAATTTGAGCACTATAAGTATACCCTCCTATTAACGTAAAACGATCTGTTTTGGTTGTTAAATCTTCAATTAGTTTAGTGTAGGAATCACTTTCATAATCGGTTCGTTCTGTTAATTCAATATTAATCTTTTCAATTTCAGCTTCTAATTTTTTAATTTCTTTAAACGCCAATTCTGTTTCTTCCCATAGTGTACGACCATACTCAAAATCAATATCTTGTGTTAAAACACCTACTGAGACCTCTCCTTCTAAACTTATTTCTCCTTCAGTAGGCTCTTGTTCTCTCATTAGGATTTTTAAGAATGTAGATTTTCCTGCTCCATTTTTCCCAACCAATCCAATTCGATCTCCTTTATTAATTCGAAAAGAAACATTATCAAACAAGTAATTCCCTGCAAAATGCAATCCTATATTTTGTACAAAAATCATAATTCTAAAATCTAACAAATATTGTTTCAGTGCAAAAATAGAAAAAAGCAACGTTTTTTACTATTAAAGCTTAAAACGTTGCTAAACATTAATCAATTCTCACTAAAAAGTTCTATTTGTAGTTTTTACTCAACCAAAAGTTATTTATCATTTTCATTTTATTACTTATTATTTTGACAAAAGTACTTTTATTATTGATTAAAAAACTTTGATCCTATTTAATACTATTCTAACCATAGCTTATTAACACTTTTTTTTAGACAATTTATAATTCTAAAAAATCATATTAATATACACAAAACATAGATTCGTCAAACACTAAATAGACTTAATACTTTTTTGACTAATTGCACTATTGATAGTTTTTAAATTCGTTTCAAACTCTTAATCAAAAAATAGAATTATTATGAAAACTAAAAAGCACTTTATAATTATTATTAGTTTTTGGCTATCTTATACAATATATAGTCAAATTGGTATTGGGACTTCTGATCCTAAAGCCATATTAGATGTACAAAGTACAAATTCAGGAATTTTATTACCAAGAATTTCAAACACTAGCAACATTACTTCTCCTCAAGAGGGTATGATTTATTATGATTCAACTAATAAATTATTTTCTTTTTATGATGGAACACAATGGCAATACCTTAATTTTTCTTCTCAAATAGAACAACATGATCGTAATTCTGGGCAAGTAAAAATAAATGGATACGATAATGGATCAGGAACTACAAAAATTACGTTTACAAATATTGGGGGAAATCCTGACTCTAATGGAGATTTCACTTTAATTCCTATAGTACTTGATACAGACGAATCATTAGATGAAATAACTCCTGGAGAATTGGTTATTTCTGGAAGTCCAACTACAACTTGGCCAAAAAATTTAGATTCTTCTTTAACAAACAATCAATTACAAGAAACCATTTATGATTTTGATAATGATACTTTTTTAGAAAACCCTGTTCCTGGACAAGTAACCATTTGGCGTATTATTTTATCTTTTACTAAATCTTCAGCAGCTACAGGAATTATTTTCAGGCTTTATAACCCAAGTCCTGATTCTTCATTTGATGAACGTAAATTAATTCACATTTCACCTGAACATATTAAGGGGAATCTTGTATTTAATATTATTACAATTGGAGATCAACTTAGTATTCCTTCTCCCATAGGTAATAATAATGCTAAAGGTTATCGTTTTGAAATTGGAGCTGATGATATGATGGATTCTATTACATTAGAAAGTATAACACGTATTTCTATGCAATACCAATAAAAAACAAAACTCCCCATAATTTTAAAATTATGGGGAGAAAAAACCTAATTAATTTAACTATGAAAAAGTTACTTACTGTTGTTGAACTACACTTCAAATGTAGAAATGTTCTATTACTTAATTTACATCATTCGATATCCAAAGATTTTTTCTCGACAAACGGATTAATTTAATATTTTATTAACATTATTCTTTCCCCTCAATATAACTTTGTAAATAAGTAAATCGTTCTGTAAGTTGACCCTTTTCTGTCATTTTTGCTCTTTCTAAAATTCCATCTTTATCTCCATTAAAAAAAGCAGGAATTACATGTTCTATAAACATTTCTCCAAACCCTTCAGAAGCATCTTTAGGTAAT